>NZ_JBFBAX010000027.1:0-89392 GCF_040682395.1 Streptomyces sp. NPDC051207 | reverse complement strand
TATCAACATATCTGGCGTTGACTTTTGGCACGCTGTTGAGTTCTCAAGGAACGGACGCTTCCTTTGTACTCACCCTCTCGGGCTTTCCTCCGGGCGCTTCCCTTCGATGTTTCAACTCTACCAGTGTTTTTCCGTCCCCCTGACCACCGTTCTGCGAGCGCGCAGAAAGTGACCTCTGGAGAGGATCTGGCTGAGTTGGATGCTGCCGGGCCGGACGCCGTGCGGCGCTGCTCAGCCCCAAGCAGGTCTTCGACTGTACATCGCGCTCTGGAGAGGCGCAAATCGCAGTGGGCCGACGCCAGGGGCGCGAAGCGAACCTCTCGTGCGGAACCGGCACTTCATATGACATACGCTGCTGGTCAGCGCCGTCCGGGACAGGTAGTGACGGCGCTCGTCTGACTCTCCACCTCTGGGAGGCTTCCCATGACCACCGTGACGTCCCCGCTGGCAGGACGTGCCATCGGACTGGCCGCCGTGCCGGATCCGGTCTTCTCCGGGGCCATGGTCGGCCCGGGTATGGCGATCGATCCCGTGCGTGAGCCATCGGAGGCTGTGTCACCCGTTGACGGAGTCATCGTCTCGCTTCATCCGCACGCCTTCGTCGTGGTCGACGAGCAGGGACACGGTGTGCTCACCCACCTCGGCATCGACACGGTGCAGCTCAACGGCGAGGGCTTCGAGCTGCTCGTCGGCAAGGGCGACAAGGTCACGCGCGGCCAGGGCATCGTGCGCTGGAACCCGGCCGACGTCGAGGCCGGGGGCAAGTCCCCGGTGTGCCCGGTCGTGGCGCTCGAAGCCACGGCGGAGGCGCTCTCTGAGCTCCGTGAGGACGGCGATGTGAAGGCCGGCGACACGCTGTTCGTCTGGAAGTGACGTCAGTGCCGTCCTCACGACGGCCCGCAGGACAACCAACGCGGCGGCGGGACCCGCCGCTCTATCGGAGACGGGTGAGATGGAGACAACGCTGCGAGGCGTCGGCGTCAGCCACGGAGTGGCGATCGGCGAGGTTCGGCACATGGGTACGGCGGTGCTCGAACCGCCGGCCAAGCAGATTCCGGCCGAGGACGCGGAGCGTGAACAGGGGCGCGCGCACAAGGCGGTCGAGGCTGTGGCGGCCGACCTCATGGCGCGCGGCAACCTGGCGGGCGGCGAGGCCCAGGCGGTGCTCGAGGCGCAGGCCCTGATGGCCCAGGACCCCGAGCTGATGGCGGACGTCGAGCGGCGTATCGCCGTGGGCAGCACCGCCGAGCGCGCGGTGTACGACGCCTTCGCCGCGTACCGGGCCCTGCTGGCCGGTGCCGGTGAGTACCTCGCCGGCCGGGTGGCCGACCTGGACGACGTGCGGAACCGTATCGTCGCGCGGTTGCTCGGGGTGCCCATGCCGGGTGTCCCAGACAGCGACCAGCCGTACGTCCTCATCGCGCGCGATCTGGCGCCGGCCGACACGGCGCTGCTCGATCCGGCGCTGGTCCTCGGTTTCGTGACCGAGGAGGGGGGGCCGACCAGCCACAGCGCGATCCTCGCGCGGGCGCTCGGGGTGCCGGCGGTCGTGGCGCTTCCCGGTGCCGGGGAGCTCGCCGAGGGCACGGTGATCGCTGTGGACGGCAGCACGGGCGAGATCTTCGTGAATCCGAGCGAGGAGAAGAAGGCGCAGATGGAGGCCGCGGCGGCCGAGCGGCGTGCGGCGCTGGCGGCGTCGTCGGGGCCGGGTGTCACGTCCGACGGTCACAGGGTGCCGCTGCTGGCGAACGTGGGCGGTCCTTCGGACGTGCCCGCGGCCGTCGAGGCCGGGGCCGAGGGTGTCGGCCTGTTCCGTACCGAGTTCCTCTTCCTGGACGACAGCAAGCAGGCGCCGTCCGAGGAGAAGCAGGTCGCCGCCTACCGTCAGGTGCTGGAGGCGTTTCCCGAGGGCCGGGTCGTCGTGCGGGTCCTGGACGCCGGTGCCGACAAGCCGCTGGACTTCCTGACGCCGGCCGACGAGCCTAACCCCGCGCTGGGCGTGCGCGGCCTGCGGACGCTGCTCGACCATCCGGAGGTGCTGCGCACCCAGCTGACCGCGCTCGCCAAGGCTGCGGAGGGCCTGCCGGTGCACCTGGAGGTCATGGCGCCGATGGTGGCGGACCGTACCGACGCCAAGGCGTTCGCGGACGCCTGCCGGGAGGCCGGGCTGCGGGCGAAGTTCGGTGCGATGGTGGAGATTCCGTCGGCCGCGCTGCGGGCGCGTTCGATCCTGCAGGAGGTCGAGTTCCTGTCGCTCGGCACCAACGATCTGGCGCAGTACACCTTTGCCGCCGACCGTCAGGTGGGTGCGGTGTCCCGCTTGCAGGACCCGTGGCAGCCCGCGCTGCTCGACCTGGTCGCGCTGTCCGCCGAGGCGGCGAGGGCCGAGGGCAGGAGCTGCGGGGTGTGCGGCGAGGCCGCGTCCGACCCGTTGCTCGCGTGTGTGCTGACCGGTCTGGGTGTCACCTCCTTGTCCATGGGTGCGGCGTCGATTCCGTATGTGCGGGCGACGCTGGCGAAGTACACGCTGGCGCAGTGCGAGCGGGCCGCTGCGGCCGCGCGGGCGGCTGACACCGCCGAGGAGGCGCGCAGCGCGGCGCAGGCGGTGCTGTCCGGCGAGTGAGGCGGCCGGTTCGCCGACCGGCTGCGGTGAGGGGCGCTCCGCCTTCGGGTGGGGCGCCCCTCCCGTGTTTCAGCCGTCGCCGTGGTCGTGTCCCGGGACCTCAGGTCCCGTGTCTCCGAGGTCGGGTGGCTCGCAGTAGTCGACGCCCGGTTCCGGGGCGATCAGGTCTCCGGTCTCGCGGTCGGTGCAGTAGGCGTCGAAGACCTCGCCCGCGGTGAGCGGTTCGAGGCCGTTGCCGCGCAGGCGCCAGCCGTAGACGTGGTCGGGGGTGCCGGGGGCGCTGGTGCGGATGACGATTCCGCCCGGGTGGTGGGTGGCGAGGCCGAGGGCCAGGACCGTGGTGAATTCGAGGGCTTCCGCCTCGTCCAGTTGGGTGGCGCCGTCGGTGTCGTCGTCGGCGTGCAGGACGGCGAGGAGGGTTTCCGGTGGTCCCGAGACGCTGCACACGAGGTGCCGGTTGCCGCTGCGCGATGTTTCGAGGATGCGCAGGAGCAGTTCCGAGGCGCGGGTGAAGGCGGCGCGGCCGATGTCCTCGCCGCAGGTGGCGCAGGTGCCGAGGCGGGCCAGGAGGGTGCTCGCGTACTCCCAGGTGGCCTGTCGTACGGCTGCGTCGACCAGGTTCGGCAGGAGGTCGGTGAGCGGCCGGCCGTCGTAGGGGACGGTCGGGCCGGTGGTGGCGAGCTCGGCGGTGAAGCGGGCGCGGCTGGCGGGCCGGTCGGGGTCGAGGCCGGTCTCCTGGCAGAACTCGGCGTACTCGGCCGGGTCGAAGAGGGCGACCGTGGTGACGGTGCCCTGGGTGGCGCGGGCCCTGAGGAGGGCCTCGACTTCTCGTAGGTAGGTGGTGTGGTCGTCGAAGGTGAAGCTGCGGTAGCGCCGCATGGCACGGAAGTCGTGCTCGTCGGTCAGCAGGCCGAGGGTGCCGGCGATTTCGCGGCGCAGAGCGCGTCGCATGGTCAGTCGGTCGGTGTGCGCCATGTTTTCCCCCTGTGCGCAGTCGATCAATGCTCACTCACAGTAATCGGAGGCACTGACAACGGCGTCCGGCGGGGCGCGGACTTCGCCGGGCGTTCGGCGAAGTCCGCGTGGTGGTGAGGGAGTTGGCCAACCGACGGGGGTGGTCAGGAGCGCTTGCGGGCCAGGTCCTCGTAGAAGTGCAGGAGGTCGAGGTTGTCGATGGATCCGGGGTTGACCGCCTTCTCCATCGGGGTGCCCTGGAGGAGGCGCTTGACCGGGACCTCGATGCGTTTGCCGGTGAGGGTGTGCGGGACTCCGGGCACCTCGATGATCTCGTCGGGGACGTGGCGGGGTGAGAGCTGTTCGCGGATGGTCTGCTTGATGCGGTTCAGGAGTGCCTCGTCGAGGACGGCTCCGGGGGCGAGGTGCACGAACAGGGGCATCCAGTAGCCGCCGTCGGGCTGCTCGATGCCGATGACGAGGGACTCCTTGATCTCGGGGAGTCGCTCGACGGCTTCGTAGATGTCGGCGGAGCCCATGCGGACGCCCTGGCGGTTGAGCGTGGAGTCGGAGCGTCCGTGGATGACGACGGAGCCGCGGGAGGTGACGGTGGTCCAGTCGCCGTGCCGCCACACGCCGGGGTAGGTGTCGAAGTAGCTGTCGTGGTAGCGACTGCCGTCGGGGTCGTTCCAGAAGTGGATCGGCATGGACGGCATGGGGTTGGTGACGACCAGTTCCCCGACCTCGTCGACGAGCGGAGCGCCGTTCGGGTCCCAGGACCGCAGGTCGGTGCCCAGGCAGGGGGCCTGGAGTTCGCCGACGTACACGGGGAGGGTGGGGACGGCTCCGGCGAAGCAGGAGCACACGTCCGTGCCGCCGCTGACGGAGGCGATCCACATGTCGTCGCGGACCTCGTCGTGGAGCCAGCGGAAGCCGTCGGGCGGCAGCGGTGAACCGGTGGTGGCCACGCACCGCACCTTGCTGAGGTCGTGGTCCCGCGCGGGGTGGACGCCGGCCTTGCGGCACGCCATGACGTATGCCGCCGAGGTGCCGTACAGGGTGGCGCCGGTGCGTTCGGCGACCCGCCACTGCGCGCCGGTGTCCGGGAAGCCGGGGCTGCCGTCGTAGAGGACGACCGTGGTGCCGGTAAGGAGGCCGGAGACCAGGAAGTTCCACATCATCCAGCCGGTGGAGGTGTACCAGAAGAAGGTGTCCTCGGGGCCGAGGTCGCAGTGCAGGCCGAGCTGCTTGAGGTGTTCGACCAGGATGCCGCCCTGGGACTGGACGATGGCCTTGGGCAGGCCGGTGGTGCCGGAGGAGTAGAGCACCCACAGGGGGTGGTCGAAGGGCACCTGCTCGAAGACGGGGTCGGTGTCCGCCGCTGTCAGGGCCGACCAGTCCAGCGCGCCCTCGGGTGCCTCGGTGCCGAGGAGGGGGATGTGGACGACGGCGCGCAGGGTGGGCAGTTCGCGGCGCAGTTCGGCGACGGTGTCGCGGCGGTCGTGTTCCTTGCCGCCGTAGCGGTAGCCGTCGACGGTGAACAGGACGACCGGTTCGACCTGCTGGAAGCGGTCGAGGACGCTGCGGGCGCCGAAGTCGGGGGCGCAGGACGTCCACACGCCGCCGACGGCGGCTGTGGCGAGCAGGGCGACCACGGCCTGCGGGACGTTCGGGAGATAGCCGCTGACGCGGTCGCCGGGGCGTACGCCGAGGGCGCGGAGTTCGGCGGCCAGGGAGCCGACCTGGCGGCGCAGTTCGGCCCAGGTGACGGGGCGGGGTTCGTGGGTCTCGTCCACGTGCAGGAGGGCCGGTTCGTCCGCGCGGGTCCGTGCGGCGCGCAGGGCGTGCTCGGCGTAGTTCAGGGTGGCGCCGGGGAACCACTGGGCGCCGGGCATGGAGCGGTCGCCCAGCACGCGCGCGTAGGGCGTGGTGAAGCGGACGTCGAACCACTCCGTGACGGCCTTCCAGAAGGTCTCCAGCTCGTCCACGGACCAGCGGTGCAGTGCCGCGTAGCCGCCCTCGGCCGGAGCGCCGTGGTGTTCGGCGGCCCAGGTCTGGAACCTGGTGATCTGCGCCTGGGCGATGCGTTCCGGATCGGGCTGCCAGAGCGGCTGGGGGTTCTGGGTCGACATGGGGCGGCTCCCGGACTGTGCGCGTCGTGTGCGTCCTCCGCGCACGGGCTGGGGTGTGCGCGTGACGCGGCTGACACGGACGATGCCATGTGATCGACTTCAACACCAGGGCGCCCTCCACATAGTCCCCCTCGTGAAGATGTGGCCGGGACACGAGTGAACGGAAGCTGAACGGCACGCGGGCGTGGGTCACGCAGTGGCAGGGTGAGCAGCATGGACGGTCGTGACCTGGTGCGTTCGGTGAAGGCAGTCGGTTCCGCGGGGGTGGCCCAGGGGTTGCGTACCGTACGGGCGGCATGGCGCAGGCGGCGTGCGGATGCCGCCGGGCTGCCGTCACGCGGGGCAGAGCGCGCCCGGGTGCCGGGGTCGGTGCGGGGTGCGGAGCCGGGGCCGGGCGGTGGTGTGCTGCGCTTCGACCGGTCCGAGCTGCGGATTGTCGTCGCCGGGAACGGGTCGGTCTTCTGGGGGTGGGACGGGGCCGGTCCCGAGCCGTCGTACGCGCTCGCCGGGAGCTGTCCCGAGCCGGATCCGCGGGCCCAGCTGGAGCCGGACACGGACGGCGGCTGGCGGGTCGTGTCGGAGCGGATGACGGTGGGGGTCTCCCGGCACGGCGCGATCGAGGTGTGCACGCCGGGAGGGGTGACGCTGCGCCGTGATCACCCGCCGCGCTGGTGGGAGCCGGTGGGTGGCGGTCCGGCGCGGTGGATGCAGCGGTCGGAGGTCGCGGCGGACGCCCGGTTCTTCGGGCTGGGTGGCCGCGCGTCGGGGCCGCGGCTGCGGGACGGGACGTACCGCCTGTGGAACACCGACCCCGGCCGGGCTTTCGCGGCGGGGGACGATCCGCTGTACATCACGATGCCGGTGCAGATGATCGTGGCCGACGCCGGGACGCATCTCGTCTTCCACGACACCTCCTGGGACGGCACGGTGAGGCTCCAGGAGGGCGTCGAGGGTGCCGGTTCCGGGCACGACCGGGTCGGGACGAGCGAGGTGCGCGCGGACGGCGGGCCGCTGCGGTGCTGGGTGATGGTGGGCACTCCCGCGCGTGTGGTGCGCGCCTGGAGCTCCCTGACGGGGGCCGCCGCTGTGCCGCCCGCGTGGGCGCTCGGGCACCAGCACGCGCGGTGGGGTTTCGGCACCGAGCAGGAGGTGCGGCGGATCGTGGCGGGCTATCAGGAGCGCGGACTGCCGCTCGACGCCGTGCACCTGGACATCGACCACTACGACGGGCACCAGGTGTTCACCGTCGACGAGGACCGCTTCCCGAAGCTGCCGCAGCTCGCCGAGGACCTGCGGGCGGACGGGATCCGGCTGGTGTCGATCGTCGACCCGGCGGTGCGGGCGGCGCCCGGCAACGCCGTGTACGACGCGGGGACGGCCGGGGACGCGTTCGTGCGGGACGCCTCGGGGCGGGTGGTGCGGGGCGTCGCGTGGCCCGGGGAGGCGGTCTTCCCGGACTTCACGCACGCGCGTGTGCGTGAGTGGTGGGGCGGCCTGTACGAGGAGCGGCTCACGCGGGGGTTCGCCGGGTTCTGGCACGACATGAACGAGCCGACGTCGTTCGCCGCCTTCGGTGAGTCGACGCTGCCGCGCTCGGCACGACACTCCCTGGAGGGGCGCGGTGGCGACCACCGGGAGGCGCACAACGTGTACGCGTTGTGCATGGCGAGAGCGGCCTACGAGGCGCTGCGCACGCTGGAGCCGGGCCGGCGGCCGTTCGTCTTCTCGCGCTCCGGCTGGGCCGGCATGCAGCGGTACGGCGGGACGTGGTCGGGTGACGTGGCCACGGGCTGGCCGGGGCTGCGGGCGTCGCTGGCCCTGGTCCTGGGCCTCGGGCTGTGCGGGGTGCCGTACTCGGGGCCGGACGTCGGCGGGTTCGACGGGAGTCCTTCGCCGGAGCTGTACCTGCGGTGGTTCCAGCTCGGCGCGTATCTGCCGCTGTTCCGTACGCACGCGAGTCTGCGGGCGGGGCGCCGGGAGCCGTGGGAGTTCGGTGCCGACGTGCTGGAGCACGCGCGTGTGGCGCTGCTGGAGCGCCGGCGGCTGCTGCCGTACTTCCTGACGCTGGCGCATGTGGCCCGGCGCACGGGAGCGCCCTATGTGCGCCCGCTGTGGTGGTCGGCGCCCGAGGAGCGTGCCCTGCGCGACTGCGGGGACGCGTTCCTGCTGGGCGACTGCCTGCTGGTGGCGCCGGTGCTCGCGCCGGGCGTGGACCGGCGTGCGGTGCGGCTGCCGCGGGGGCGGTGGTACGACACGGCGACGGGGCGGGCGTACGAAGGGCCGACGCAGGTGCTGGTGGAGGCCCCGCTGTCGCGGATCCCGGTGTTCGCACGCGCGGGTGCCGTGATTCCGGTGCGGGGGCCGGAGGGGGACCTGGAGTTGGAGGTGTGGGCGCCCGCCCCGGGGCGTTTCGGGGGCGGGCTGGTCGTGGTGGACGTGGGGGACGGCTGGGACGAGCCGGAGGTCGAGCGGTACGCCGTCCGCCGGGAGGGCCGGAGGGTGATCGTCGAGCGGGAGGGTGAGGACGGCGTCGGCGAGCCGCCTCATCCGGTGCGTGTGCGCGGGCTGGCGCCTGCCGGACGCCGCGCGGTGGGCACGCCGTGAGCCGCATCCACAGGCCGGACTTGCGTCGGTCAGGTGCGGGCGGTCACCAGGCGGCGGGCCGCCGCCCGCGGACGACGGCCCGGAAACGCGGCCCGCGTGCCTGCCGGGCGCCGCTTCACGTGGACCGCCCAAGGGCACCGTCGGCTCAGTAGCGGCCCTCGAACCAGGCCCGTACGGCCACCGTGTGCAGCGGGAAGGCGAGTTCCTCGGGCCTGCGCAGCAGGTGCCAGCCCTCTGTCTCGTCCGTGGCGGCGGAGGGCGGCAGGCCGTCGGCGGGGCGCTCCGGCAGCAGGCCGAAGAGCAGGAGGTGGCCGTCGGGCGAACTCATCACGTCGGCGAGGCGCACGTCGCGTGCCGCCGCGTCGATGCCGGTCTCCTCCTTGAGTTCGCGGACGACCGCGTGCCGCCAGTCCTCCCGGTCGTCGACGTAACCGCCGGGCAGGGCGGTGCCGCCGAGGGCGGGGGCCACGGTCCGCGTGATGACGACCAGGGCGGTGCCGCTGGTGTCGTACACGGGCTGGAGGGCCACCGCGACGGGCAGCGGATTGCGGTGGGCCACGGTGCCGCACGCGGGGCAGGTGCGGGGCCAGCCGGAGACGCCCTCCCCGTAGGGTGCGCCGCATCCCGAACAGTGGGAGCCCGGCACGGAGTTGGGGGTTGAGGTGTGGGTTTCGGACACGCCGCGGACTGTATCCGATCACCACGAGGGCGTCTCCGTCGGGCGGCTCAGTGCCTGCCGGTCAGCGACTTGGCGGACACGGGGAAGTCGAAGAAGGTGCCCGGGTACGGCTCGGGTTTGAAGGTGAAGTGCCACCACTCCTCGGCCAGGTTCACGAAGCCGAGGCTCTCCAGGGTGCCCTTGAGGAGCAGCCGGTTGGCGCGCTGTTCGCCCTGGATGCGCGGGTCGAGGGTGTGGGAGAGGGTGTCGAAGCAGTCGTAGCCGGTGCCCATGTCGACGGAGTTGTCCGGGAAGCGCTGGTCCTGGGGCGCGTAGCAGGGCACGAAGGGCTGGCCGGGGTGGTGGGGCCGGGTCGGCTTCGCGGGGAGCCGGACGATGGTGAGGTCGACGGTCGAGCCGCGGCTGTGGCCTGATTTCTCCGCGATGTAACCGTCCGCGAACAGGCGGGACTTGTCGACGTCCGGGTAGAACTCCGCCTTCATCGCCTGGTCGTCGAGGTCCTTGGCCCAGCGCACGAAGTGGTCCACGGCGCGCTGCGGCCGGTAGCAGTCGTAGACCTTGAGGCTGTAGCCCTGGCGCAGCAGTGCCGTCTGGGCCTCGTGCAGGGCTTCGGCGGCGGGGCGGGTGAGGATGCACAGGGGCTGCTGGTAGCCGTCGATGCGCTCGCCGACGAAGTTGTGCGGCGTGAAGTAGCGCATGTCCTCGATGATCGTCCGGTCGACGTCCCTGAGGGCCACGAAGTCCTCGGGCGCCCCGGGTTCGGTGCCGGCGTGGGCGGTGCCCGCGGCGGTGGTGGCGACGAGCAGGGTGGTGAGAGCGGTGACCAGAGCGCGTACCGCGGTGGAGAGTCGTGTCATGTCCCTGCGTCTATCAGGAGTGGGTTCCGCCGGGGAAGTGACCGGGCGCTGTCGTGCCGGTGGCGCCTGCCGCGCTGAAGGTCGGGCCAAGGCATGCACACGCTGTGCGACCGGGCGGGAAGCCTGCGTGAACGTCTCATGAACTGGGCCAGGGCGGTCCTCGGCGGCGCCACGATGCTCCCGTGCCCTCCTGGACGGACAGTCTGCGGTTCGCCTTCCAGCCGGTGGTCAATCTGGCCACCGGCGGGGTCGCCGGGCTGGAGGTACTCGCCCGCCCGGAGAGCGGCGACATCCTGGCCGAGGCCCGCCGCGACCCGGAGCTCGACAGGCGGCTCGCGGTGTCCGCCGTCCGTGCGGCGGTGCGCCACGAGACGCTGCTTCCGCTGCACGTCAACGTGTTCGCGGGCACCCTCGCCGATCTCGGCGGCCTCACGCCCCTGCACGACGCCGTGCGCGAGGCCGGGCGGCTGCCCTGGGAGGTGACGGTCGACGTCTGCCCGCCGTACACGCACGTGCCGCAGCGGGCCCTGCTGGAAGCCGTGGACGCGGTCAGGGAGCAGGGCTTTGGGATCTGCGCCGACGGCGTCGGGGACGGGGACGTTCCGCTGCGGCTGCTCGCCGACCTGGCCCCCGGTCTGGTGAAGCTCGACGCCGCGCTGCTGGCGCGGCCGGCCGCCGTACGGGCGATGCGGACGCTCTGCGACGAGCTGGGCGCGCTGCTGTCGGTCGAGGGCGTGGAGACCGAGGTGCAGTGCGGGGCGGCGCTGGCGGCCGGTGCGCAGCTCGCGCAGGGCGAGCTGTTCGCGCCGCCCGCCCGGCTGCCCGTGGCGGACGTGTACGTTCCGCCACGCTCCCCCGGGCCCGTGGCGGTGCCGCGGTCCGGACCGTCGGTCCGCGAGTTCGTGCGGCCGGCCGCGCTGCTGCCCGCCACGGCGTCCGCCGGTCAGGTGCGCGCGCTGCTGACCGGCTCCCCCGAGGTCTCCGGGGTGCTGCTCGTGGACCGGGCCGGGGTTCCGGTCCGTTCGGTGCACCGGTCGCGCTTCCTGCTGTCGATGTCGGCGCGCTACGGGCACGCCCTGTACGCGGACCGACCGGCCGCCAAGCTCGGTGACGCGCCCCGCACGGTCGGCGTCGACGCGACCGCGTGGGAGGTGCTGGACGTGCTGGCGGTCGGCGACCGGGACCGCACGTCGGACGACGTGGCCGTGGTGGACCGGTACGGGCGGTGCGTGGGCGTCGTACGGCTCGCGGACCTGGTGCGCGCCCTGGCCGAGAGCCGTGTGGAGGAGGCGGCCGGGCTCAATCCGCTGACCAGGTTGCCCGGTTCCGACGCGATCACCGGCGAGGTGGACCGGAGGATCGCCGCCGGGCGGCTCTTCACGCTGAGCTGGCTGGACGTCGACCACTTCAAGCAGGTCAACGACGGTGCCGGATTCGCGGCCGGGGACGAGCTGATCCGTTCGGTGGGGCGGGCGCTGCAACAGGCGGCGACGGGCGGCACGCGCGTGGGGCACATCGGCGGGGACGACTTCCTGGTGCTGGCGGAACCGGACGAGCTGGATCCGCTGGCCTCGTCCGTCCTTGACGCGCCCTGGTCGGCGGGTGGCAGGCCGGTCACGTTGTCGCTGGCGACGGTGCTGTGCGCGCCGGGCAGCGTCACGGACCACCGGCAGGTGGCCGCCTGTCTCGCGCCGCTGAAGAAGGCCGCGAAGGCGTTGCGGGGCGCGAGCTGGGTGCTGGGCCGGGCGGGGCTGCCCGGGTTCGAGATCCGGCGCGGCGCGGAGGGGACGCCCGCGCCCGCGGGGCTCGCGGTGGTGGAGCCGGGCGGGGTCTGACGGGGCGGACCACCGGGTCCGACGGGCGGAGTCGGGCGGAGGGCTACGGGGGGGGGCGCCGGCTGTCCGTGCGGGCTGTCGGGCGGTCGCCGACGTGTGCCGCCTCGTGGCCGATTCCCGCGCTCGTCTCTCCAGGGCTCTTGCGCTTGTCGTGCGCCGGCACGCTCTCAACCGTTGCCGTCGGCGACCTTGACGCCCTTTGGGTGCCGGTGAACACTTCCGGTGTCGGTCGACATCGCGCTCCATCTCGGCGCATTCCGGTATTGCGCCGCGCGGCCCCGCTGTGCTTCGGGCCAGTCCCCCACGGGCGATTCGGCTGCGCGGGCACACCCGTCGCGGGCGCCGGGCAGGCGCGCGGGATTCCTGCCGCCGGGCGAGACCGCCATGGGAAACGCACCATGGGAGAACGAACCCACCCTGCACGGAGCGCCGGGGCCGACCGTCCCGGAGCCGGGGCCTAGGAGTCGCCATGAGCAACGGAGACATTTTCGTCGGCGAGGTCATCGGTACGGCGATCCTCATTCTGTTCGGCGCCGGTGTCTGTGCCGCCGTCACCCTGAGATTCTCGAAAGCCCGCGCCTCGGGCTGGATCGTGATCGCGTTCGGATGGGGCTTCGCCGTGCTGGCGGGCGCCTACACCGCCGCCCCGCTGTCCGGCGGGCACATCAATCCGGCCGTCACCGTCGCCATCGCCATCGACACCGGCGAGTGGGGCAAGGTCTGGGTCTACGTCCTGGGCCAGCTCGTCGGCGCCATGCTGGGCGCGGTGCTGTGCTACCTGGTGTACTTCGCGCAGTTCCAGGCCAACGTGCGCGAGACGGGCACCACGGAGGGCACGGCGGACGAGCCGGTTCCGACGCTCGGGATCTTCTCCACCATCCCGGAGATCCGCAACCCCGTCGCCAACCTGCTGACGGAGATCATCGCGACCATGGGGCTCGCCCTGCCGATCCTCTCCTTCGGCCTCACCAAGGGTCTCGGCGAGTCCGGCATGCTCGTGCTGATCGTCGCGCTCCTCGTCGTCGGCCTCGGCCTGTCCCTGGGCGGTCCGACCGGCTACGCCATCAACCCCGCGCGCGACCTCGGCCCCCGGATCGTGCACACCTTCCTGCCGATCCCGAACAAGGGCACCTCCGACTGGGGCTACGCGTGGATCCCGGTCGTCGGCCCGCTGATCGGCGGATCGCTCGCGGGCCTCATCTACAACGCAGCCTTCTGACGTCCCAGCCCAAGGGGTAGCCATGACGGACAACTCTGAGAAGTACGTCGCCGCAATCGACCAGGGCACCACTTCGAGCCGCTGCATCGTCTTCGACCACAGCGGCGCCATCGTCGCCGTCGACCAGCGCGAGCACCGCCAGATCTTCCCCAAGCCGGGCTGGGTGGAGCACGACGCCACCGAGATCTGGTCCAAGGTGCAGGCGGTGGTGGCGGGGGCCATCGCCAAGGCAGGGCTGCGCGCGGACCAGATCAGCGCGCTCGGGATCACCAACCAGCGCGAGACGACGGTCCTGTGGGACCGCTCGACGGGCAAGCCCGTGCACAACGCGATCGTGTGGCAGGACACCCGTACCTCCGCCCTGTGCAACCAGCTGGGCGGCTCGGACGGCCAGGACCGGTTCCGCGAGCAGACCGGGCTGCCGCTGGCCAGCTACTTCTCCGGCCCGAAGGCGGCCTGGCTGCTCGACAACGTGCCCGGCCTCAGAACCCGCGCGGAGCGCGGCGAGATCGCCTTCGGCACGATCGACTCCTGGCTGATCTGGAACCTGACCGGCGGCACGGACGGCGGCCGGCACGTCACCGACGTGACGAACGCCGGGCGCACCATGCTGATGAACCTGGAGACCCTCCAGTGGGACCCCTCCATCCTGTCCGCGATGAACGTCCCCGAGGCGATCCTGCCCGAGATCAGGTCGTCCTCCGAGGTGTACGGCACCGCGGTCGGGCAGCTGTCCGGGGTGCCCGTCGCATCCGCGCTGGGCGACCAGCAGGCGGCCGTGTTCGGTCAGGCCTGCTACGACGTGGGCACGGCGAAGAACACCTACGGCACCGGCAGCTTCCTGCTGCTGAACACCGGGAACCGGCCGGTGCCGTCGAAGAACGGGCTGCTGACGACGATGGGGTACAAGATCGGCGACGAGGCGCCCGTGTACTGCCTCGAGGGCGCGATCGCCATCACGGGCGCGCTGGTGCAGTGGTTCCGCGACCAGCTCGGCATCATCCGTACCGCCGACGAGATCGAGCCGCTGGCGGCGAGCGTGGAGGACAACGGCGGGGCGTACATCGTGCCCGCGTTCTCGGGCCTGTTCGCGCCGTACTGGCGCTCCGACGCGCGCGGTGTCGTCACCGGGCTCACCCGGTACGTCACGAAGGCGCACCTCGCGCGGGCGGTGCTGGAGGCGACGAGCTGGCAGACCCGTGAGGTCGTGGACGCCATGTACCAGGACTCCGGGGTGCGGATCACGACCCTGAAGGTCGACGGCGGCATGACGAAGAACAACCTGCTCATGCAGCACCAGGCGGACGTGCTCGACGTGCCGGTGATCCGGCCGAAGGTGTCCGAGACGACCTGCCTGGGCGCCGCGTACGCGGCCGGGCTCGCCACGGGCGTGTGGAACGACCTCGACGAGCTGAAGGCGCACTGGCAGGAGGACGCCGAGTGGCGGCCGGCCATGGAGGCGTCGGTGCGTGACCGCGAGTACCACAACTGGCGGAAGGCGGTGGAGAAGAGCTTCGGCTGGCTGGAGGAGGGTGAATAGGCGGGCAGGCACGCGTCCGCTGGGCCGAGCAGCACGCACGCGTGCACGCGGTTCTTTCGTCCACGCGCGTGTGCCGCCGCCCTCTCACCGCGTTCCGTGCCCCTGGACGGCCGAGGGGCACGGGCCCGCGCGCGTCAGGTGGTGACGGCCCGGCGGCGGTCCGACGCGAACCTCATCGCATGCTGGACGACGCCCACCAGGATGTCCTTCACGGACTCGCGGTCGCGCGCGTCGCACATCACGACCGGGACGTAGTCGTCGAGGTCGAGGGCGTGCCGGACGTCCTGCTCGGGGTAACGGGCCGCTCCTTCGAAGCAGTTGACGCCGACGAGGAACGGTATGGACCGCCGCTCGAAGTAGTCGATCGCGGCGAAGCAGTCCTCCAGGCGGCGCGTGTCGGCGAGCACCACGGCGCCGAGGGCACCCTCCGAGAGCTCGTCCCACATGAACCAGAACCGCTCCTGGCCGGGCGTTCCGAAGAGGTACAGCACCAGGTCCTCGCGGAGCGTGATGCGACCGAAGTCCATGGCCACGGTGGTGGTGTGCTTGCCCTCCACACCGCTGGTGTCGTCGACCGGACGACCGGCCTCCGTGAGCAGTTCCTCGGTGCGCAGCGGCCTGATCTCGCTGACCGCGCCGACCAGCGTGGTCTTGCCCACGCCGAAGCCGCCGGCCACCAGGATCTTGAGCGTGACGGGCTCGACGGGGGGCTTGCCGCGCTCAGAGCGCCCGAAGATCATCGGTCTTTTCTCCTGCTTGATGGGGGTCGGGCGGCGGTGGGCCGTAGCCTCCGCCGCCGGGGGTTTCGATGACGAGCACGTCATCGGGGCCGACGTCCGCGAAGTCGCTTCCGCCGAGCTCGGTGACCGTGCCGTCGGCGCGCTCCACCCGGTTGGCGCCGAGCGCGCCGGGGGCGCCGCCGGCCATGCCGTACGGCGGGACCCTGCGGTGCTGGGAGAGCGTGGAGGCGGTCATGGGTTCCAGGAACCGGATGCGGCGTACGGCGCCGTCCCCTCCAGGCCACCGTCCGGCGCCGCCGCTGCCGCGCCGGACCGCGAACTCGTCGAGCCGGACGGGCAGGCGCCACTCCAGGACCTCGGGGTCGGTGAGCCGCGAGTTCGTCATGTGGGTCTGGACCACGGGCGCGCCGGGGAAGCCGTGGCCGGCGCCCGATCCGGAGGCGACGGTCTCGTAGTACTGGTGGCGTTCGTTGCCGAAGGTGACGTTGTTCATGGTGCCGGAGCCCTCGGCCTGGACGCCGAGGGCGGCGTACAGGGCGCCGGTGATGGCCTGGGAAGTCTCGACGTTGCCCGCGACGACGGCGGCCGGTGGCTCGGGGGCGAGCATGGAGCCGGGCGGCACGACGATGTTCAGGGGGCGCAGGCAGCCGTCGTTGAGGGGGATGTCGTCGGCGACCAGGGTGCGGAAGACGTACAGGACCGCGGCGTCGACGACCGAGGAGGGGGCGTTGAAGTTGGTGGCGAGCTGCGCCGAGGTGCCGGTGAAGTCGATGGTCGCTGAGCGGTTCCCGCGGTCCACGCGCACGCGTACCCGGATGATCGCGCCGGAGTCGGTCTCGTAGGCGTACTCGCCGTCGTCCAGGGCGTCGATGACGCGGCGGACGGCTTCCTCGGCGTTGTCCTGCACGTGCCGCATGTAGGCCTGCACGACGTCGAGGCCGAAGTTCTCGATCATGTGGCCGACTTCGTCGACGCCCTTTTGGTTGGCGGCGATCTGGGCGCGCAGGTCGGCGAGGTTGGTCTTCGGGTTGCGGGAGGGGTACGGCGCCTCGGTCAGCAGGCGGAGGGTCTCGGCCTCGCGGAAGCGGCCGTTCTCGGTCAGCAGCCAGTTGTCGAAGAGGACGCCCTCCTCCTCGATGGTGCGGCTGTTCGCGGGCATGGAGCCGGGGGCGATGCCGCCGATCTCGGCGTGGTGGCCGCGGGAGGCGACGTAGAACAGAATCCGGTCACTGTGCGTGCCCGTGTCCACGGTCGCTTCGGTACTCGTGGCCGCGGCGGGCGCGGTGCCGAAGACGGGGGTGATCACTGTGACGTCGGGGAGGTGGGTGCCGCCGTGGTAGGGGTCGTTGACGGCGTACATGTCGCCGGAGCGCATGCTCGTGCCGCGGCGCCGGATGACCTCCTTGACGCTGGTGCCCATCGAGCCCAGGTGGACGGGGATGTGCGGGGCGTTGGCCACCAGGTTCCCGTCCGGGTCGAACAGCGCGCAGGAGAAGTCGAGCCGCTCCTTGATGTTGACGGACTGGGCGGTGGACTCCAGCCGGGCGCCCATCTGTTCGGCGATGGACATGAACAGGTTGTTGAAGACCTCGAGAAGAACCGGGTCGGTTTTCGTGTCGAGATCGGAACTCTGCGTGACCGCGACGCGTTCCATGACCAGATGCCCGTCGTCGGTCGTCGCGGCTTGCCAGCCGTCGTCGACGACGGTCGTCGAGCCGGCCTCGGTGATGATCGCCGGGCCGGTGACGGTCTCGCCGGGGGGCAGGTGCTCACGGCGGTGGAGGGGTACGTCGCGCCAGGTGCCGCCGGTGTGGAGGCGGACGGTGTCGGGGGCGGCGCGGTGGCCTTCGTAGCGGGCGAGGGCCGACAGATCGGGGGGTTCGGTGATGCCGGTGGCTTCGACGGAGAGGGCTTCGACGACGATCGGACGGTCGAGCGTGAAGGAGTACGTGGCGCGATGACGTTCTTCGAAGGCGCCCCGCATGGTGTCGGGGTCGGTCAGCTCGACGGTGAGGGTGGTGTCGGTGCCGTCGTAGCGCAGTTGCGCACGGCGGGTGACGCGGATGCGGTCCTCGGGGACGTCCTCCGCGAGGACTTCGGCGCGGGCCGCGGTCGCCAGGTCGTCGGCGGTCTTGTGGACGCCGGGCATCGCGGCGGGGTTCAAAGGCGCTTCGACGGACTGTTCGCGCATGGCGGTGGTGTCGGCGAGGCCGATGCCGAGCGCGGACAGGACACCGGCCATGGGCGGCACGAGTACGGTGCGGATGCCGAGGGAGTCGGCGACCATGCACGCGTGCTGGCCGCCGGCGCCGCCGAAGGTGGTGAGGGCGTAGCGGGTGACGTCGTGGCCCTTCTGGACGGAGATGCGCTTCACGGCGTTCGCGATGCTGACGACGGCGATCCGGAGGTAGCCCTCGGCGACCTCCTCCGGGCTGCGGTCGTCGCCGGTCCGCTCGCGGATCTCGCGCGCGAGGCCGGTGAAGCGGTCCCGGACGACGTCCGCGTCGAGCGGCTGGCCGCCGCCGGGGCCGAACACGCTGGGGAAGAACGCGGGCTGGATGCGTCCGAGCATCACGTTGGCGTCGGTGACGGCGAGCGGTCCGCCCGCGCGGTAGCAGGCGGGGCCGGGGTCCGCGCCCGCCGAGTCCGGCCCTACGCGGTAGCGGGCGCCGTCGAAGTGGAGGACCGAGCCGCCGCCGGCCGCGACGGTGTGGATGTCCAGCATGGGCGCGCGCAGCCGGACGCCGGCGATCTGCGTGGTGAAGACCCGTTCGTACGCGCCGGCGAAGTGCGAGACGTCGGTGGAGGTGCCGCCCATGTCGAAGCCGATGACACGGTCGAAGCCCGCGAGCTGCGACATGCGGGCCATGCCGACGATGCCTCCGGCCGGGCCCGACAGGATGGCGTCCTTGCCGCGGAACTGACCGGCCTCGGCGAGTCCGCCGTTGGACTGCATGAACATCAGCCGCACGCCTTCGAGCCGGCCGGCGACCTGCTGCACGTAGCGGCGCAACACGGGCGACAGGTAGGCGTCGACGACGGCTGTGTCCCCGCGCGGGACGAGCTTCATCAGCGGGCTGACCTCGCTGGACAGCGAGACCTGCGGGAAACCGACACGCGCGGCGAGCGCTCCCACGGCCTGTTCGTGCGCGGGATGCAGGTGGCTGTGCAGGCATACGACGGCGACGGCGCGGATCCCGTCGTCGTACGCCGCCTCGAGCTGCCCGGCGAGGGCGTCCAGATCGGGGGCGCGCAGGACGGTGCCGTCGGCGGCGATGCGTTCGTCGACCTCGATGACCCGCTCGTACAGCGGCTCGGGCAGCTCGATGCGGCGGGCGAAGATGCGGGGGCGGTTCTGGTAGGCGATGCGCAGCGCGTCGCGGAAGCCGCGGGTGATGACGAGCAGGGTCCGCTCGCCCTTGCGTTCCAGCAGGGCGTTGGTGGCGACGGTGGTCCCCATCCGGACGGCCTCGACGGGATCGCCGGCACCGTCGAGCAGCGCCCGGACACCGGCCACCGCCGCGTCGGGGTACCGGGCCGGGTTGTCCGACAGCAGCTTGTGCGTGAGCAGCCGGCCGTCGGGGCGGCGCGCGACGATGTCGGTGAACGTGCCGCCCCGGTCGACCCAGAACTGCCAGCCTGTCACGTCAGTACTCCGCTTCCGCACCGCTCACAGCGCACGCAGGCCGTTGATCACGTCGCGCAGAATACTCTCGTCCGGCAGCTCGGCCGGGGGTACAGGCCGGTTCACATGGACGAGTTCCGCGGCCACGAGATCCCCCACGAGTACCCGCACCACGCCGATCGGCAGGTCGAGTTCCGCGGCGAGTTCCGCGACCGACTGCGGGGTGTCCCGGCACAGTCCGACGATGTCGACGTGTTCCGGGGACAGCGTGGGGTCGGCCTCCGGGTCGTCCGCGTGGGGTTCCGTGACGACCACCGCGATCACGTCGAGGCGGTGCTGGGCCGCACTGGTGGTGCGGCCCCGCGTCATGGCGTAGGGACGGACGACCGGTCCGGCCTCGTCGTCGAACCAGTGGCTTCTTCCCTGACCGTCTGCGCTCATGTCATCCCACTACCCGCCTGGGTGCAGATCGGTGCGCGGAGCGGTGCCCAGATGTACGCCGACCCGCTTGACCAGCAGCGTCATCTCGTAGGCGACCTGACCGACGTCCGAGTCCGCGTCCGAGAGGACGGCGAGGCAGCTGCCGTCGCCGGCGGCCGTCACGAACAGGAACGCGTCGTCGAGTTCGACGACGGTCTGCCGGACGTTGCCCGCCTCGAAGTGCCGGCCCACGCCCTTGGCGAGGCTGTGGAAGCCGGAGGCCACGGCGGCCAGGTGCTCGCTGTCCTCACGGGTGAGGTCCTTGGACGCCCCCGTTGCCAGACCGTCGCCGGAGAGCACGACGGCTTTCCGGATGCTGGCGACGCGGTCCACCAGGTCGTCGAGGAGCCAGTTCAGCTCCCCGTTGATGGTCGCGGTGTGGCCGGTCGGCTTTGGTGCGGTCATCGACCGTCCCCCTTGTTCGTTCCTTGCGGTGCTGGGCCGCTGCGGGCTTCGTCGCCCGCGGCGTTCTCCTCGCGGCCGCGCTGCCAGCCGCGCTGGAGCGAGGCCATGCGGCTGCGTACTTCGTCGGCGTCCCGGTCGGCGGGCTCGGCCCGGTTCGCGGTGCGCCGCTGTTCGCGTTTCAGCTGGGGCGCCAGGCTGGCCTGCCGGACGCGCCGGGGCAGTCCGCCCGGGCCGCCGGGTCCCGACGCCGCGTCCGTATCTGCGTATGGGGCGCCACGGCCCGGTGCCCGGTCCGCCGGGCTCGGTGCGGCACCGGTTCCCGCCGCTGCGGGACCGGGGCGCTCGGAGGCGTCCACCGGGCCGCCGGCCGCGGCTTCCGGGCGCCGGGCGCGCCTGGGCAGGCCAGGGACCTCGGGCTCGTCGCCGGGGGCGCCGCACCAAGGGGCGGGCGTGGCCGGGGTCGCGGCCTGCCCGTCGGCGCGGGCCGCCGGGTCGGTGTCCCAGCGGGCGGGTGTCGTGCCGCGGCGCCGGGCGGGCAGCGGTGGCACGGCGTCGGTCTGCGGGCGGCCCGGGCCGGGCCCGGAGGCGGGCTCGGGACCGCGGCGGCGGGTCGGCAGCGTGGGCGGCGTCTCGTCGAGCCGCTCGGGGCCGCCCGACAGGGCCGTGTCGTCCGCCTCACCGCGCCGCCCGCGCTGGTCGGTGACCGGGCGGCCGTGCGAGCTGACCAGCTTCGGCGTGTGGCGCCGTGGCAGCGGCACGGGGGCGTTGAGGGCGCCGTCCGCGTCGTCGGTCGTGCCCGGGGTGTCGGCGGGGGCGCGGTGGTGACGGTCACGGCGGCGTGCCGTGGTGTCGTCGGGGCGGGGGACGGCGCCGCGCCTGCGGAAGATGCCGCCGCGTTCGCTGTCCTCGTCGCCGAGCACGCCCGGGAAGTCGTCGAGGCCGTCCAGGCCGACGGGCGCCTCCAGCTCGATCGGGCCGTCCAGCACGGAGACCGGGAGGCCCGGCAGGTGCGCCGGCACCTGGGTGAGGGCGTCCCGGCCGTCCTCGGACTCGGCGGCGTCGGGACGCTGGGGTCGGTCGAGGCGGAAGCCGACGCCGTTGGTGTCGGGGGCGTCGTCCGTCAGCAGCGTGTCGGGGATGAACACGACGGCGGTGGTGCCGCCGTACGGGGACGGCTGGAGGGAGACCCGGACGTTCTGCCGCTGGGCGAGCCGGCTCACGACGAACAGGCCGAGCCGGTCGGTGTCGGACAGCTCGAACTCGGGGGTCTCGGCGAGCCGGAGGTTGGCGTCGAGCAGCGCGTCGGCCGTCATGCCGAGGCCGCGGTCGTGGATCTCCAGGGTGAAGCCGTTGGCGACGCGCTCGCCGAGGACCTGCACGGCGGTGTGCGGCGGGGAGAACACCGTGGCGTTCTCCAGGAGTTCCGCCACGAGGTGGGTGAGGTCGGCGACCGCGGGGCCGGTGACGGCGACCCGCGGCAGGCGGCGCACCTCGATGCGCTCGTAGTCCTCGACCTCGGCGACGGAGGCGCGCACGACGTCCATCAGCTGGACGGGCTTGCGCCACTGCCGGGAGGGGGCGGCGCCGGAGAGGATCACCAGGCCCTCGGCGTGCCGGCGCATACGGGTGGTCAGGTGGTCCAGGCGGAACAGGTCCGCGAGTTCCTCGGTGTCCTCGGTCCGCCGCTCCATGCTGTCGAGCAGGGTGAGCTGCTTGTGCAGCAGGACCTGGCTGCGCCGGGCGAGGTTCACGAAGACCTCGGAGACGCCGGCCCGGAGTTCGGCCTGCTTGACGGCTGCCTCGACGGCGGCCCGCTGGAGGGTGTTGAGGGCCTGGCCGACGTCGCCGATCTCGTTCTTGTCGTACTCCAGGCGCGGGACCTCGGTCTCCACGTCGACCTGCTCGCCCGCCGAGAGGCGGCGCATCACGCTGGGCAGCCGCACGCCGGACGCCTCGTGGGCCTCCAGGCGCAGCTGGCGCAGGTCGCGGATGAGGCCGCGGCCGATGCGGACGGACAGGAAGAGGGAGAGCAGCAGGGCGATCAGGCCGAGGACGCCGGCGACGGCCACCTGGGCGATGACGTTCATCGCGGCCGGGCTGACCCGGTCCTGGTAGCGGTCGCCGGCCTGGTCGTTGAGGGTGGCGAGCTTGTCGAGGACATTGCCGGCCGCGGCGTCCCAGCTCTTGGCGTCGACTCCCCTGGGGCTGCCGGTGTCCGAGGTCACGGCCGCTTCCTCGGCCACGCGCACGGGAGCGGAGGAGGCGTTCTTCCAGAAGCTCTCGAACCGGTCCCGCTCCGACGAGGGCAGCAGCGGCAGGTTGACGTCGTACAGCAGCCTGCGCTGGGCCACCAGGTCGGAGACGTCGCGCATCTCGCCGCGGGTGATCCTGCCGACGATGAGGGCCGAGCCGAGCAGGGCGTCCTCGCGGGAGAGCAGTTCCCGGGCCCGGGCGAGGTTGACGAGCGCCCGGTACTGCTTTTCGAGCTCACCGTCGTCGACGACGGTGAGGCCGGAGAGCAGGACGTAACAGGGGTCGATCAGACGGTTGTAGAGGTCGAGGGCCTGGGCGCGGTTGACGGTGCCCTCCTCGACGCTGCGGCGCAGGGAGGTGATGCCCTCGAAGGCGTCGAGGACGGCGGTCAGCCGGTCGCTGGAGCCTTCGCCGAGGGCGTCCCGTACATCGGCGTTCCTGGCGTTGGCACGAATTGTGGCGACGGCCTTGTCGGTGGCCGTGCGGCTGCGTCGGAGATCGGCCAGTCCTGCGGAGGCGCGCGGGTCGGCGAGGTGGACCAGGGTCTGGCGGCGCTCCTGCTGGAGCACCCGGACGGTGTCCTCGACGGGGTAGCCGATCTTCTCGACCACGGCCGACACGTTGAACAGCCGGCTCGCCTCACGTCCCGTGATGACCGTGGCGAAAGCCCAGATCGCGGTGAGCGACACCAGCGGCACGAGAAGCAGCGCCACGATCTTCCGGCGGATCGACTTCCCGCGAAAGCGCATGGCCTCCCCCAGCTCGACCCCCGTCGGCACGGGGATACTCATGTGCGTCAACAAACGGCGCGAGCCTACTACCGACGCCCCGGGAACTCGAAGAGCCTTCCGGAACCTGAACTTCCGTACCGGCGGAAAGAGATGGGGAGTTGTCCGGTCATTGGGGGAGATTGCCTCCCCGAATCCGGCTGGACCCCTGTGCGCGGATCACTGTGTGGCGCAGGTCAGTTGGCCGGTTTTCATCGCTGCCCGGGAATCTTCATGCGGCGCCGTTCGTCCTACTCCATGGGAAATGGGGGCGGAATCGGCCACAGGAACCGTGCCCTGCCCCGGGGCGGCGTAAAACAGCGCAAGCCGGGCAGCCAGTGGGAGTCGGGTCGTCGGACTCGGGACGAGCGGACTGCTGGGGATGGGAAGTGACACTTGATGGGCACGGCGGAGCGGCTGAAGACATCCGTTGACGAGGGGGCGGGACGCGTGAGGGCGCCACGCGGCACGGAGGCACGGGATATCGGCATTCCGGCGGCCCGGCAGGAGACGGCGGGCAAGGACGCGCCCGGGAAGACCGGGACCGGGGCGGGGACACCCCGAGGCGGAGGCATATCCGGGGCGGCCGGCGCGGACGAGGCGCGACAGGAGCAGGCGGCCTACCGGCCGCTGTGGATCGAGGAGCCCGCGCGGCGGCGCCGACTGCCCGATCCGGTGCGCACCGCGGCGGTGCGGGCGGTCCTCATCATCGCGGTGACGCTGGTGCAGGCGGTGGTGGCCTTCCTGTGCACCATGGCCGGGTCGTGGCTGGCGGTCCCGATGGTGATCAGCAGCGTGGCCAGCACGATGGTGGCCACCTGGGGTGCGCTGGACGTCTGGGTGACGCGCCAGGTCTGGAACCAGCGCAACGGCGTGGTGTCGACCCCGAGCAGCACGGCCCGCGCCCTGCGGCGCGAGCGGCGCCGGGCCCGCAGGCAGGCGCGCGTCGCCGAGCGGGCACAGGAGCGGATACGCAGGCGGGGCGGCACGGGCCGGCTGTCGCATTCGTAGCGGTCGAGGCCTGAGCCGGCGGCTGAGCGGCGCCCCGGGGGCGCGGGAAACGGCGCGACCAGCCGCACCGAATCGCAGTTCCCGACGACGCCCCGCCACGACGAAGCTGCGGAGCGACGAAGCTGCGGAGCGACGAACCCGCGGTCCCACGCCGAGCTACGAGCTACTGGCCGCCGGCCGCCGGTACATCCGCGTCGCGGTGATCTCACTGTGCCCGCCCTCCGCGCCGGAGGTGACCCGCGGCAGTCCCGGCCGCAGGTGTTCCTCCACGCTGATGTACTTCAGCCCGGCCCGCAGGTCGGCGTCGTTGCGCAGCCGGATGACCAGCGGGAACTCGGCCAGGGCGGTCGTGTCGAACAGACCGGTGGTGTAGAGGAGCTGGACCCCGAGGGCGTCGGCGACCGCGCGCTGGAGTTCCAGGAGGTACGTGGCGTTGGCGCGGCCGATCGGGTTGTCCAGGAACAGCGTGCCGGCGTGCCGGTGCTTGTCCCGGCCGCGGTCGTTGGAGCGCAGGGCGGCCATCGTGCAGTACAGGGCGATGGCCGCCGTCAGCAGCTGGCCGCCCGAGAACACATCGCCCATCTGGCCGACCGGCACGCGCTCGGCGCGCAGCACCGCGTCCGGCTTGAGGATCTCGACGGCCACGCCCTTCGGCTGGAGCGCCGCGGCGACTCCCCGCAGCAGCAGGGACATGCCGTCGCGCCGCAGGTCGGAGTTCTTCTTCACGGCCGCGCGGGTCGCCTCGTCCACCACGTCGCCGAGCCGCTCGGTGAGCGTGGCCTGGTCGGGCTCCTCGAAGCGGATGCGCAGGAACTCCTGCCCGGACCACTCGCCGAGCCCTTCGGGCAGCCGGGACAGCCGCTGCGCGGACCGCAGCGTGGCGAGGGCCGACTCCACGAGTCCGCGCAGGCGGTCCACGATCGAGTCGCGGTTGCGCTCCAGTTGCGCCAGTTCGTCCGTCAGGACCCGCAGGCGGGGTGCGAAGGCGTCCGCCCATTTCTGGGCGTGTTCGGGCAGGGTTGCGGCGGGCAGTTCGCGGATCTGCTGCCGGGCCGGGGTGCGCACCTGCTCGTAGCGCGTGGAGTTGGCGTGCCGGACGAGGATGTCGCTGGCCTCGCGGACGGCGGCCTCGGCGGCCGACAGGTCGGCGGCGCAGCCGCGCAGGGACCGGCGGGCCTCGGCGGCCGAGTGCCGGGCCTCTTCAAGGCTGCCCGGGTACGGCTCCGGGGCCTCCTGGTCCTCCTCGGCGGGGTGCTCGCGCAGCAGGTCGCGGAGCATCGCGGCGATCTCGTCGAAGCCGCCGGCCGCGTCCTCGGCCGCGCGGTGGGCGTCGAGGAGCTCGGCGTGGGCCTCGCGGGCCCGCGCCAGTGCCTCGGTGCGGGAGGCGAGTTCGGCCGTCGCCGTGCGCAGCAGGGCCTGGGCGTGCTCGGCGTCGCGCGGGACGAGGTCCCCGGGGAGTTCGGTGTGGGCGTCGCCGTCCTCGGGCGCGTGCCGCTCGGCCTCGCCCCGCAGCCGTCCGAGGTGCTCGCTGGCGCTGGACATGCGGGTCTCCAGCAGCTGCACCAGTTCCTCGGCGCGGGCCGCGGCGGCCTGCCGGGAGGGCCCGTCGGAGCCGTCCGGGGACTCCAGCAGGTGTGCGGCGCGCGTGCGGACCTTGTTGCTGAGGCGGTCCAGCTCGGCCCGGGCGGCGCTCTCGTCGCTCTCCGCGCGGGCCTGCTCGGCGCGCAGGTCGGCGCCGACGCCGACCTTCTCGTACAGCTGGGAGGCGGCCCGGTAGGCCTCGCGGAGAGCGGGCAGGGACGACTTCGGGGCGGCCGCGTCGTCCGCGGGCACGTCGTCGGGGGCGCCGGCGATCTCGGAGCGTTCGGCGCGCAGCGCACGCGCGGTGCGGCGGGCGTCGTCGGCGGCGCGCTGGGCGGCACGCCGGTCCTCGTCGGCGGCGCGGGCGCGTTCCAGGCAGGACTGGGCGCGGGCCTCGGCCTCGGTGGCCTCGTCGGCGAGTTCACGCAGCTTGGCCTGCCAGCCCGCCCGTTCCCGCAGCCGGAAGGCGAGGCCTGCGAGGGCGTCGGCGGCGCGGCGGGCCTGCTGCGCGGCCTCCTGACGTTCGTCACGGACCCGTACCGCCTCTGCGGCGGCTTCCTCGGCCTCGGCCCGCACGGTGCGTGCCTCGGCGAGTTCGGCCTCGGCCTCCGCTGCGAAGGCGCGTGCCTCCGCGGCGGCCCGGGCCAGCTCGGCGAGGCGTCCGGCGGGGCAGCCGGTGCGCCAGGAGGCGAGGCGGGCGGCCAGCTCGCGGTCCTTGCCGAGCCGCGCGGCGAGCGCCCGGATCTCCTCGTCGCGCGCGGTGGCGCGGGCGCGCAGCGCCTGCCGCTCCTCGTCGGCGGCGTGCTCGTCGTGCATGGCCGGGTTCGGCGGTACGAGGAACACATCGCCGCTGCCGGAGCCGGTGCCCGGGGTGGGGGCGAGCAGGGCGGCGGCGGTGCCGACCGCGACGGCCGACCTCGGCAGCAGGGCCGCGTCGCTCAGCGCGTCCCGGGCGCGGGCGTGCGAGTCGGGGTCGGTGATGATCACGCCGTCGACGAGTTCGGGGCGGGCGGCCAGGACGCGCGCGTGGTCGGCGGGGTCGACGGCCTGGGCCAGGTAGCGCCAGCCAGGCAGCGCGGGGATGCCGTGCTCGCCGAGGAACTCGACGGTGGCCAGCACGTCCGGTCCGGGCGGCAGCAGCCCGCCGTCGCCGAGGGCGCCGAGGATCCGGGCGTCGTCGGCGGCGGCCGTACGGAGGTCGAACAGCTGGCGTTCGGCGGAGGAGACGGCGTCGTCCAGGAGTGCGCGCAGGTCGTCGGCGAAGCGGTCCAGCTCCTCGGCGGTGAGCGCCCCTTCGGCGGCGGGGCTGCCCGCCCAGGACGGTTCCTGGGCGGCGCCGCGCGCGCCGTCGGGCCGGGCTGCGGACGGGCCGTCGCCGCTGCGGGGCCCGGGTACGCCGACCCGTGCGGTGCCGGGCAGGCTGAGCAGTTCCGCGAGCCGTTCCTCGGCCGCGAGCGCCTCGGCGGTGCGCAGCTCCGCCTGGTGGCCGCGCTCCGCGGCGGTGGCGGCGTCGGAGGCGCGGGCCGCGGTCAGTTCCGTGCGGGTCTCGGCGGCGGCTGCCTCGCGCGCGTGCTCGGTGGCGCGGCGTGCGGCTTCGCGGGCGGTGTCCCAGGCGGCGACCGCGGTCTTCTCGGCGTCGCTGGCGGCGAGGGCGGCGCGGGCCGGGTCGGCGTCGGGCGCGCTGTCGTCGAGCCAGCCCGCGCGGACGGCCTCGGCGGTCTCCTGCTCGACCTCGGCGAGGCGCTGGCGCAGGTGTCCGATCTCGCTGCGGGCGCGCTGGGCCTCGGTGGCGGCGGCCGTGGCGTCCCGGTGGGCGAGGTCGCCGGTCTCCTGGAGGGCGGCGGAGCGCTCCTCCTCCTCGTTGGCGAGGTTCTCGGCGTTCTGCGCGGCGGCGTGCAGGGCCCGTACGAGGTCGGTGGCGGCCTTGGTACGGGCGGCGAGCGCGGGGGCGGCGTCCCGCTCGGCCTCCTGGATCGCGGCGGACACGCGGGCGACGCGGTCGGCGGCGGCGCGGTGGCGCAGTACGGCCTCGGCGGCCTGCCAGGCGGCGTGCAGGGTGCGGGCGTCGGCGAGTTCCCGCTTCTGCGCGGCGGCGGCCTTCTCGGCGGCGGCGAGGGCCAGCGAGGCGTGCCGGTAGGCGAGTTCGGCGGCGGTCAGGGCGCTGCGCTCGCGGGCGGACCCGGCATGGGTGACGGCGTGCGCGGCGGCGGTGACGCGCTGGGCGAGGTCGGCGGCGCGGGCCCGCTCCTGTGCGCCGCGCGCGGAGAGCCGGCGGGCCAGTGTCCTCGTGCGGCGTTCGGCGCCGGCGTGCACGTCACGCGCGCGTGAGCGGGCGTCGGCGGCTTCCACGATGCGGCCGAGGAGGTCCACGGAGCCCGCGGTGAAGTCGCGTTCGGCGATCAGTTCGGCGCGGCGGCCGAGTTTGCTGCCGAAGCCGCCGACGAGGTCGGCGAGGCCGTCGGTGTCCCGGGTGTCGGTGACGGCGCGCAGCAGCAGGTCGGTGAAGTCGGAGTCCTTCTTGACGGCGAACAGACCGGCGGCCTCGCCCTCGTCGGCGTTCATCTCCCGCTGGTAGCGGAAGAGTTCGGGGTCGAGGCCGAGTTCGCCGAGGTGCTCGGTCCAGCGCTCGTGGATCTCCTCCCAGTGCACCTCCAGGTGCGGGTAGGCCTTCTGGGCCTCGGTGAGGGCGTCGCGGAAGCCCTTCATGGTGCGGCGGCGGCCCTGGGCGCCCGAGACGCCCTCCGCCGCGGGGCGCACGGCGGTCGACTCGGCGACGGGGAGGTTGTCCAGGCTGAGTCCGGGGCCGGGCCGGAAGGAGTACCAGGCCTCGGCGAACTTCCGCGGGTCGTTGGAGACCTGGCGCCCGCGCCATTCGCTGACCTTGCCGACGACGACGCACTCGCCGGTCAGCACGTGCTGCCACTCCAGGGCCACGTGCCCGCAGTCGTCGGCGAGCAGGAACTTGCGCAGCACGCCGGAGCTGGCGCCGCCGAGGGTGTTGCGGTGGCCGGGCAGCATCACGGAGAAGATCAGCTTGAGCAGTACCGACTTGCCGCCGCCGTTCTCCAGGAAGAGCACGCCGGCGGGCGCGGGGCGGCGCGGCGGGCCGACCGGTTCCTCCTCGAAGAACTCCGCCTGCGTGGGCGCGGGGTCGGGCACGGGTTCGCCGACACCGCGCAGGTCAAGCACGGTGTCGGCGTAGCGCGCACCGGCGGGTCCGATGGAGTAGAGGCGGACCCGGGACAGCTCGTACATGGCGGACTCTCGTCAGTCTTTTCGAGGTGGGGGGTCAGGGGGCTTCAGGAGGAGTGGAAGGGCAGCCCGGCGTCGGCCACCAGCTCCGGGTCGTCGGCGTCCTGCGGGGGCAGCAGTGTCGGCGTGCCGTCGGTGACCGGGACGATCCCCAGCTCCAGCAGTTCGGCCATGGCGGCGCTGCCGGCCATGTCGCGCACCTGGAGCTGGTAGCGGGCGGTGGTGCGGTAGGTGCCGCCGTTGTCGTCGCCGGTGCGCTGGAGGAAGCCGGAGTCGGTGAGGAAGGCGACGGCCTTGCCGACGATGCCGGTGGTGGAGCCGGCGAGGCGGCGTGCGTCCTTGGTGGCGCCGGTCGCGGTGCGTCTGGCCCAGATCCGCCAGGCGGTCTCCAGGCCGGGCGCGTCGGTGGCCGGGTCGGTGTTCTCGCCCTGTGCCTCGGCGCGCTCCTCCAGCCGTCGGCAGGCCTGGCGGACAAACGCGTCGACGCCGTTGACCGTGACGCGCCCGATGTACCCGTCGTCGGCGAGGTCCTCGGGGCGCGGGAACGCCAGGGCGGCGACGGCGAGATGGGCGAGGCCGTGCAGGAAGCGGTCGGCGGAGTCGGCGGACGTGCGGCGCGCGTACTCGCCCATGCGGACGGCGAACACCGAGTCCTCGGCGGCGGTCACGGCCATGCCCGCGCGCGGGGACACCTCCAGGACGACGAGCCCGAGCCCGGTCGCGACGGCGTCGGCGAGCCGCGCGAACGGCGGGTCCTCCCGGTAGCGGCGCAGCAGGTCGGCGTACTCCTGGTCGCGGGCCGGCTGCAGCTTGGGCTGCAGGCCGAAGGCGACGAGCCGGGCCGCGTCGGCGGCGTCGGCGGGGGTGACGGCGGCGCTCGCCGACGGGGCCGCGGGCTCGGCCTCACTCCACTCGACGTGCTCGGTCACGGTCGGTGCTCCTTGCTGCGCTGGTGCTCACTCATGCCGCTTCCGTCCGGTCCGCGGCCATCCCCGCCGCGTCCAGCAGCGCGGTGCCGACGACGAGGTCGGCGCCGCCGAACTCGGGGTCGTCCAGTTCGGTGCCGTCGTCCACGGCGAACAGCAGTCTCTGCTCGCCCTGCCGGTAGGCCGTGCCGACCGGCGGGCTGGCCGCGTGGACCGCGAGCAGGGCGACCAGGTACGGCAGGTCGGGGTCGCGCCGGCGGGCGTCGGCGAGCAGGCCGGACAGCCGGCGCGGCGCGTCGTGCGGCAGGTCGAGCAGTTCCCTGGCGGCAGCCAGCTGCTCCTCGCTGAACCGGCTGTCGTCCGGCGTGGCGATCAGGTCGGGTTCGGGCATCTCG
This sequence comes from Streptomyces sp. NPDC051207, assembly GCF_040682395.1. Lineage (NCBI taxonomy): Bacteria > Bacillati > Actinomycetota > Actinomycetes > Kitasatosporales > Streptomycetaceae > Streptomyces > Streptomyces sp. NPDC051207. The sequence goes on along the minus strand of NZ_JBFBAX010000027.1, from coordinate 59,514 downwards.
GCGCCGAGGTGCTCACGCTCCACGGGCGGGGTGAGCAGCAGGTCCACGAGGTCGCCGACCCGGACGGAGACCGGTGTGCGCAGTCCGGTGCCGCGGGCGAAGAAGGCGTCGGTGACGCGGATCGCCTGTTCCAGCGGGAGCGGCAGGACGGGCGCGACGAGGTGGCCGTAGAGGTCTATGCCGGCGGTGCCGATGGGGGTGGCGAAGGCCTGCCGGTCCTGCTCGGCGCGGAACAGGGGGCCCGCCTCCAGCAGCCGGGACTGGAGCTGGGTGTGGCGGCGGATGCAGTCCTTGACGATGTCGACCAGTTCGGCGGCGCGGCGCTTGTGCTCGGGGTCCTCGGACTCGTCGCGTGCCTTGCGGATGTTGGTGAGGATCGCGTTCTCGTGGCGGTAGCGGTCGGCGACGTGGTCGAGGGCCTCGGCGATCATGTCGGGGACGGCGTTGAGCCAGTCGACCGCGCGGACGTTGCGCCGGGTGGCGTCGAGGGCTCTGCGGAGGGTTTCGGAGTACTGCACGGTCCGGTAGCGGGCCTGCTCGGCGGCGAGCTGGGCGTCGGCGAGCCGGCCGCGGCTGATGAGCACCTCCAGCTTGACCTCGGCGGCGATCTGCGCGCTGGTGACATCGGTGTCGAGGGCGCCGACGAGGACGTTGACCGCTTCGTCGGTCGTGCGCAGGTACACCGTGCCGCCGGGGCCGGGGACCTCCTCGATCAGCTTGAAGTCGTAGTCGCGGCGGACGTACGAGCCGTCCGGTCCGAAGGTGCCGTACACGGCGCGGAAGCCGCGGTCGACGCTGCCGACGTTAAGCAGGTTCTCCAGGACCCAGCGGGCCACGCGCTCGTGCTCGGCGGCGGGGCGCCGCGGGGCCTGGGCGGCCACGCGCGGGACGAGGCGGGCCACGATCTGGTCGTGGTCGGCGCCCGTGTCGAAGTCCATGTTGAGCGTGACGAGGTCGATGGCGGCGAGGGCGATCTCCGCCATCCCGTACACCGAGTATTCGCCCGCGAGGTTGGCCTTGCGGGTGTCCAGGTCGTGCAGCGGCGCGGTGCAGGCGAGCGCGCGCAGGCGCCGCGCCAGTCCTTCGTCGGCGGCCGGGCCCGGCGCGGGCCGCGGCCCCGCGCTGAGCTGGGGCGGAACGCTGTCCGTCGATGCAGGCGAAGTCACGGTGCACAGACTAGGTCCTCGGTCTGACAACGGCCCAAACGACGCAGACGCGCCCCGGCGCCACGGTTGTCATGCCCGCACCGTCCGGCCTCGGGCCTCTCCGGCGGCGGGGGCGCAGCGGAGTCCGCGCACCGTCTCCCGGAGTGGTCCCGGCCCTGCCGCGTCGCGTGTCCGCGCCCCGCGTTCGAGTAGCTCCATGTCACGTACGGCACACGCGGAGTTGAGTAGAGTTTTACCTTCACGGGGAGGGGAGAACACGTGTCTGAGTTACTGACGGCCGCGGCCGTCATCGCGCCGTTCGTCAGCACGGCGGCGACGTCCTTCGCCGGTGCGGTCGTCCAGTCGGCGCAGACCCGGCTGGCGGACAGCGCGGTGGAGAGGGGCCGGGTCCTGCTGGGCAGGGTGCTGCGGCGGAACGAGGACGACCCGCCGGAGACCGAGCAGGACACCGCCGCGGCCGCGGCCATCGCGCGGCTTTCCGCCCAGGAGCGGGAGATCCTGGAGGCGGCCATCGGTACGTGGCTGACCAGTGGGGACGATCTGAGCGCCCAGTCCTTGCGGAGGCAGATCGAGCTGGCCCACCGCACGACGCACAGCGCCGACCGCATCGAGGTGACCTCGCACGGCGACGGCTCACCGGCGATCGGCAAGCTGGAGAGCGCGACCTTCTACTTCAATCCGCGTCCGGGCCGGGGGGACGGCAGTTGACCGGTGAGAGCCCGGTCACCGGCAAGGCGAAGACCTGGGGTGACGGGTCCCCGGCGATCGGGTTCGTCAGCAAGCTGTTTTTCAGCGTGTTCGTCGGGGACGTCGTGGAGTTCGCCGACAAGGCCAGGCGCTGGGGCGGCTGGAACTGGCCGCCGTTCCTGCTGGTGCTGGCGCTCGGCACCTTCGCCCTGATCACCGCGCCCGACGGACCGTTCCGCCAGTTCGTGTGGGTGTACGCCGCCTTCGGCACGGCCGTGGCGCTCGCGCTCGCGCGTCTGCTGGCACTGGCGAGCGAGGTCCGGGGCCGTCGCTGGCGGGTGCTGATGTCGGCGACGGCGGTGATCTGCGCGGTCGCCGGGACCATCGGCATGGACCACCTCGCGGAGCACGGCGAAGTCGACGTCACCGGACGGACCCGCATCATCCCCGGCACCGCCACCGACGGCTCGCGCCTGCGGCTCGTCGTGGACAGCCCCGCCGACCGTTCACGGCTGCGTCTGACCCTCACGATCAGGGACGCGGCCCTCGACCAGCAGTACTGCGTGCCCGAGACCGAGTACACCGCCGAGCTGCCGGGCAACGCGAACAGCCGGGTGGAACATGTGCGCAGCGGCCAGACCGTCGAGCTCGCGCTGGGCGGGCTGCGGGGCGAGATCGAAGCGCTGATCACCCTGGCGACCGACGAGAACTGCCGCATGAACCTGTCCGTCGCGGACGTCGTACTGCACGACTGAGAGGACACCGTGCCCGACACCTCGCAACCCAGGTCTTCCACCGTGCGCCTGCCGAGGCGCCTGATCGGCGCGGCGACCGCGCTCGCCTCACTGGTGGGGCTCGGGGCATGCTCCGCCGAGGAACAGGAGCCGACGTTCCTCGGCCTGAACCGGATCACCGTCGCCATGCACAACGACCTGCCCGGCATGTCCTACTCCTCGAACTACGACCGTTCCGGACTGGACTTCCACGTGTTCCATCACATCAAGGACACACTCGACGTGGCGTTCAGCGAGCCCGTGGACGTCTCCTCCAGTGACCGGGTGACCCAACTCCTCGAGAAGAAGGCGGACCTGACGATCGCCTCCTTCTCCATCACCGCGGAGCGGATGAAGAAGATCCATTTCGTCGGCCCCTATCTCACCACCCGGCAGGGCTTCCTCGTCGGTCCGGACAGCGACGTGCGCAGCAAGGCCGACCTGCGCCGCTCCACGGTCTGCACCTGGGACGGCACCACGTCCAAGTCGGCGCTGGACGAGATCAGGGAGGTCCGGGGCGTGGAGATACTCCCCCTCGACGACGCGTCCGACTGCGTCGATCAGCTCATCGCCGGAAAGGTCGACGCGGTCTCCACCGACCAGGCGATCCTGTACGGCTTCGCCCACCGGTACCGCAAGGAAGGTCTGCGTGTGGTGCAGGGGGTGACGATAGGAGTGGCTCAGCACTACGGCATCGGGCTGCGCAAGGGACACACGGCCGACTGCAACCACCTCAAGGAGTGGCTGATGGGGTATGTCGGCAGCAGTGAGTGGACCCGGGACATCCAGACGTCCCTGCCGGCCCTCGTGGACCAGGAGCCCGGCTGGATCAGCAACTACAAGCCGAGCGCCGCGAGGATCGAGGCCCGCTCGTGCCGGGACACGGTGAGCCCTTGAGCATGCCGGACCGGTGGTGTGCTCAGCCGGCCGCGTCCTGGTCCTCCTCGCCGACCCGCCGCCGGTAGACGTCCACGATCCGTTTCCGGGAGTCTTCGAGGTAGCCCGCGAGCAGCCGTTCGGCCTTGTCGCGGTCGCCGGCCCGGAGGGCGTCGAGGATGTCGGCGTTGCGTGCGATGTACGGCTCGTGCAGGGCGCGCGGGTCGTCCACCACGTGGAAGGCCAGGCGCAGTTCGGCGAAGACGCCGCGCATCAGTTCGCCGGTGCGCGCGCTGCCGGCGAGGGCGACCAGTTCCCGGTGGAAGTGGATGTTGGCCGTACCCACTGCTTTCCAGTCAGCTTCGCGGGCCGCGCGCCGCCCGCGTTCGACGGCCTCGACGAGTCCGTCCAGACCGTACGGCGGCTCGCCGAGGCCGCGGACGACGGCGCACTCCACGAGGGTGCGCGTGCGGTAGATGTCCTCGACGTCCTCGACCGTCAGGACCCGGACGAACACGCCCCGGTTGAGTTCGTGGACGAGCAGGCGTTCGTGGGTGAGCAGCCGGAACGCCTCCCGCAGCGTGTTGCGGGAGACGCCGAGCGCGCCGCCGATGCTGTCCTCCGACAGCCGGGTGCCGGGCGGGAAGAACCCCTCGGCGATCCGGCTCCTGAGGATGTCGGAGACCCGTTCGGCGGTGCTGGTGCGACCCAACAGGGCGCGGTCGCCGGCCAGTTCGCTCAGCTGCTCTGCCATGCCCGAATTCAACCGCAGACACCAGAGCGAAACAACAGGGGTATTGAGGGATCGTTCAACGATCCTCTACCTTGCTACGGACGGCGCCGCCTCCGGTACTGCGGCGCCGACCGCTTCGGCACGGCACGGCACGGCTCAGTTCCCAGCACCCTCCGTCCTTCCACTGCGAGGTGCCCATGAGCACGACCCCTCCACCGCAAGCCCTGACGACCGCGGCCCCGCCCGGCCCGGACGAGCGCGCCTCCCACGACGGCGCCCTCGGCTGGCTGCGCGCTCTGGGCCCGCGCGGCCGACGCGCCTTCGGGGGCGCGTTCGGCGGCTACGCCCTGGACTCCTACGACTACTTCACCCTGCCGCTGAGCATGGTCGCCCTGGCCGCGTACTTCGGCCTGGACAGCGGCCAGACCGGCCTGCTCACCACCGTCACGCTGGTGGTCTCCGCGATCGGCGGCGCCCTCGCGGGCGTCCTGGCGGACCGCATCGGCCGCGTGAAGGCACTGCTGATCACCGTGATGACGTACGCCGTCTTCACCGTGGCGTGCGGCTTCGCGCCCAACTACGAGACGCTGCTGGTGTTCCGCGCCCTGCAGGGCCTCGGCTTCGGCGGCGAGTGGGCGGTGGGCGCGATCCTGGTCGCCGAGTACGCGAGCGCCAGGCACCGGGGCCGCACGCTCGGTGCGATCCAGAGTTCGTGGGCCGTCGGCTGGGCCCTGGCCGCGATCGTGTACACGCTGGTCTTCTCGCTGGCCGGCGAGGACCTGGCCTGGCGCATCATGTTCTGGACCGGCGCGCTGCCCGCGCTGCTCGTGGTCTGGGTGCGGCGCAGCGTGCACGACGCCCCGCAGGCGGCCCTGGCACGCGAGCGGAGCACGGAGAAGGGCTCGTTCGCGGCGATCTTCCGGCCGGGCACGGCCGCGTCGCCCGGACTGCTGCGCACGACACTGTTCGCGGTGCTGCTGTCCACCGGCGTCCAGGGCGGTTATTACACCCTGGCGACCTGGGTGCCGACCTATCTGAAGACCGAGCGCGGCCTGTCGGTCGTCGGCACCGGCGGCTATCTGACGTTCCTGATCTCGGGCGCCTTCATCGGCTACCTGACCGGCGGCTACCTCACCGACCGGCTCGGCAGGCGCCGCAACATCTGGCTGTTCGCGCTGCTGTCGGCGATCTGCATCCTGGCGTACGCGAACATCCCGAGCGGCGCCGACACCCTGCTGCTCGTGCTCGGTTTCCCCCTCGGGTTCTGCATGTCGGCGATCTTCAGCGGATTCGGGTCCTACCTGAGCGAGCTGTACCCGACGGCCGTGCGCGGCACGGGCCAGGGCTTCACGTACAACACGGGCCGCGCGGTCGGCGCCGTCTTCCCCACGACGGTCGGCTTCCTGGCCGACAGCTGGGGCGTGGGCGGCGCGCTGGTCTTCGGGGCGATCGGCTACGGGCTCGCGGCGCTGGCGCTGCTGGGCCTGCCGGAGACGCGCGGGAAGGAGCTGACGTGAACCGCACCGGTGACCGCCCCCTGGTCCTCGTCGACGAGCACGCGCACGCGTGGAGCCCGGCCGCCGCACGCGCGCGGTTCCGCGCCGGCCTGTCCGGTCCCACGGCCGGCGTCGCGGCGGGGCACACGCAGGCCAACCTGATCTCGGTGCCCGCCGACTGGGCGTACGACGTGCTGCTGTTCTGCACGCGCAACCCCAAGCCGTGCCCGGTGCTCGACGTCACCGACGCCGGGTCGTACCGGACGGCGCTCGCGGACGGCGCCGACCTGCGCACCGACCTGCCGCGCTACCGGGTGTGGCGGGACGGCGAGCTGGTGGACGAGCCGCGAGACGTACGCGCGTACTGGCGCGAGGACCTGGTGTCGTTCCTGATCGGGTGCAGCTTCACCTTCGAGTGGGCGCTCGCGGAGGCCGGGGTGCCGATGCGCCACATCGACCAGGGGCGCAACGTGCCGATGTACCGGACGAGTTGGCAGTGCCGTCCGGCGGGCCGGCTGCACGGGCCGTTGGTGGTGTCGATGCGCCCGGTGCCCCCGGAACACCTGTCGGCCGCGATCCGGGAGAGCAGTCTGCTCCCGGCGGTGCACGGCAGCCCGGTGCACTGCGGCGATCCCACGGGGCTCGGGATCGCCGACCTCGGCCGCCCCGACTTCGGCGATCCGGTGGATGCCGAACCGGACGACATCCCGGTGTTCTGGGCCTGCGGAGTCACCCCGCAGGCCGCCGTGACGGCCTCACGGCCGCCGTTCGCCATCACCCACGCGCCGGGACAGATGTTCATCGGCGACGCCCGCGACGAGCAGTACCGCGTGGCCTGAGAAGGAGACTCCGGGGAACCATGACCACGATCGATCTCAACGCCGACCTCGGTGAGGGCTTCGGCCGCTGGCGCCTGACCGACGACGAACAGCTGCTGTCCGTCGTCACCAGCGCCAACGTGGCCTGCGGCTTCCACGCCGGGGACGCGGCCACCATGCGCCGGGTGTGCGACCAGGCCGCCGAGCGGGGGGTGCGGATCGGCGCCCAGGTCTCCTACCGGGACCTGGCCGGGTTCGGCCGGCGCGCGATGGACGTGCCGGCCGCCGAGCTGACCGCCGAAGTGGCCTACCAGATCGGCGCCCTGGAGGTGTTCGCCCGCGCCGCGGGCGCGCACGTGGCCTACGTCAAGCCGCACGGCGCGCTCTACAACCGGGTCGTGCACGACGAGGAGCAGGCCGGCGCGGTCGTGGACGGTGTGCTCCTCGCCGGCGCCTCGCTGCCCGTGCTCGGGCTGCCCGGGTCCCGCCTGCTGGAACTGGCCGGGAAGGCCGGACTGCCGGTCGTCACGGAGGCGTTCGCCGACCGTGCGTACACCCAGCGGGGCACGCTCGTGCCCCGCGGCCGGGACGGCGCCGTGATCACCGACCCGGAGGCCGTTGTGGAACGCTCCGTCGGCCTCGCCCGGTACGGCGTGGTCACCTCGCACACCGGCACACCGATCGGGGTACGCGCGCGTTCCCTGTGCCTGCACGGCGACACGCCGGGCGCGGTGGAGCTGGCGCGGCGGGTCCGGGACGGGCTGGAGGCCTGCGGGGTCCGGGTGGAGGCCTTCGTATGAGAGTCCTGCCGGCCGGCGACACCGCCCTGCTGGTCGAGGTCGCCTCGGGCGAGGAGGCCGAGGCGCTCCACGCGGAGTTGCTGCGCCGCCGCGCGGAGGGCTCGCTGACGGCCCGGGAGATCGTCCCCGCGGCCCGTACGGTCCTCCTGGACGGCGTCGCCGACCCGGCCCGGCTGGCGTCCGAGCTCGCCGCCGCCGAGGTGCCGCCCGCTCCGCCACGCGCGCGTGAGGTGATCCGCATCCCGGTCCGCTACGACGGCCCCGACCTGGCCGACGTCGCCGCGCTGTGGGGGGTGCCGGAGGAGGAGGTGGCCCGCATTCACGCGGGCACCGAGTTCACGGTGGCCTTCTGCGGTTTCGCGCCGGGCTTCGGCTACCTCACGGGTCTGCCCGCGCGCTACGAGGTGCCGCGCCGGGCCACGCCCCGCACGGCCGTCCCGGCCGGTTCGGTGGCGCTGGCCGGGCCGTACACGGGCGTGTACCCGCGCTCGTCGCCGGGCGGCTGGCAGCTGATCGGCACGACGGACGCCGTGCTGTGGGACCACACACGCGTACCGGCGGCGCTGCTGTCACCGGGCACGCACGTGCGGTTCCTCCCCGTGGACGGCGCGGACGCTTCGCAGGGAGCTTCGGCGCACCGGACGGGAACCCCATGACCGACCGTGCGCTCTGCGTCGTACGCGCCGGGGCGTTGACGACCGTTCAGGACCTCGGCAGGCCCGGGCACGCCCACCTCGGGGTGCCGCGGTCCGGGGCGCTGGACCGGCCCGCCGCGGCGCTCGTCAACCGGCTGGTCGGCAATCCACCGGACGCGGCCGTGCTGGAGACCACCCTCAACGGCTGCGCGGTACGGCCCCGTTCGGCGCTCACGGCCGCCGTCGGCGGCGCCCCCTGCCGGGTCACCGTGGACGGCCGCCCGGTCGCGTGGGGTGCGCCCGTGCACGTCCCGGCCGGGGCACTCCTGGACGTCGGACCGGCCGTCGCGGGGGTACGCGGCTATCTGGCCGTGTCCGGTGGCATCGCCGTCGAGCCGGTGCTCGGCAGCCGCTCCACCGACCTGCTGTCGGGGCTCGGCCCGGCGCCGCTGACGGACGGCGCGGTGCTGCCGCTGGGCACCCCGGCGGGCGGCCACGCGTGCGTGGACGTCGCGCCGCAGCCCGCGCCGCCCGCCGAGCTGGTGCTGCGGGTGACGCCGGGCCCCCGCGACGACTGGTTCACCCCCGGGGCGCTGCGGACGTTCACCACGCGCGCGTACCGGGTGTCGGCGGCCAGCAACCGCATCGGCCTGCGCACCGAAGGCCCCGCCCTGGAGCGGGCCCGCGATGGTGAACTTCCCAGCGAGGGCATGGTCCTCGGCGCCGTCCAGGTGCCGCCGGACGGCCGGCCGGTGGTGTTCCTGGCCGACCATCCCACCACCGGGGGCTACCCGGTGATCGCGGTCGTGCGCACTGCCGACCTCTCGGCCGCCGCCCAGGCGGCACCCGGCACACCGGTGCGGTTCATTGCCGTACGCCGCCGGTGACCGCACCCGCCCGCACCACCCAGCACCCCCGTGCACTTCATCCCCGTACGCCGCCGATGACCGCACCCACCCGCACCACCCAAGCGGCACCCGGCACCCCCGTGCGGTTCGCTGCCGTACGCCGCCCCCGTCCGCAACCCCTAGGCGGCGTCCGCCCGTTCCGGTGCCGGGAGGGCCGTCAGCGCCGCCGACACCGCCGCGGCCGTGCGCAGGTCGAGCCGCGTGCTCGTGCCCCGCGCGCGGTGCCGGACCTCGTCGGCGGCCAGCCGCAGGAGCTGCGGCAGCAGGTCGGTGCAGCGCCGGGTGACCCAGCCGGTGCCCGCGGTGGCCAGCCACCACAGGCTCTGCCAGGTGCCGGGCGCGGGCGCCTCGGGCTCCGGTGAGGGCGCCCGGCCGGTGGCGAGGCCGCGTTCGGCGAGCAGCGCGTGGAACCGCAGGGCGACGTGCCGGTGCCCGCGCTCGCCGGGGTGCAGCCGGTCCGCGCTCCACATCGCGCGGTCCGTGATCCAGGCGCCCTCGGCGGCGTGCAGGTGCACCGCGCCGTACCGGTCGGACAGCGCATGCACGACGCTGTTGACGGCCTGTTGCCGCCGGGCGAGCGGCCGGGCCAGGGCGCCGGGCAGCCCGAGCAGCGCGCCGGGGTCGGGCAGGCACGCCGTGAGGATCACGGTGCCCTGCCGGGTGAGGGCCGCGTACACCTCGTCGAGCCGGGCGGTCACGGCGTGGATGTCGAAGGTGCGGCGCAGCGTGTCGTTGACGCCGACGACGACGGAGGCGAGCTCGGGCCGCAGGGCGAGCGCGGCGGGCAGTTGCCGTTCCCGCACGTCCCGGGTCTGGGCGCCGCTCTCGGCGAGGTTGGCGAAGCCGCCCGTGCCGCGGGGGCCGTCGCCGAGCCCGGGGGCGAGCAGCGCGGCCCAGCCGCGCCACGCGCCGCCGACCGGGTCGCCCACGCCCGCGGTCAGCGAGTCGCCGAGGGCCACGAACCGGGTGGGTCTCATGCGACGCCCTCCGGCACCACCGCCGGACGTGCGGTGCCCGGTGCGGGAGCGTCGTGCGCGGCGAGGAACGCGGCGACGGCCGTGTCCCAGCCGAAGCACTCCGCACGCGCGCGTGCCGCCTCGCGCCGGTCGCTCTCCCGGCGTCCGAGCAGTGTGTCCACGGCGTCCGCGAAGGCGTCGCCGTGGTCGGCGGCGACGGCCCCGGCGGAGCCGATGATCTCGGGCAGCGCGGACGAGGCGCTGGCCACGACGGGCGTGCCGCAGGCCATCGCCTCCAGCGCGGCGAGCCCGAACGTCTCAGCGGGCCCGGGTGCCAGGCACACGTCGGCGGACGCCTGGAGCGCGCCGAGCAGCGCGCGGTCGCGGACGTGCCCGAGGAAGGTCACCGGCAGCCCGCGCTCCCGCGCCCGCTGCTGGAGCCGGGAGCGCAGCGGACCGTCCCCGGCCACCACCAGCACCGCGCGCCGGCCGCGCCGCCGCAGTGACTCCAGGGCGCCGAGGGCGGTGCCGGGCCGCTTCTCGACGGACAGCCGGGAGCACATCACCAGCAGCGTCTCGTCCTCGCGCGCGTGCCGGTCGCGCAGCGCGGGGTCGCGCAGCGCGGGGTGACGCGCCGCCAGGTCGACGCCGAGCGGAGCCCGTACGACGTTGCGGACACCGATGCGGACGAACTCCCGCTCGGCGAACTCGGTCGTGCACACCACGCGCGCGTAGGCGTGCGCGGTGCGGAGGTTGAGGCTGTCGGCGGCCCGCCGGGCGGCTGCCTCGGACAGGCCCCAGGTGCGCAGTACGCCGTCGGCGCTCTCGTGGGAGACCATCACGGCGGGCACCCGGGCGCGCCGGGCCCAGGTGCCGGTCCAGCGCAGCGTGGTGCGGTCGGACACCTCGAGCCGGTCGGGCGCAAGTTCTTCGAGCAGCCGGGCGACGTGCCGTTTGCCGGTGAGGACGCGGTAGCCGCCGGTGCCGGGCAGCAGCGGCCCGGGCAGGGTGATGACGCGGCCCTGTTCGGTGTCGCGGTCGTCGTACCGCTCGCCCGGCACGATCAGGACGGGTTCGTGTCCGGCGGCGGCGTAGCCCTTGCCGAGTTCGCGCAGCGCGGTGCGCAGCCCGCCGGACGCGGGCGTGACGAAGTTGGCGAGCCGGACGATGCGCAGCGGGCGCGGGGCGGCGGTCACGCGGCCACCACCGAGCGCCGCGCGGCGAGCACGTCCGCGTAGTGGCCGATGAGCTGGTCGCCGACGGCGGCCCAGGTGCGGCCCTCGACCATGGCGCGTCCGGCGGCGCCGTAGCCGGCCCGGCGCGCGGGGTCGGCGGCGAGGGAGGCCACCGCGTCGCGTACGGCGTCCGCGTCGCGCGGCGGGACGAGCAGTCCGGTGCGGCCGTGGGCGACCAGGTCGAGGGGGCCGCCGGCGGCGGGCGCGACGACGGGCACGCCGCTGGCCATGGCCTCCTGCACGGTCTGGCAGAAGGTCTCGAAGGGGCCGGTGTGCGCGAAGACGTCCAGGGAGGCGAAGACGCGGGCGAGGTCGTCGCCGGTGCGGCGGCCCAGGAAGACGGCGCCGGGCAGGGCCTGCTCCAGGCCGGGGCGGCTGGGTCCGTCGCCCACGACGACGAGCCGGACGCCGGGCAGCCGGCAGACCCCGGCGAGCAGTTCGATGTGCTTCTCGGGGGCGAGCCGGCCGACGTAGCCGACGAGGACCTCGCCGTTCGGGGCGAGGCGGCAGCGCAGCGTCTCGTCGCGGCGGCCGGGCCGGAAGCGGACGGTGTCGACGCCGCGCGGCCACAGCGTGACGCGGGGCACGCCGTGCGCCCGGAGGTCGTTCAGGGCGGCGCTGGACGGGGCGAGGGTGAGGTCGGCGGCGGAGTGGACGGAGCGGATCCGGCGCCAGGCGGCGGCCTCGCCCGCGCCCATGTAGGTGCGGGCGTATCCGGCGAGGTCGGTCTGGTAGACGGCGACGGCGGGGATGCCGAGCCGGGCGGCGGCGGCCATGCCGCGCACGCCGAGGACGAAGGGGCTGGCCAGGTGGACGACGTCGGCGCGGTGCTCGGCGAGTACCGCGGCGAGGCGCCGGCTGGGCAGCGCGACGCGGACCTGGGGGTAGCCGGGGAGCGGCAGGGAGGGGACGTGGGAGACGGGGCACGGCGCGAGGGCGTCGGGCTTGCTCCCGGGGGCGGGGGCCGGGGCGACGACGACGGGGGCGTGACCGCGGTCGACGAGGTGCCGGGCGGTCTGGAGCGCGCAGTGGGCCACGCCGTTCACGTCGGGAGGAAAGGATTCGGTCACGATGACGACACGCATACGGGTGTTGTCGCCCTGCTGGACGTGGCCGCGTCAACGTGGATCTTTCCGGCCGGGGAACGTCCCATGAGCGTTGCCTCGTACGTCCGCGCAGGTCAGGCGGCGGACATGCGCTCCTGACCGGCGGGTCACCCCTCGTTCATCCGGCAGGCCTGAATCCGCCGTGCTCACGTGCCGAACGGGGGTCTACAGCGCGGGTGCGTCGGGTCCGATGCGGCTGCGCACGGCCGTCTGGACCTCGGCCTCCTCGGCCGGGTCGGCGGCGAGCCTGCGCAGGCGCTCGACCACGCGGGCGTCGCCGGTCTCGGCGTGCCGGGCGGCCAGTTCGCGGGTGGTCTCCTCGCAGTCCCAGAGGCATTCGATCGCGAAGCCGGTGGCGAAGGAGGGGTCGGTGGCGGCGAGGGCCCGGGCGGCCCTGCCGCGCAGCTGGGAGGAGGCGGTCTCGCGGTAGACGTGGCGCAGTACGGGGGCGGCGCAGGCGATGCCGAGCCGTCCGGTGCCGTCGACGAGGGTCCACAGGGTGGGCGCGTCGGGGCCTTCGCCACGTACCGCCTCGCGCAGCGCGGCGAGGACCAGGTCCCGGTCCTGTGCCCCGCCGCGGCAGGCGAGGACGCGTCCGGCGGCGGCGCCGAGCGGGTCGGGCCGGTGCACCCAGCGGCGGGCGCGGTCGACGGCGGCGACACTGCGCATCCGTTCGAAGGCGTCGACGGCGGCGTCCGCGACGGCGGCCGGTCCGGTGGCCACGGCGCCCTCGATCAGGTCGAGCGCGGCCGGGTCGTTGCCGTCGGCGAGGTAGCGCAGGGCGGTGCAGCGGGCGCCGTCGGTGCCCGACGCGGCGGCCGTGAGGATCTCGGTCCGGTCCTCGGGGGCGGCGACGGCGGCGAGACATCGGGCGGCCGGGACGTGCAGCGCGGCGCCGCGTTCGAGGCCCTGCTGGGCCCAGTCGAGGACGGCCCGCACGCTCCATCCCGGCCGGGGCCCGGTGGGCCGCATCTGCCGCTGCCAGCGGTCGAAGCACCCGGACTCGTACGCGGCACGCACGCGTGCGGCGACGGACGGTCGCGGGTCGTCGGCCCACAGCCGCCAGGGCCGGGGCTCGAAGGCGTCGCGGACGGCGACGGCGAGTTCGGCCTCGCCCTCGGCGTCGGCGGGGAAGCGGGCGAGGACGGGCACGGCGAGGGCGCGCAGCCCGGCGTCGTCGTCCCGCAGGGCCAGCTCGTCCAGGGCCCAGGCCCAGTTGGTGCCGTGGGCGGCGTACCTGCGCAGCAGGTGGAGGGCGTCCCGCCTGCCGTAGGAGGCGAGGTGGCCGAGGACGGCGAGGGCGAGGCCGGTGCGTGACTCCTCGGTGTCGAGGACGTCCTCGGCGTCGAAGAGGTGGGCCTCCACGGCGTCGAGGCCGCCGTTCAGGTCGAGGTACAGGCGCGCGTAGTAGAGGGAGCGGTTCTCGACCTGCCAGTCGTGGCGGGGGTCGCGCAGCACGCAGTGGTTCAGTGCCGCGAGCGCCTCGCCGCGGGGGGCGGTGAGCGCGTGCAGCGTGCCGTCGCCGCGGCCCCTCTGGAGCAGGCCGAGCAGCGTACCGCTGGGCGCTATGACCGGATCGAACATGGGAAACAGCCTCACATCAAGCGTCGACGCAACCGGGGACGTGCCTTACCTGGCCGCGAGACAACACGTCGGGGCGCCCGCCGCTTCCTGCTTGCTGTAGACCATCTTCCTCTGCCTCTCGTCGGTGACCCTTGCGGGCCGGGTCACGGCCCGCGCGGTGCGGCAAGACCTGCCCAGCCATCGCGTCCGTGAACCACGACGTCATGATGACTCGGCGGTAAGACCTGCCGCGACCGATATTTCGGCGGCCCTGTACCGCCTCCCCCGTTTTCCGTGTTGTGCCTGGTCAGGGCGGATGAGTCAGTGTCGGATCACTGTTCGCCGAACAGCTGGAGCAGTTCCGTGCGGCCGAACATGCGGGCCGTGTCGACGGCCGAGGGCGTGCCCGCGCGCGGGTCGGCGCCGCCCTCCAGGAGCGCACGGATCACGTCCGTCTCTCCCTTGAACACGGCTCCCGCGATGGGGGTCTGGCCCCGGTCGTTGATCCGGTCGGCGTCGGCGCCGCGGGCGAGCAGCGCGCGGACGGCGTCGGCGTGGCCGTGGTAGGCGGCGAGCATGACGAGGGAGTCGCCGCGGTCGTTGGTGAGGTCGGCCGGGACGCCCGCGTCGACGTACGCGACGAGTGCTTCCGTCCGCCCCTGCCGGGCCAGATCGAAGATCTTGGTCGCGAGTTCCACGACCTCGGGGTCGGGGGCATCACTCATCGGCGGGACCGCCTCTCACTGCGAACTCCGGGGACTGCGCGCACGGCGGCGAGCGGTGCGCCGTACGGGTGAATCGCCAGGGTACTGGCTCGCGGGGCACATGACGGGATGCGCCCGAGGCAAAGATCACACAGCTCCGGCCGGACGCGGCAGTGCGCCGCGACAGGCCGGGCAGGGCTCCGCCGAACGAGGGTAATTGCCGGAATTTCACTCACTTGCACCTTTTATCGTATGGATACATGCTGTGAGCCTGGAAGTACTCATGGTGACTGTCCCCGCGAACCAGGAGAACTCACATGATCCTCTCCATCTCAGGCGTGGTGCTGCTCGGCATCATCGTCTTCCTCTTCTTCCGCAAGGACGGCCTGAAGGCGTCGCACGCCATCGTCGCCACGCTCTTCGGGTTCTACCTGGCGAGCACGGCCATCGCCCCGAGCATCAAGGCGGGCGGCGAGAGCCTCGCGAGCCTCCTCGGCGGTATCAAGTTCTGAACGCCCGTCCGCCCGCCCGCACGCACCCTCTGGAGGCAGCAGTGGCCCGGCGCCCTCTCCCCCGCATTCTGAGCACCGGCACGGCGCAGCTCGCCCGCGGCCGGGAGCTGGCCCGGACGGCGGTCGACGGCGCCACCGACGTCCTCCACCCGCTGATCACGATCACCCGCGGGTTGCGCCGGCTGGCCTCGGCCGGCCTGCGCAAGTGGACCGCCACCCCCAAGGACAGGCGCGGCGCGCTGCTGTTCCTGGTGGCGTCCGTGGTCCTGGTCGTGGCGCTGGTGCCCTACGGTCCGCTGCTCGCCGTCATCACCCTGATGGCGGCGGCGGCCTGGCGGGGCCGGGACCGCACCGGGTCCTCGCCCGACGGTCCCGACGAGTCCCAGAGCCAGCGCCTGCGATCGCTGTACGAGGCCCTCGTGCCGTACTTCTCGGCCGCGGAGGACCCCGCTCCGCTGTACGCGCACGGCGGCGAGTGGGACAAGGCGTTCCCGGCCTACGAGTTCGACTCCACCGGCCGGGTCTCGCAGCTGGTGGTCCGCTACCCGGCGTACTTCACCGACGGCGAGGCCGAGGCGCGCGCCCGGATCGAGCACCTGCTCGCCGCGAAGGCGGGTCGCGAGCGGGAGTACCACATCGCGTGGGACGAGGAGGGCAACGAGCTCACCCTCACCGCCCTCGCGCCGCTGCCCGCCGACATCGCCGCCCAGCGTTTCGTCACGGCCCCCGGCGAGACGGTCCTCGGCTTCACCGACGCCACGCAGGTGCAGCGCACGCTCCCCCTCACCCACGGGGAGGAACAGTGCGACGTGCCGCCCGTCGTCTGGCGCACCGGCATCCGCTCCACCGAGCCCCATCTGCTGATCCTCGGCCAGCCGGGCAGCGGCACCTCGACGCTGCTGCGCTCGATCGCCCTGCAGGCGCTCCAGCACGGCGACGTCGTGATCGTGGACGGAGGCGGCACGGGCGAGTACGCCTGCCTGACCGGCCGGGACGGCGTGCTGGCCGTGGAGCTGGACCTCGGCGGCGCGCTGGCCACCCTGGAGTGGGCCGCGCAGGAGACCGAGCGCCGGCTGATCGCCGCCAACCGCGCGCGTCAGGCCGGCCAGCCGCCGCCGGAGGACACCAGGCGACCCCTGTGGATCCTGCTGGACCGGCCGAGCGCGTTCACGCACCTCGCGGCGGCGGACGGCGACCGGGACCCGCAGTCGCTGCTCCAGGTCCCGCTGCGGCACGGCCGCCCGGCCAACGTGACCGTGGTCGTCGCCGACCAGCTGGACGGCACGGAGACGCTGAGCGAGGCCGTCCTCCAGCACACGCGCGCGCGTGTCGTCCTCGGCCCGGCCGCGCGGGACCGGCTGACGGCCGTCCTGGGCGCCGCGCCGGGCACCACCCCGGTCGCGCAGCTTCCGCCCGGCCGCGGTTACGCCCGGCTGGGCAGCGGTCCCGTGCACCGCCTCCAGGTCCCGGCGACCCCGGACCCGTACGACGACGCCACCAGCGACGCGCACCGCCAGGCCGTCCTGGACCTGCTCCCGCCGCGCTCGACCCCGGCGGACGAGACACCGGCCCCGGCGGAGGAAACGGCACCGGAGCCGACCCCGGTGCCGCAGCTCGTGCCGGAGAGGGTGGCCGCGGCCCCGGCGGAGGAAGCGGCACCGGCCCCGGTCCCGCAGCTCGTGCCGGAGACGGTGGCCCCGAAGGCGGTGGCGGCGGAGACGTCGTAACCCTCCACAGGCAGGCAGCCTTTGCCGTACGAACGGCTCGCTTACGCCACGAACGTCCGCGGCGGTTCATGGCCCGCCGTGCCGCCGCTCTCCACCAGACGGGCGGCCGACGCCAGCCGTGCCGCCGCCTCCTCGGCCACCGCTCCCCCGACCGTGAACGGCAGCCGCACATACCCCTCGAAGGCGCCGTCGACTCCGAAGCGGGGCCCCGACGGCACCCGCACGCCGACGCGTTCGCCCGCCTCGGCGAGCCGCGAGCCCGACAGGCCGCCCGCGCGGACCCACAGCGTGAGCCCGCCCCTGGGCACCTCGAACTCCCAGCCGGGCAGCTCGCGCCGGACCGCGGCGACGAGCGCGTCCCTGTTCTCCCGGGCCTGGCGGCGCCGCACTTCCACCGCCTGCGCCCAGCCGCCGGTGCTGAACAGCCAGTTCACGGCCAGCTGCTCCAGCACGGGGGTGCCCAGGTCGGCGTAGGCCCGCGCGGCGACCAGGCTGCGGATCACGTCCGGGGCGGCCCGCACCCAGCCGATGCGCATGCCCGCCCAGAACGCCTTGCTCGCCGAGCCGACGGTGATCACGGTGGACCCGGCGGGGTCGAAGCCGCACACCGGGCGCGGCATGGCGGCGTCGTCCAGGTCGTCGTCCAGCCACAGCTCGCTCATCGTCTCGTCGGCGACGATCACCGTACCCGCCGAGCGGGCGGCCTCCACGAGCTGCCGCCGCTGTTCCTCCCCGGCGAGGGCACCGGTCGGATTGTGGAAGTCGGCGACCACGTACGCCAGCCGGGGCGCGGCCTCCCGCATGACCTGCCGCCAGCGGTCCAGGTCCCAGCCGCTCAGCCCTTCCGCCATCGCGACGGGCACGAGCCGGGCGCCCGCCTCCCGCATGAGCTGGAGGATGTTGGCGTAGGACGGCGACTCGACCGCGACGCGTTCGCCGCGGGGCGCGAAGAGGTGGCAGATGGCGTCGATGGCGCCCATCGCGCCGGTCGTCACCATGATCTGCTCGGGCATGGTCGGGATGCCGCGCGCGGTGTAGCGCTCGGCGATCATCGCGCGCAGCGCGGGCAGCCCGGCGGGATAGTCGCCGTGCGTGTGCGCGTACGGCGGCAGTTCCTCCAGCGCGCCCTGCACGGCGCGGGTGAGCCACGGCTCGGGTGCGGGCAGCGAGGCGCAGCCCAGGTCGATCACGGAGCCGAGCGCCTCCGGGGGCAGCGGTTCGAGACCCCGGGCCGGAAGCGGGTTGCCCGCCGGGACGGCGGTCCAGCTGCCCGCGCCGCGCCGGGACTCCAGGAAGCCCTCGGTGCGCAGCGCCTCGTAGGCGGCGGCGACGGTGGTGCGGCTGACGGACAGCGCCATGGCCAGTTCGCGTTCGGCGGGCAGCCGGGCGGCGACCGGCACGCGCCCTTCGAGCACCAGCAGCCGGATGCCGTCGGCGAGCGCCCGGTAGGCGGGCGGGCGGCGGGTGCCGGGGCCGGTCGGCCGGTCCTGCTGGGAGGTGAGCAGCCGGGCCAGCTGCGCGGCCCCCACCGCCGAGGTCCACTGCGGCATGGAAATCAGTCCACCTTCCCCGAATTGGCCATGGCTGGCATGCTTCCCCGAGCCACAGGGTGTCATGCGTCAGGCCACTACGACCACTGGGGGGCACATCTTGTCCGCGAAGAGACGTCTGGGACGGCGGCTGGTCCAGCTGTACGCGGGGCTCGCCCTGTACGGGGCCAGTTCCGCGCTGCTCGTCGAGGCGGGCCTGGGGCTCGAGCCGTGGAACGTGCTCCACCAGGGCCTCGCCGAGCTGACCGGGCTCACCATCGGCGTCGTGTCGATCGTCGTGGGCGCCGCGGTGCTGCTGCTGTGGATCCCGCTGCGGCAGCGGCCCGGCCTCGGCACCGTCTCGAACGTCTTCGTCGTGGGCATCGCCATGGACGGCACCCTCGCCCTGCTGCCCGCCGTGCACAGCCTGACGGTCCGGGTGCCGCTGCTGCTCGCGGGTGTCGTCCTCAACGGCGCGGCGACCGGCCTGTACATCGCCGCGCGCTTCGGGCCGGGCCCGCGGGACGGGCTGATGACCGGGCTGCACCGGCGCACCGGCCGCTCGATCCGCCTGATGCGCACCGCCGTCGAGGTGGCGGTCGTCGTCACCGGTTTCGCGCTGGGCGGCACCGTCGGCGCCGGCACCCTGCTGTACGCGGTGTCGATCGGCCCGCTGGCCCAGCTGTTCCTGCGCGTCTTCGCCGTCGCGCCGGCATCCGACGGCAGCACGGTCGTTGCCGTCGGGCAACCCCGGAGCGCGATACTGCGTCCGTGACCCCGCGGATACGCCACCCCTACCTCGACCATCCGGGACCCCTCGCCTTCGCCCACCGGGGCGGCGCGGCGGACGGCCTGGAGAACACCGTCCGGCAGTTTCGGACCGCGGTCGAGACGGGCTACCGGTACATCGAGACCGACGTGCACGCCACCCGGGACGGCCGGCTCGTCGCCTTCCACGACGCGACGCTGGACCGGGTGACGGACGGCGCGGGCCGCATCGCCGACCTGCCGTGGGCGGAGGTACGGCAGGCCCGCGTGGCCGGCGAGGAGCCGGTGCCCCTCTTCGAGGAGCTGCTCGACCTGTTCCCCGAGGTCCGCTGGAACGTCGACGTCAAGGCGGAACCGGCACTGCTGCCCCTGCTGGACCTGATCGAGCGCACCGGCTCCTGGGAGCGCGTCTGCGTCGGCTCGTTCTCCGAGGCCCGCGTGGTGCGCGCGCAGCGGCTGGCCGGGCCCCGCCTGGCCACCTCGTACGGCACGCGCGGCGTGCTCGGTCTGCGGCTGCGGTCCTGGGGCGTGCCCGTGGCGGTGCGCCGTCACGCGGTCGCCGCCCAGGTGCCCGAGTCGCAGTCGGGCGTCCGGGTGGTGGACCACCGCTTCGTACGCACGGCACACGCGCGTGGACTGCAGGTGCACGTGTGGACGGTCAACGAACCCGACCGCATCCACCGGCTCCTGGACCTGGGGGTGGATGGCATCATGACCGATCACATCGACACGTTGCGCAAGGTCATGGAGGACCGCGGCGCCTGGGTCTGATCCCGGCGCCGCCCGCCGCCCTCGCGCGGCACCTTCCTGGGGAAGCGAGGGCACGGGTGGGCACCGACACCGTGCGGGCGGGGGAAGCCGACGGGGCCCGCGCGCGGCGGCGCGAGCAGCGCGGCTGGTACTTCTACGACTGGGCGTGCTCCGTCTATTCGACGAGCGTGCTCACCGTGTTCCTGGGCCCCTATCTGACGTCGGTCGCCGAGTCGGCGGCGGACGCGGACGGGTTCGTGCATCCACTGGGGATCCCGGTGCGCGCCGGTTCCTTCTTCGCGTACTCGGTGTCCCTGTCGGTGATCCTCGCGGTGCTGGCGATGCCGCTGGTGGGCGCCGCCGCCGACCGCACCGGCCGCAAGAAGCCCCTGTTGGGCTGCGCCGCCTATGTGGGGGCGGCGGCGACGGCGGGCATGTTCTTCCTCGGCGGCGAGCGCTACCTGCTGGGCGGCGCCCTGCTGATCGTCGCCAACGCGGCCCAGTCCGTCGCCATGATGCTCTGCAACTCCTACCTGCCGCAGATCGCGGGCCCCGAGGAGCGCGACGCGGTGTCCTCGCGCGGCTGGGCCTTCGGGTACGCGGCGGGCGCCCTGGTCCTCGTCGCCAATCTGGTCCTCTACACCGCGCACGACAGCTTCGGGCTCTCGGAGGGCGAGGCGGTCCGGATCTGCCTGGCGTCGGCCGGGCTGTGGTGGGGCGCCTTCACCGTCATTCCCCTGCGCAGGCTGCGCGACCGGCGGACCGCCGCGCGGGACTCCACGCCGGGCCTGCCCGGCTTCGCACAGCTCGCCGCCACGCTCCGGGACATGCGCCGGCACCCCCTGACGCTGTCGTTCCTGTTGGCGTACCTCGTCTACAACGACGGCATCCAGACGGTGATCTCCCAGGCCTCGGTCTACGGCTCGAAGGAGCTGGGGCTCGGCCAGTCCACGTTGATCGTGGCCGTCCTGCTGGTCCAGGTGCTGGCGGTGGCGGGCGCGCTTGCGCTCGGCCGGCTGGCGCGGACCTACGGGGCGAAGCGCACGATCCTCGGCTCGCTGGTCGCGTGGACGGTGACGCTGGCGGCCGGTTACTTCCTGCCGGCGGGTGAACCGGTGTGGTTCTTCGTGCTGGCCGCCGGCATCGGGCTCGTCCTCGGCGGCAGCCAGGCGCTGTCCCGCTCCCTGTTCTCCCACCTCGTGCCGCCGGGGAAGGAGGCCGAGTACTTCTCGGCGTACGAGATCAGTGACCGCGGGATGAGCTGGCTGGGGCCACTGCTGTTCGGGCTCACCTACCAGCTGACCGGGAGTTACCGGGAGGCGATCATCTCCCTGGTGGCGTTCTTCGTGCTCGGTTTCGCGCTGCTCGCGCGGGTGCCGGTGCGGCGGGCGATCGGCGACGCGGGCAATCCCGTACCCGAGAGGATTTAGCACTCGGAGCGAAAGGGCTGTAGTGTACGCGTTTGGCCTGCCTGCCGTACCGTTACTGCGCGTCAAAGGTGCCGGAACGCTGGGTCACATGTGCTAGCAGATGTGACAAACCGGGCGCTGGTGGGTACAACAAGGGGCGGCTACGACGGCGACGCATGACCCGGAACGGGAATCTTTACCGCCGACCGGACGTTGACCGGATGACGACGACAGCGACACCTGTCCTGTGGGCGACAAGCCCGGGAGGCACGATTCATGAGTGAGCGAGCTCTTCGCGGCACGCGCCTCGTGGTGACCAGCTACGAGACGGACCGCGGCATCGACCTGGCCCCGCGCCAGGCCGTGGAGTACGCATGCGAGAAGGGGCACCGCTTCGAGATGCCCTTCTCGGTGGAGGCGGAGATCCCGCCGGAGTGGGAGTGCAAGGTCTGCGGGGCCCAGGCACTCCTCGTGGACGGCGACGGTCCGGAAGAGAAGAAGGCCAAGCCCGCGCGTACGCATTGGGACATGCTGATGGAGCGCCGTACCCGTGAGGAGCTCGAAGAGGTCCTCGAGGAGCGGCTGGCCGTTCTGCGGTCCGGCGCGATGAACATCGCGGTGCATCCGCGGGACAGCCGCAAGAGCGCGTAATCCCCGCAAGGGCTCGGGCGACTGTTTCCCCACACGTGGTGAACCGCGGGCGCCGTACGTCAGCTGACGTACGGCGCCCGCGGTTTTTCCGTTCCTCAGTGCGTGAGCGGCGGGCGCGGCTGCTCGCGCGGGGTGTCGCCGGGCTCGTCCCGGACGACCTCGCCGGGGACGACCTTGCCGTCGGGGCGGTGCATACGGGCCTGCCGGAAGGCGTCCCCCAGGCCGCCGCCCTGCGAGGCCTCGCGGAGCTTGCGTTCGAAGGTGCGCTCGGCGTACCGGCTCACCGCCTTCTGGACGGGCGGCAGAAGCATGACCAGGCCCAGGGCGTCGGAGATCACGCCGGGCAGGATCAGGAGCAGGCCGCCCAGCATCGTCAGGCCGTTGCCCTCGCTGTTCGGCCGGGCCGTGGGCGGCACGCCGCCCTGCTGCTGTTGCAGCGTCTCGGTGAGGTTCTGGAAGGCCCGCCGCCCGGCCCGCTTGATCACCCCGGAGCCGAGGACGAAGCCCGCCACCAGGATCAGGAAGACCACCAGCCCGCTCGACGCGCCGGCGATCACCGTCAGCAGCCAGACCTCCAGGACGAGCCACGCGGCGGCACCCAGCGGCAGGAGCGTACGCAGCCGGGAGCGCCGGGGCCGGGCCGGATACCTGGGGGTCTGAGCGCCAGTCGTCATGCGTCCAGTGTGCCTGGGACCGGCTCAGCGCGGGATAAGGGAACGGCCCAGGCCGCCACCGCCGCCCATGCCGCCACGGTTCCTCAGGGTCGCCCGGGCTCGGCGGGCTTCTCGGCGGCCTCGGCTGCGGGCTTGGTGGCGGCAGGCTTGGCCGCGGGCTTCTCGCCCCGGCCCACCACCTTGCCGACCCGCTCCCCCACGCCCCACGCCGTGACCCGCCACAGCGCCTCCACCAGGATGTCCCGGCTCATCTTGGAGTCGCCGTGCTCGCGCTCCACGAAGGTGATGGGCACCTCGACCACGTGGTACCCGGCCTTGACCGCGCGGCGGGCCAGGTCGACCTGGAAGCAGTAGCCCTGCGAGGCGACGTCGTCGAGGCCGAGCCCTTCCAGCGTCTCGCGGCGGAAGGCGCGGTAGCCGCCGGTGATGTCGCGCAGCGGCAGATCGAGGGCCAGGCGCGAGTAGAGACTCCCGCCGCGGGAGATGACCTCGCGGGACTTGGGCCAGTTCACCACCCGCCCGCCGGGCACCCAGCGGGAGCCGAGCACCAGGTCGGCGCCCTTGAGCGCGGTGAGCAGGCGGGGCAGCTCCTCGGGCTGGTGGGAGCCGTCGGCGTCCATCTCGACCAGCACGCCGTAGCCGTGCTCCAGACCCCAGTGGAAGCCCGCGAGGTAGGCGGCGCCGAGGCCCTCCTTGCCCTTGCGGTGCAGCACCTGCACGTGGTCGTCCCGGGCGGCCAGTTCGTCGGCGAGCTTGCCCGTGCCGTCGGGGCTGTTGTCGTCGGCCACCAGGACGTGCGCCTCGGGGACGGCCTTGCGCACCCGGCCGACGATGGCCTTGATGTTCTCGGCCTCGTTGTAGGTCGGGATGATCACCAACGCCGTGCCGAGCGGGCCGAACTGCCTCTCCTGGGCTCCTGCCGCAGGAGTCCCGTCGCCGTCGTTCACTACTGCCCCTTCATGTCCGTACGCAGGGGACCACCATAGTGGGCCCGGCCTGCGCGGACGCGACGGCACGGACGTCCGGCGGTGTGGATTCGGCCGGAGCGGGGTAGGCACTCGGGTTCCGGCGACGGACGCGGGGCCCGCACGAGGTCACCCGGACGCGTCCGGGGGGGGCCGCCGTACGGCGGACGGGGGCCCGGCGCCCTTCGGGCCGGCCCGGGACCCGCTGGCTGTGGATCGACCGAAAGCCGTTGTCTACTGAGCGCCCGGGCCCCGCCCGCGTCACACCTCCCGACCGGTTGGAAGGTCCTCGTCGCCGTGCCTGCGCTGAGCCTGGCTCCCAGTGGCGGTGTCCCGGTGCGGCACACCGTCCGTGACCCAGCGGCGCCGGGACGCGTGCGCGGAGGTTCCCCGGTCGGGCGTCCGGTGGTGGACCCGACCTACCGGCCCCGGGCCGCCGCCTGTCAACAGTCGCTTGACCTGCGCCTCGCCGCTCGACGGCCTGGTCGGCGCGGAGGATGCGCAGGTCGCGCGACGAGGGCCCGGCAGCCGTCCGGCGGCCGGGCGGCCCGGCAGATCACTCGCCCGGCCGTACGAACACCGTCCGGCCGCCCACCACGGTGCGCAGGCAGACAGGCAGGTCCCGGCCGGGCGTGAGGTCCGGCAGGCCGGGGGTGCCCGAGCGCGGGTCGGTGGACCAGCGCGCGACGCGGTCGTCGGGGGCCTGCACGACCAGCTCGCCGGTGCGCCACACGGCGTAGTCCGCGGGCGCGCCCGGTACCAGGACACCCGCGTCGTCCCGTCCGGCCGCCCGCCAGCCGCCCCGCGTATGCGCGGTGAACGCGGCGCGCACGGACACCCGGTGCTCGGGCGTGCGGTGGAAGGCGGCGGCGCGCACGGTGCCCCACGGGTCCAGCGGGGTGACCGGGCTGTCGGAGCCGAGCGCGAGCGGGACACCGGCCTTCAGCAGGGCCGCGAAGGGGTTCAGGGTGCGGGCCCGCTCGACGCCGAGGCGCTGGGCGTACATGCCGTCCTCGCCGCCCCACAGCGCGTCGAAGGCGGGCTGCACGGAGGCGGTGAGGCCGAGTTCGGCGAAGGCGGCGATGGTCTCGGGGGTGAGCATCTCGACGTGCTCGACGCGGTGCCGGGCGGCGCGGACACGGGCGAGGCCCACCTTGTCGGCGGCGGCGCGCATGCCCTCCACGACGGCGGTCACGGCGGCGTCGCCGATCGCGTGGAACCCGGCCTGGAGGCCCGCCTCGGTGCAGGCGACGACGTGGGCGGCGACGGCGGCGGCGTCCAGGTAGGCGGTGCCGGTGTGGCCCGCGTCGGCGTACGGGTGGTGCAGGCAGGCGGTGTGCGAGCCGAGGGCGCCGTCCACGAAGAGGTCTCCCGCGGCGCCGGCCGCGCCCAGCTCACGGGCCCGGGCGATGCCCTCCTCGCCGGGTTCGGCCCAGTAGCCGACGACCCGCGGCCCCGGCTCCTCGGCGGCCAGTCGCAGCAGGCCCGCCAGGTCGTCCTCGGAGGAGATCTCGGGCCCCGCGCACTCGTGAAGGGTGCCGATGCCGAGGGAGGCGGCGTGCGCGAGGGCCGTGCGCTGGGCCTCGGCGCGCTGCCCGGGGGTGATCGCGGCGAAGGCGGCGGCGCGGACGGCGTGGTGTGCGTCGGCGGTGAGCGGGCCGTCCTCGCGGGTGAGGTCGCGGAAGCCGCCGGAACATCTGGAAGCTAGGTCCAGCAGGGCGGTGGTGACGACCGCGGAGTGCACGTCGATGCGGCTGAGGTAGAGGGGCCGGCCTCCGGTGGCCGCGTCGAGCTCGGCCCGGGTCGGCGGCTGCCCGCCGGGCCAGCGCGAGGCGTCCCAGCCGTGCCCGAGCAGGACCCGGTCTGCGGGGCGGGCGGCGGCGAACGCGCGCACGAGGTCGAGGGCCTCCTCGCGGGTGGCGGCGCCGGTCAGGTCGAGGCCGGTGAGGGCCAGGCCGGTGGAGGTCGTGTGCACGTGGGCGTCGGTGAACGCGGGCGTGACGAGCGCCCCGTCGAGGTCGATCACCTGGTCCACGCCGCCCGCGAAGGCGTCGGCGGCGCCTTCCGAGCCGACCCAGGCGACCTGACCGCGCTCCACGACCATCGCGGTCGCGAAGGGGTCGGCGGGGCTGTGGACTTCTCCGCGGCGGAGCAGGACGGTCTTGGGCGGGGCGGTGCGTTCACTCATGACGCACAGTGTCGCGCCTGACGCCCCGGCCGCCGCACGCAGGTCGGGTCTGCGCCGGGCACGCGCCCCGGCACGTGGGCCCGGTCCCGCGCCGGGCGCGCGCCCGACACACAGCAGTCGGACTCCCGGCGATCGAACCCGCACCAGTCGGACACCCGGCAATCAGGCACACGGCGGTCGGGCCCGGCGACCGGACGCGCATCGGCCCGGCACCCGCCCGTCACACCCGCGGCGGCCTGGCCTCGTACGGGGTCGACAGGACGACCGTCGTCCGGGTCGACACCCCCGCCAGGGACCGCAGCCGGGCCAGCAGTTCCTCCAGTTCGTGCGGCGTGGCGACCCGCACCTTGAGGATGTAGTTCTCGTCGCCCGCGACGCTGTGGCACGCCTCGATCTCCGGGACCCCGGCGAGCCGTTCGGCGATGTCGTCGGGGGCGCTGGGGTCGAACGGTTTCACCGAGATGAAGGCGGTGAGGGGCAGCCCGACGGCCTCGGGGTCGACGACGGCGGCATAGCCGCGGATGACGCCCCGCTGTTCCAGGCGGCGCACCCGCTGGTGCACGGCCGACGTGGACAGGCCCGTGGCCTTGCCCAGGTCTGTGTAGCTCATCCGCCCGTCCTTGACGAGCAGCTGCACGATCCGACGGTCCAGCTCCTCCATGGCGCAAGAACCTACAGGGGCTTGATCTCCTGGGATACCTGAGCGGCCAGGTCATACCCGGTTCGTGATGTGACCGGCGGCCCGCCCGGAATCGCGCCGCGCCGGGCACCTGCGGTTGACATGTGACGAACACCACAGGCCGGGAACCGTCTCCGTGATGTTCTCGTGATTACCCGGGAGAGCGGACGGGAAGTGCTTGCTGTGGTCGAGGCCGCAGTGCCTTCACGGCCCAGCCCGAGGGGGAGAATCCCATGCAGAGTCTCAAGCGCTCTGGACGTACTACGCCCAAGCGTCAGCAGCCGCTCGTCGATCCCGAGCCGGAGGGCGTCGAACCCGACGCCTACGACGACGAGGAACTCGACGCGTACGACACGTTCGAGATGTTCCGGGTCATCTGCCCGGACTGCGCGCAGCCCATCGCCCTGCTGGCGGACGAGGAGGTCCTGCCGGAGCACGCGCTGTGCGCCTCGCCGTGGAACCCGTTCGGCCTCACGGTCTGCGCCGGTACGGGCCGCAGGGCCGCCGAGGCCCGGCCCGCGGACGAGTCCGTCGAGCCGCAGGAGCAGGACACGGCCCTGCTGCTGACGCTTCCGCACGGTCTCGACTGGCGCAAGCAGCCCTTCTCGCACGTCGGCGGACCGGGCTCGCGCCCGATGCGCGTGCCGACGATGCGCCGCCACGCCGCCTGAGACACCCGGCCGAAGCCGCCTGATCTCTTCTCGCGGGGATCGACGGCGCGTCAACGGACGACTGACGCGCCGTCACCGCATCCGCGCAGCGGTGAACTCGCACGCGATGAAGTCACACACGATTTCCGTCGGCCGGTGACCTGGCCGCCCGGCGTCGCGTTGCCCGGGTATGACCCACACACATGCGGCAGCCGGGCGTCCGCGCCGCGTGTACGTCCCGCCGCCCGCAGCAGCGGTCCCGCTCGGCCCTGCGCGGCTTCCGGACCCGCCGATCCACCGCGACCTGATGCGCGCTGGGCCGACCGCGGCCGCGCGTTGCCGGGGCGCCACGACCCGGAGTGGGTGCGGCTCGCGGCGCCCCCGCGCGGCCTCGGTCGGTTCAGCGGGTCTCTGGACCCACCAGGTGACGGGCGATGACCATCCGCTGGATCTGGTTGGTGCCCTCCACGATCTGCAGCACCTTGGCCTCGCGCATGTAGCGCTCGGCCGGGAAGTCGGCGGTGTAGCCGTAGCCGCCGAGGATCTGC
This sequence comes from Streptomyces sp. NPDC051207, assembly GCF_040682395.1. Taxonomy (NCBI): domain Bacteria; kingdom Bacillati; phylum Actinomycetota; class Actinomycetes; order Kitasatosporales; family Streptomycetaceae; genus Streptomyces; species Streptomyces sp. NPDC051207. Next base: position 32,008 of record NZ_JBFBAX010000027.1, on the reverse strand, counting down.
ACGGCGTCCGTGGTGACCTGCATGGCCGTGTCCGTGCAGTGCAGCTTGGCCATGGCCGCCTGCTTGGAGAAGGGCCGCCCGGCGTCGCGCAGCCGCGCCGCCGCGAGGTACAGCGCGCGGCCCGCCTCGATCCGGGTCGCCATGTCGGCGAGCATGAAGCGCAGCCCCTGGAAGTCGGCGATGGGCCGGTTGAACTGCCGGCGCTCGGTGGCGTACGCGGCGGCCTCGTCCAGGGCCGCCTGGGCCAGGCCGATCGCGCAGGCCGCGATGCCGAGCCGGCCGGAGTCCAGCGCGGACAGGGCGATCGTGAACCCCTGCCCCTCTTCGCCGAGGCGCCGGTCGTCGCGGACCCGTACGCCGTCGAAGTGGACCTGCGCGGTGGGCGAGCCCTTCAAGCCCATCTTCTTCTCCGGCGCGGCGGCGCTCAGTCCCTCCGCGTCGCCGGGCACCAGGAACGCCGTGATGCCGCGGTGGCCGTCTTCGCCGGTGCGGGCCATGACGGTGTAGAAGTCGGCTGTGCCGCCGTGCGTGATCCAGGCCTTGGTGCCCGTGATGACCCACTCGTCGCCGTCCCGGACGGCCCTGGTGCGCAGGGAGGCGGCGTCCGAACCGGAGGACGGCTCGGAGAGGCAGTAGGCGCCGAGCAGACCGCCGCCGAGCATCGCGGGCAGGTGCTCGACCTGCTGCTGCTTGGTGCCGTAGGCGGCGAGCCCGTAGGAGGCGAGGGTGTGGACGCTGGCGCCGAGGCCGACGGTGAGGCGGGCGGCGGCGAGTTCCTCCAGGACCTGCAGGTAGACCTCGTACGGCTGGTCGCCGCCGCCGTACTCGGAGTCGTAGGGCAGGCCGAGCAGGCCGGACTCGGAGAGCAGGGTGAAGACCTCGCGCGGGAAGCGGCCCGCTTCCTCCTCCTCGGCGGCCTTCGGGGCGATCTCGCGCTGGGCGATGTCGCGGACCAGTGACATCAGGTCCCGGGCCTCGTCCGTGGGCAGTTGCCGGTCCACCGGCTGCGGGGCGCGGTCGGGCATGGCGACGCTCTCCTCCCTGTCGGGCACATCGACGGATGCGCCTTGGGTGGGGCCGCTCCGCCAGTCGTTCCAAAGCTCGGCCGAGGTTCCGCCTCCGGGTCTCGGAAGCGGCTGACCAGCGGCTGTGCGCTGAGTATGCCCGATCACAGGCCGCCAGTCACCAGTTAACGACCGCTTACTTCACGATATCGCCTGCCGCGCCGCGGAGCCACTGCGCGGGCGTCGCCTCACGCCTCCCGGCGGGCCGGCTGCGGGGCCGGGTGGACGGGGTCCAGTTCCTCGACGGCGCGCAGGGTGCCGCCGAGCATCCTGACCATCAGGTCGCTCATGGTCTCGCGGGTGAGCCCGGGGCGGTCGATCCAGTCCAGGGTGGCGCCCTCGACGGCGCACACCCAGCCGAGCAGGCCCATGCGTGCCACCGGCGCGATGTCGCGGCGGCCGTACGCCCCTTCGGCGACGGTGGTGACGATCGTTTCCCGCACGCCGTCCCGGATGGCGTGCACCTCGGTGTCGAAGCCGACGCCGCCGCTGACGATCGCGCGGTAGGCGGCCTGGTTGTGCTCGGCGTAGCGCAGGTAGCTGTCGATGGTGCGGTGCACCCGCTGCGCAGGGGGCAGGTCGACGCCGCTCGCCGCGAGGGTGACCAGGGCGGCGACCGCGTCCTGGATGATCGCCAGGTAGTAGCCGCGCTTGGACTGGAAGTAGTAGTAGATCAGTCCCTTGGCGACCTGCGCCTGCCGGGCGATGTCGTCCATCGAGAGCGCGTCGTAGGACGTGTCGGCGAACAACTTCCGCCCGATGGCGATGAGTTCGGCACGACGGGTCGCGGAACGCCCGGTGCCGCGGGCCCGGTGGGGACGCGCGGCACCTTGTTGACTGATATTCACTTTCGACCCTGGTCTTCAACGGGCGGCGGGACACCCGCAGTATGGCAGACCGGCGTCTTCTGCTTGTTCGACGCGGATTCGACAGATCGGGCGCGCGTGCGGCCGGACCGGGCCGAGCCGGATGATCAGAGCAGGCCGAGCTGGGTGACGAGCATGGCGAGGACGACCACGAGGACCCACCCCATGGCGTGCTCGAGGATCTGCGGGCCGTCGTCCTTGGGGCCGCCGGTACGGACACGGACGGCTGCGGCTGCGTTCGCGGTCATGGTCTCTCGCTGATGGTCGGTGCGGAGTGGATTCCCCCCAGGGACTGTCCACTTTGCCATTCGGGGCGGCCTTTGCGGCGGAGACGTTGGTCACATGACACAGGGCCCCGGCGCACCGGGGCCCTGTGGTGCCGACCGGGCTCAGCGCACGCCCACCGCGGCGAGCGCCTCGCGCTGGCGCGAGGTCGGGCGCGCCGGGAAGTACAGGTAGCAGACGCCGCCCGTGCCGGAGACGACCTTGCCGCTGGCGTTGTACCGCTTGGTCCGCAGCCAGATGTTCTCGAACTCGCGCCGCTGGTAGACGCGCCGCACCGCCTCGTTGCTGGGCGACGCCGGGTCGTTGGCGATCACGTCGCCGTCCGGGGTGAAGCCGATCACCGTCATCAGGTGCCCGGAGGTTCCGTAGCCCGCCCCGGTCAGCTCCTCCGCACGGAAGGACTGGGACGTTATGGCCGGGATGCCCGCCGCGATCAGGGTCTCCAGGTCGGTGAGCGAGCCGAGCCGGGTGACGAGGCCCTGGATGCCGTCGAACGTGGCCGCGTAGGCGGCGTTGAACGGCCAGTTCCCGCAGCCGGCGTACTGGTAGTCGTAGGTGTACCGGGCCGCGTGGCACACCTGCGGGTCGGCGAAGGACGGGTCGACCCAGGCCAGCTGCTCGGGGGTGAGCCGGCCGCCCCAGTACTCGATGACCATCTGGGAGGAGGTGGGGCTGCACCAGGCCTCGCCGCCGTTGTCGTACTCCGGGTACTGGCCCGCGTGGATCTCCTGCGAGTAGCGCGGTACGGCCAGTTCCCGGGCGACGCCGGGCGTGGAGGCCGGGACGGTGAAGCGGTCCGGGACGTCGGAGCCCATCGCGCCGACCCGCCACACGGTGGGCGTGAGCGTGGTGCCCGGCTTGCGGTAGAGGGTGAGCCGCAGCCGGTAGGAGACCAGGCGCAGCCCGGAGGCCGCGTTGTCCACGGCGAAGGTGTCCGTCCAGATGCTGCTCTTGCCGTCGCCCTGGTCGTCGACCGAGGCCCGCCGGATGTCCTTGTCACCCGCCGCCCAGCGGCCCATCACGTACCAGGGCGTGTCCGTGCCGTCGGAGTAGGTGCCCTTCAGCTCGACCTGGAGCCAGGTCCCCTCGGGCGTGTGGGCGTTCCAGGAGGCGACGGCCTCGGTGGCGGGGACGGCGAGCCGGTGGACGGGCGAGGTCCAGGTGGCGTACTCCCAGGCGGCGGTGGTGCCGGTGTGCGGGTCGGTGTGGTCGACGGTTCCGGCGGGGGTGCCGATGGCGACGCCCGGCCGGGCGCCGGCGACGACGCGGGTACCTCTGGCGGTTCCGCCGCGCCAGTCGAGGCACGACGTCCAGGCCCGGTTGTCGATGGGGTGCGTCGGCGCCGCGCCCGGGTCGGCGGCGTCGGCGCCCGTGTCGGCGACCGCGGTGCCCGTGCCGGTGGCGACCGCCACGGCGAGGGCGGCGGCCAACACGGCTCTGCGGGACGGCTGTTCGGCTCTGCTCATGGGCGGTAGACCCCCAGGGTGTCCGAGTCGGGCGGGTCCGTAGCACGGCTGTGCGCCAACTATGGACGCCCGCCGCCGGGTCGGGCCAGCACTTCGGCCCATGCCGCGCCGAGCAATATTGGCCTCTACCAGTGGCATGACCTGCCGCGCGGCACCCCCGGGGAACCCGCGCCCCGCCCCGCGGCCGCCGTTACAGTGCTGGGGTCCCTCGTCCGCCCGCGCCCCACCCCAGGGAGCGCCCCGTCCCAGGAATCCGCCATTGACGCTCTCGCCTCCCGGATCCGCCGCCTCCCGCCGTCCTGCGGGCCGGTCCGCCTGATCGGCGTCGACGGGCACGCCGGCTCCGGGAAGTCCACGTTCGCCGGGCAGTTGGCCGCGGCGCTGGACGGCGCCCCGGTGCTGCATCTCGACGACGTCGCCAGCCACGACGAGCTGTTCGGCTGGACGGAACGACTGCGGGAACAGGTGATCGAGCCGCTCGGCCGCGGCGAGAGCGCGCACTACGCCCCCTACGACTGGCGGGCCCGCCGCTTCGGTCCGCCCCGCGCGCTGCCCCCGGCGCCGGTGGTCCTCGTGGAGGGCGTCGGCGCCGGCCGCCGCGCACTGCGCCCGCGTCTGGCGTTGCTGCTGTGGATGGAGATGCCGCGCGGGGAGGCGTGGCGGCGCGGGCGGGAACGGGACGGCGAGGAGCAGCGGGAGTTCTGGGACGGGTGGGTCGAGGCGGAGCGCCGGCATTTCGCCCGGGACCCCTCCCGGCCGTTCGCGGACCTCCTGGTGCGGCAGGGAAAACAGGGTTACGAGGTGCTCCCGGGCCCGCTGAGCACACCTGCCGCGGACCAGTTCTTCACTCACCGTGACGAGCCGGGCCCGATGTGGTGAAATCGTGAAGACCCCGTCCGGGGGAACTTCCCCGACTGCCTCAACTCGGCTTGACCGACGGGCCGTACAGGTCTTACGTTCTCAATGTGCGGTCTTTCGAGGGCCGCCGACAGACGCGAAGCCCCCGGTTGTTCCCCCGTGACCGGGGGCTTCGTTCTGTCCTCTTCCCCTTCCAGGCGCCTTTTCCGGACGTCGAAGGACCCCGGACGCTCACCCTCGGTCACCACCCGGCGTGCGCCCCATGTGCTCCCACCTCGCCGAACGGCCCGGGCGGCACCCTTCGGCAGGGTGTCACCACGCGGGTACGATGCCCTCGGTGCGATCTACCGGACAGCTGCTCGCGCACCTGCAACTCCGTTCCGCAGCACAGTGGTTCGACCAAAGGCGGCCCTCGGGCGACAGCTCGGCGGCATACCGACGGGGGCACGGTTCGTGGGGGACGTGATGGACTTCGGCACCCAGGGCCCCGAGGGCCCGGCCGACCGCGCCTGGCTCAGAGGCGTGGACGCCTACACCATGGGCGCGTATCCGCAGGCCGAGGAGGAGTTCCGGACGGCGGTACGGCTGGACCCGGCGATGGCGGACGGCTGGCTCGGACTGCACGCCCTGCGCGTCGACACGACGACCGCGCTGCTGCGGATGCACCGGCACCGGGACCGCTTCGGGGAGCAGCGCGCCCGGCACCGCCGCGCCCTCAACTCCTGGTACTGGCTGGGCTGGTGGGTGCAGCCCGTCCTGGAGAGCCCGCGGGACCTGCTGCTCGCGCACGCCTCGCACTGGCTGGACGGCCGGCACGTACCGGAGCTGGACCGGGCCCTCGCGGGTCTGCCGCCCGTCGACACCGACCCGCAGGTCCGCTTCCTGCACGCCTGCCGCGCCTATCTCGTCAAGGACTGGGAACAGCTCGTCCGGCACACCGACCCGCTCCTGGACGACCCGCTGCTCGGCATCGAGGCGGGCCTGTTCGGCGGCATGGCCCGGGTGCGCCTGGAGATGTACGGACAGGCCGAACCGCTGCTGGCGGCGGCCCTGATGCGCTGCCGCAGCGAGCAGCCGCAGCGCAAGGAGCTGCGCTACTGGCTGGCCCGCGCCCACGAGGGCACCGGCCGGTCGGCCGCGGCCCTCCCGCTGTACCGGGCGGTGCACCGCGTCGACCCGGCGTTCATGGACACCTCCGCCCGCCTCGCGGCGATCTCCGAGGGCGACGGGTACGACGACTCCGCCGACCTCGCGGCCATCACGCTGTCCGGTGCCGGACAGGACATCGTGGACGGCCCCGACGTCCTCGACCCGCTGTACGGCACCGAGGGGCGCGACCTCAAGCTGGACCCCGAACCGCCGCCCTCCGCTCCCCCGCCGTCGGTGGCGGACCGCGCGGCGCGCGAGAAGACCGGCACCGCCGCGCAGTCCCTCCCGTCGGGACCCACCGACCCGGAACTGCTGGAGGCGGCGCTCGCCGAGCTGGAGCGCATGGTCGGCCTGGATCCCGTCAAACGCCAGGTCAAGGCGCTCTCGGCGCAGCTGAACATGGCCAGGCTGCGCGCCGGGCAGGGCCTGCCGGTGCAGCCGCCCAAGCGGCACTTCGTCTTCTCCGGCCCCTCCGGCACCGGCAAGACCACGGTGGCCCGCATCCTGGGCCGGGTCTTCTACGCCCTCGGCCTGCTCGGCGGCGACCATCTCGTGGAGGCGCAGCGGGCCGACCTGGTCGGCGAGTACCTCGGGCAGACGGCCGTGAAGGCCAACGAGCTGATCGACTCCGCGCTCGGCGGGGTCCTCTTCGTCGACGAGGCGTACTCGCTGTCCAACTCCGGGTACGGCAAGGGCGACGCCTACGGGGACGAGGCGCTGCAGGTGCTGCTGAAGCGGGCCGAGGACAACCGGGACCACCTCGTGGTGATCCTCGCCGGGTACCCGGAGGGCATGGACCGGCTGCTCGCCGCCAACCCGGGGCTGTCCTCCCGCTTCACGACGCGCGTCGACTTCCCCTCGTACCGTCCGGCGGAGCTCACGGAGATCGGCAAGGTCCTCGCCGCGGAGAACGGGGACGTGTGGGACGAGGAGGCGCTGGAGGAGCTGCGGGCGCTGGCCGGGCACGTCGTCGACCAGGGCTGGATCGACGAGCTGGGGAACGGGCGGTTCCTGCGGACGCTGTACGAGAAGAGCTGCGCCTACCGGGACCTGCGGCTGTCCGCGTGTCCGGGGGCACTGACCCGGGAGGACCTGGCCACCCTGCGGCTGCCGGACCTGATGCAGGCGTACGGGGAAGTGCTGTCGGGGCGGGGGCCGCAGGACCCGTCGGCTCTGTGAGGCGCCGCCCCGAGCAGCGGCGTCGGCCGGCGGGCTACGTCGTCGTGAGCACCTCCCGGTGCGCCGGGTCGCGGACCTCGCCCACCAGCAGTTCCAGGACGTCCTCCAGGGCGACCAGGCCCAGGACCTTGCCGGAGGCGTCCGTGACCTGGGCCAGGTGGGTGGCCGCCCTGCGCATGACCGTCAGGGCGTCGTCCAGGGGGAGTTCCGGTCTGAGCGTCGGCATCGGGCGCCAGACCCGCTGAGGCACCGCGTGGTCGGAGTCCTCCAGGTCGAGGACGTCCTTGACGTGCAGGTAGCCCATGAAGGCGCCGCCCTCCGCGGCGACCGGGAAGCGGGAGTACCCGGTGCGCGCGGTCAGTTCGACGATCCGGCCCGCCGTGACCGACGGGCTGACCGTGACCAGTGCCTCGCGCTTGAGCAGGACGTCCGTGACCGGGCGGGAGCCCAGCTCCAGGGCGTCCTCCAGGCGCTCCTGCTCCTCCGGGTCGAGCAGGCCGGCCTGCCCGGAGTCCTCCACCAGCCGGTTGAGCTGCTCGCTCGTGAAGACGGCCTCCACCTCGTCCTTCGGCTCGACCCGGAACAGGCGCAGGACGCCCTGGGCGCAGGCGCCGAGGGCGACCGTGACGGGCCCGCACAGGCGGGCGAAGGCGACCAGGCCCGGGCCGAGCCACAGCGCGGCCTTCTCCGGCGCCGCCATCGCCAGGTTCTTCGGGACCATCTCGCCGATGACGAGGTGGCAGAAGACGACGGTGACGAGGGCGATGACGTAACCCAGCGGGTGGATCATCGCGTGCGGCAGGTGGATCCACGCGAAGACGGGCTCCAGCAGGTGCGCCACCGTCGGTTCGGCGACCGCGCCGAGCGTCAGCGAGCAGACGGTGATGCCGAACTGGGCGGCGGCCATCATCTGCGGCAGGCGTTCCAGGCCGTGCAGGACCTGGCGGGCGCGTGCCGTGCCGAGCGGTTCGATCTGGCTGCGGCGCACGGAGACGAGCGCGAACTCGGCGCCCACGAAGAAGCCGTTGGCGAGCACGAGCAGCCCGGCGAACAGCAGTTGCAGCACGCTCAGCGGACGGCCTCCGCGGCCGGGGCGGTCGACTCCACGACGGGCGCCGTCCGCACGATCCGCACCCGCTCGGCGCGGTAGTGGCCGACCTGGCGCACCGACAGCCGCCAGCCGGGCAGTTCGGCCCGGTCGCCGACGGCCGGGATCCGCCCGAGCAGGTCGGCGACCAGGCCGGCGACCGTCTCGTACGGGCCTTCGGGAGCGGTGAGGCCGATGCGCCGCAGCACGTCGACGCGGCAGCCGCCGTCGGCGTCCCAGGCGGGTCTGCCGTCCTCGGGCGGGACGGCGGCCAGCTCGGGCAGGTCGTGCCCGTCGTGCTCGTCGCGGACCTCGCCGACGATCTCCTCGACGATGTCCTCCAGCGTGACGACGCCGGCCGTGCCGCCGTACTCGTCCACGACGACCGCGATGGGCTGCTCGCTGCGCAGCCGCGTGAGCAGTGGCCGCACGGGCAGCGTCTCGGGGACGAGGAGCGCGGGCCGGGCGATGCCGCCCACGGGGGTGCGCAGCCGTTCGCGCACCGGCACGGCGAGGGCGTCCTTGAGGTGGACCATGCCGACGATCTCGTCGATCTTCTCCCGGTAGACGGGGAAGCGGGACAGTCCGGTGGCCCGGGTCAGGTTGACGACGTCCTCGGCGGTCGCCGACGACTGCAGGGCGCTGACCTTCACCCGCGGGGTCATGACGTGCTGCGCGGTCAGCTCGGCCAGGGACAGGGTGCGCACGAACAGGTCGGCCGTGTCCTGTTCCAGGGCGCCGGCCCGGGCGGAGTGCCGGGCCAGGGACACCAGTTCGCCCGGGGTGCGGGCGGAGGCCAGTTCCTCGGCGGGCTCGAAGCCGAGGGCGCGTACCAGCCGGTTCGCGACGGCGTTGAGCCCGGCGATCACCGGGCGGAACAGGCGCGCGAAGGCGTGCTGCGGGCCGGCGACGAAGCGCGCGACCTGCATGGGCCGGGACACCGCCCAGTTCTTGGGCACGAGTTCGCCGATCACCATCTGCACGGCCGAGGCCAGCAGCATGCCGACGACGACGGCCACGCCGGGCACCGCGCCGCCGGGCACGCCGACCGCGGTGACGGGGCCGCTGAGTACGGCGGCCAGCGCCGGCTGGGCGAGCATGCCGACGACGAGGGAGGTGATGGTGATGCCGAGCTGGGTGCCGGAGAGCTGGAAGGACAGCTCCTTCAGCGACTCCACGACCCGGCGGGCGCGTCGGTCGCCGTCGGCGGCGGCCTGTTCGGCCTCGGGGCGTTCGACGGTCACCAGGCCGAACTCGGCCGCGACGAAGAAGCCGTTGGCGAGGATCAGCAGGAACGCGGCTGCCAGGAGCAGCAGGGGGGTGGTCATGATGCCGCCGCCTGAGCGCGGGCGCGGACCGGGTCCGCGCTGGGCCGGCCGGGGGCGGCGCAGGTACTGCAGGACGATCCGTCCATCGCCTGAGAGGGTCACTCCTCGGATAGCTGGGGCCCCTGGGCACCGGGCGGGCGGCAGGGGCGGAGGCGCGACGACTGCCCCTCCGCCAACAGAATATTCGACAGGGGCGCTCGCGGCAGGGTGGACGACCCCGATCGGCCCCCCGTGGAACCCCGAATGATCTCCGGGGTGGTGCGGGTCAGTCCCGAGGAGCGTCGGGACCGGCGGACCGGGCCTCGACCAGCGCCCTCAGGGCCCGTGCGTCGGCGAGGGCGCGCTCGCGGGCGATGCCCGGCTGGATGCCGAGCGCGGGCAGGCTGGTGCCGTCGCTGAGGTTCAGGAACACCCACGGGTCACCGGGCCGGAGGTTCACGGACACGATCTCCGCCCACTCCAGGCGCCGCTTGGTGGTCAGGTTGACGACGGTGACGCCGGAGTCCTCGGCGACGACCTTGGGCCGGGACAGCACCAGCATCACGCCGGCGAGCAGGGCCGCCGTGAGGACGAAGCTGGCGCGCTCTCCCGGTCCGAGCGGCTTCAGCAGCAGGCCGACGGCCGTGACGACCGCGAAGATCGCGACGGCCGCGCAGAGCATGATCGCCCGGGTCCGGGCCGGCCGGAACGTGACGGGAAGGTCGGGCAGGTCGGACATCGCGGCGCCCCTCAGAGCCGGCAGGCGTGGATGGCCGTGGTGAGAATGGCGCGGGCGCCGATCTCGTACAGGTCGTCCATGATGCGCTGCGCCTCCTGGGCGGGGACCATCGCGCGGACGGCGACCCAGCCCTCGTTGTGCAGCGGGGACACCGTCGGGGACTCCAGGCCGGGGGTCAGCGCGACGGCCTTCTCCAGCTGCTCGACCCGGCAGTCGTAGTCCATCATCACGTACGTCCGGGCCACCAGGACGCCCTGGAGGCGGCGCAGGAACTGCTGCACCTTGGGCTCGTCGGCGTCGGCGCCGGTGCGGCGGATGACCACGGCCTCGGACTTCATGATCGGCTCGCCGATGACCTCCAGGCCCGCGTTGCGCAGCGAGGTGCCGGTCTCCACGACGTCGGCGATGACCTCGGCGACGCCCAGCTCGATGGCGGTCTCGACGGCGCCGTCGAGGTGGACGACGGAGGCGTCGATGCCGTTGTCGGCGAGGTGCTTGGCGACGATGCCCTCGTAGGAGGTGGCGACCGTCATGCCGTTCAGGTCCTCGACGCCGCTCGCCGTGCCGGGCTTGGTGGCGTAGCGGAAGGTGGAGCGGGCGAAGCCGAGCGGGAGGATCTCCTCGGCGTTGGCGCCGGAGTCGATCAGCAGGTCGCGGCCGGTGATGCCGATGTCGAGGCGACCGGAGGAGACGTAGATCGCGATGTCGCGGGGGCGGAGGTAGAAGAACTCGACCTCGTTCTCCGGGTCGACGATGCGCAGTTCCTTGGACTCGCGGCGCTGCTGGTAGCCGGCCTCATGCAGCATCTCCCCCGCAGGTCCGGACAGGGAACCCTTGTTGGGGATGGCGATGCGCAGCATGAGGTCGGCTTCCTTCGCGTGGTGTGGGTGGGAACGGGTGCGGCTCAGAGGTGGGCGTAGACGTCGTCGAGGGAGATGCCGCGGGCGACCATCATCACCTGGACGTGGTACAGCAGCTGCGAGATCTCCTCGGCGGCCGCTTCCTTGCCCTCGTACTCGGCGGCCATCCAGACCTCGGCGGCCTCTTCGACGACCTTCTTGCCGATGGCGTGCACGCCCTTGTCCACCAGTTCCGCGGTGCGGGAGGTGGCGGGATCGCCGTGGGCGGCCTTGTGCTGGAGCTCGGTGAAGAGCTCCTCGAACGTCTTCTTGGACATGGTGCTGCTTACCCTACGCGCTCCCGGGGGTGTCTCAGCGCCAGGGTTCGGACACCGAACGCAGGGTGGCAGCGGTCGCCACGGCGGCCGTCACCGCCTCGTGTCCCTTGTCCTCGCTGGAGCCGGGCAGGCCGGCGCGGTCCAGGGCCTGCTCCTCCGTGTCGCAGGTCAGCACGCCGAAGCCGACGGGGACGCCGGTCTCGACGGACACCTGGGTCAGGCCCTGGGTGACGCCCTGGCACACGTACTCGAAGTGGGGGGTGCCGCCGCGGATGACGACGCCGAGGGCGACGATCGCGTCGTAGCCGCGGCCGGCGAGGACCTTGGCGACCACGGGCAGCTCGAAGCTGCCCGGGACGCGCAGCAGGGTCGGCTCGTCGATGCCGAGTTCGCGCAGGGCGCGCAGGGCGCCGTCCACCAGGCCGTCCATCACCTTGTCGTGCCACTGCGCCGCGATGACGGCGACCCTGAGGTCCCCGACGTTCTGTACGGACAGTTCCGGTGCGCCCTTGCCGCTCACGTTCTTCGTCTCCTCGGTGGCTGTGGGGTGGTGCCCTGGGTGGTGGGGTGTGCGGTCACTGGCTGCCGCAGGCAGACACGGGGGCCGCCGTGTCCAGCCAGGGCAGGTCGTGGCCCATCCGGTCCCGCTTGGTGCGCAGGTAGCGGAGGTTGTGCTCGCCGGCGCTCACCGGCATCGGCTCGCGGCCGGTGACCTTGATGCCGTGGCGGACGAGCGCGTCGGTCTTGTCGGGGTTGTTGGTCATCAGGCGCACGCCGCGCACGCCGAGGTCCCGGAGGATCTGGGCGCCCGCCGCGTAGTCCCGGGCGTCGGCGGGCAGGCCGAGCTCCAGGTTGGCGTCGAGGGTGTCGCGGCCGCGCTCCTGGAGTTCGTAGGCGCGCAGCTTGGACATCAGGCCGATGCCGCGGCCCTCGTGGCCGCGCAGGTAGACCACCACGCCCCGGCCCTCGGCCTGGATGCGGGCGAGGGAGGTGTCCAGCTGGGGGCCGCAGTCGCAGCGCTGGGAGCCGAACACGTCACCGGTGAGGCACTCGGAGTGGACCCGGACCAGGACGTCCTCGCCGTCGCCGATCTCGCCGTGCACCAGGGCGACGTGCTCGACGCCGTCGACGGTGGAGCGGTAGCCGTACGCGGTGAAGGTGCCGTGCGCGGTGGGCAGGTGGACCTCGGCCTCGCGGCGGACGGTGGGTTCGGAGCTGCGGCGGTAGGCGATCAGGTCCTCGATGGAGATGATCGTCAGGCCGTGCTTGCGGGCGAACGGCACCAGTTCGGGCAGTCGCAGCATGCGGCCGTCCTCGCCGGCGATCTCCACGATCGCGCCGGCCGGGCGCAGGCCGGCGAGCCGGGCGAGGTCGACGGCGGCCTCGGTGTGGCCGTTGCGCACGAGGACGCCGCCGGGCCGGGCGCGCAGCGGGAAGATGTGGCCGGGCCGCACGAGGTCGCCGGGTTCGGCGGTGCCGCTCGCCAGGAGCTGGAGGGTGGTGGCGCGGTCGGCGGCGGAGATGCCGGTGGTGACGCCGTGGGCGGCGGAGGCGTCGACGGAGACGGTGAACGCGGTCTTCATCGACTCGGTGTTGTCCTCGACCATCTGCGGCAGGCGCAGCCGGTCGAGTTCGTCGCCCTCCATGGGGGCGCAGATCAGGCCGCGGCACTCGCTCATCATGAACGCGACGATCTCGGGCGTGGCCTTCTCGGCGGCGACGACGAGGTCGCCCTCGTTCTCGCGGTCCTCGTCGTCGACGACCACGACCGGGCGGCCGGCCGCGATGTCGGCGATCGCCTGCTCGACCGGGTCGAGCGCGAGATCCTCGAAGCCGTCGGCGCTGTACAGGACGGGTGGGACCGGGGGTGCGGCGCGCAGCGGCTCGGCCGGGGCGGTGGCGGGAGACGGGCGGGCGGTCATGCGGGCGCTCCTTCCAGGACGGGCTGCGAGGCCTTGCGGGAGCGCAGCCACCAGTCGCGCAGGCCCCACAGGACGAGCGCACCGTAGATGACGTAGACGAAGCCGGAGAAGGCGTAGCCGTTGGCGAAGTTGAGGGGCACGCCGACCAGGTCCACGAGCAGCCAGGCGAACCAGAACTCGACCATGCCGCGCGCCTGGGCGTACATGGCGGCGATGGTGCCGACGAAGATGTAGGCGTCGGGCCAGGGGTCCCAGGACAGGGTCGGGTAGGCCTTGAACAGCAGGGCGACCGCGACCGTGCCGAGGGCGGCGGCGCCGAGCATCGCGGCGCGCTCGCGCCAGGTGGCGAACCGTACGGGGATCTGGCCGTCGCCGGAGCGGTCCTTGCCGCGGTTCCACTGCCACCAGCCCCACAGCGCGACGACGACCACGACGACCTGCTTGCCGGCGCTGCCGGTGAGGTGGCCGTAGAAGGCCGCGAAGAGGATGGCGCCGGAGAGGATCTGCACCGGCCAGGTCCACAGGGAGCGCCGCCAGCCGAGGGCGAGGGCGGTCAGGCCCAGGATGTTGCCGACCATGTCGGACCAGAGGATGCGCTGGCCGAAGAGGGTGAAGGCCTCGGAGTTGAGCCAGTTCACCGGGTCACCTCCCGGTCGCCCAGCAGCCGCTCGACGTACTTGGCGATGACGTCCACCTCGAGGTTGACCGGGTCGCCGGGCTGCTTCAGGCCGAGCGTGGTCAGGGCGAGGGTGGTGGGGATGAGGCTGACGGTGAAGAAGTCGGGGCCCGCGTCGACGACGGTGAGGCTGATGCCGTCGACGGTGATGGAGCCCTTCTCCACGACGTACCGGGCGAGGCCGGCGGGCAGGGAGATCTTGACGATCTCCCAGTGCTCGGAGGGCTTGCGCTCCAGGATCTCTCCGGTGCCGTCGACGTGGCCCTGCACGATGTGGCCGCCGAGGCGGGCGCCGACCGCGGTGGGGCGTTCGAGGTTGACCCGGGAGCCGGTGGTGAGGACGCCGAGGCTGGAGCGGTTCAGGGTCTCGGCCATGACGTCGGCGGTGAACTCGTCGCCCTCGTGGTCGACCACGGTGAGGCACACGCCGTTGACGGCGATGGAGTCGCCGTGCTTCGCGCCTTCGGTGACGACGGGGCCGCGCAGGCGGAAGCGACAGGCGTCGTCGAGTTCCTCGACGGCGGTGACCTCGCCCAGCTCTTCGACGATTCCGGTGAACACGTCCCGGGTCCTCCTGCCTCTTCGGGCACGGACTCCGGGGCTGTCGACGACGACAGGTTCCACGGACGAGAACAACGGAGGCGACGCCGGACGGAGCTCGTCCCTGGGGACGAACCGGTACGGCGGCGCGCACGGATGCTCGCCCGCCGCGCACTGCCTCCCATCCGGACTTTAACCGTCGGTCCAGGAATTTCACCTGGTCAACCGGTCACTGGAGGTGACCGGGTCGCGGACTGTAACCGCCGGTTCGGACTTTCACCGACCCCGGAGTGCGCTGCTTGTTGTGTACGCCCAGTGTGCCACGCCTGATCCACGCCCATACAAACGGGTCGTGTGGGCTGCCTCACAGGCGGTGACCCGCTCCGCTCCGTGCGTGCCGCACGGATGCAACTCCCGCCACGGCACCCGGGTTTGATTGGTCCATACCTATTGACGCACTGGTCTAGTCCTTTCTAAGGTCTGCGCAACTTCCGTGGAGAGGAACCGACTGTGCTGTCTGCCTCACGCCACCGCGCGAGACCCGCTCTGCTCGGCGCCGCGGCCGCCGTCGCGGGCCTGCTGCTCGCCGGCCTCCCGGCGAGCGTCTCGCACGCCGCCGACCAGGAGAGCTGCCGCCCCGACGGCCTGTACCGCACACCCGGCGTCGCCGTCCCGTACTGCTCGGTCTACGACGAGGCCGGGCGCGAGAAGATGGGCGCCGACCACCAGCGCCGCGTGATCGGCTACTTCACCGGCTGGCGCACCGGCAAGGACGGCACGCCCGCCTATCTGGCCCCGGACATCCCGTGGGACAAGGTCACCCACATCAACTACGCCTTCGCGCACGTCGACGGCGGCAACAGGCTGTCCGTCGGCGCGGACACCGCCGCCAACCCGGCCACCGGGATGACCTGGCCCGGCGTCGCGGGCGCCGAGATGGACCCGGCGCTGCCCTACAAGGGCCACTTCAACCTGCTGAACAAGTTCAAGAAGCAGCACCCGAACGTGAAGACGCTGATCTCGGTCGGCGGCTGGGCGGAGACCGGCGGCTACTTCGGCGCCGACGGCAAGCGCGTGGACTCGGGCGGCTTCTACGCGATGGCCACCAACGCCGACGGGTCGGTCAACCAGGCCGGCATCGACACCTTCGCGGACTCGGCCGTCGCGTTCGTCCAGAAGTACGGCTTCAACGGCGTCGACATCGACTACGAGTACCCGACGACCATGAAGGACGCGGGCAACCCGCTCGACTGGTCCTTCGCCAACGCCCGCCGGGCCGGGCTGGTCAAGGGCTACGCGGCCCTGATGAAGTCGCTGCGCGAGAGGCTCGACCGCGCGGGTGCGGCGGACGGCAGGCACTACCTGCTGTCGGTGGCGGCGCCCTCCTCGGGCTACCTGCTGCGCGGCATGGAGACCTTCCAGGTCCAGAAGTACCTGGACTTCGTCAACATCATGTCGTACGACCTGCACGGCGCGTGGAACGAGTACGTCGGCCCGAACGCCTCGCTGTTCGACGACGGCAAGGACGCCGAGCTGGCCGCGGCGGGCGTGTACACCACGTCCCAGTACGGCGGGATCGGCTACCTCAACACCGACTGGGCCTACCACTACTTCCGCGGCTCGATGCCGGCCGGCCGCATCAACATCGGACTGCCCTACTACACGCGCGGCTTCAAGAACGTCACCGGCGGCACGGACGGGCTGTGGGGCAGGGCACCGGCCACCAGCTGTCCGGCCGGCGCCGGGCTGACCAAGTGCGGCGACGGCGCCACCGGCATCGACAACCTGTGGCACGACCTCGACACCAACGGCAAGGAGTCGCCCGCCGGGTCGAACCCGATGTGGCACGCCAAGAACCTGGAGAAGGGGATCGTCGGCGACTACGTCACGAAGTACGGCTTCCCGGCCGGCACCCGGCTGACCGGCACCTACGCCCGCAAGTACGACGCGACGCTGGTCGCGCCCTGGCTGTGGAACGCCGAGAAGAAGGTGTTCCTGTCCACCGAGGACGAGCAGTCCGTGAAGGCCAAGGCCGACTACGTGGTGAACCGCGGCATCGGCGGCACGATGGTGTGGGAGCTGGCGGGCGACTACGGCTGGAACGCGGCCAAGGGGCAGTACGAGCCCGGCTCGACCCTGACCACGGCGATGTACGAGAAGTTCAAGACGGCCTCCCCGTACGGAGCCAAGCGCGCCACGACCGACCTGCCCAGTGAGGCGCTGGACATCGGTGTGGACTTCGGGCAGTTCCCGCTCGGCGACTCCAACTACCCGATCAGCCCCAAGCTGAAGATCACCAACAACACGAAGACCACGCTGCCCGGCGGCACCGAGTTCCGCTTCGACTACGGCACCTCGGCGCCCGGCAACGCCAAGGACCAGTCCGGCTGGGGCACTTCGGTCGTCCGCAGCGACCACACCGGCAGCAACGTCGGCGGCCTGAAGGGCGACTACCACCGCGTCTCGCTCAAGCTGCCGGCCTGGCAGTCGCTGGCGCCCGGCGCCTCCGCCCAGCTGGACTTCGTGTACCACCTGCCGGTGTCCACGCCGTCGAACTGGACGGTGACCTTCGGCGGGAAGACGTACGCACTGGCCGGTGACCTGGCGCGCGGCACGACCGTGGTGGAGCCGGGCGGCGGCACGGGCACCCCCTCGCCGACCCCGACCGGCGGCACGTGCGCGGACCCGGCCTGGAGCGCCGCCAAGGAGTACACCGGCTCCAGCGTCGTCTCGCACAAGGGGCACACCTGGAAGGCCCGCTGGTGGACGAAGGGCGAGGAGCCCGGCACCACCGGCGAGTGGGGCGTCTGGCAGGACCTCGGGGTCTGCTGAGCCCCGGTACCGGACCGGCCCGGCGGCGGTGACGACGGTCCTTGCCCGCCGCCGGGTCCTTCACAGCGCCCGGAGCGCCCCCGTTCGCGGGGGCGCTCCGGGCTGATCCCCCCGGGCATGCGCGCCGTGACGAACCCCGGCAAGCTGGAGTGCGTACGACGCCGGCCGGTGGCGGTGGTCACCGTCTTCGAGGACTGCCCGGTCCCGGTCGGCGCAGGGCGCTCCCGGCCGGGGGCGCCCCGGCGTCCGAAGGGCTGAACAGCATGACCACGATCCTGGTGACCGGTGGCACCGGAACCCTTGGCCGGCAGGTGACCGAGCGGTTGCGCGCGGACGGGCACGAGGTGCGCGTCCTCAGCCGGCACTCCCAGCCGTACGCCGTCGATCTGCGGGAAGGGGGCAGCGGGCTGGACGCGGCCGTGGCGGGCGTCGACACGATCGTCCACTGCGCGAGCAGCCCCCGCGGCGGGGACGAGGAGGCGGCCGGGCACCTGCTGGCGGCGGCGCGGCGGGCGGGCGTGGGCCACCTGGTCTACATCTCGATCGTCGGCGTCGACCGGGTGCCGTTCGGCTACTACCGGACCAAGGCGGCCGTCGAGAAGCTGGTCGAGGAGTCCGGCCTGGGCTGGACGGTGCTGCGCGCCACCCAGTTCCACGATCTGCTCGCCCAGCTGTTCGGCGTGCTGTCCAAGCCGCCGGTCATGATGCTGCCGGCCGGGGTGAGCGACCAGCCCGTGGACGTCAGGGAGGTCGCCGGGCGGCTCGCCGAGCTGGCCCTGGGCGAACCGGCCGGGCGGGTGGACGACATGGGCGGGCCCGAGGTGCGGACCTTCGAGTCGCTGGCCCGCGCCTACCTCGCGGCGACCGGGCGGCGCCGGGCCGTGGTGAACGTCCCCCTGGCGGGCCGGGCCTACCGCGCCTTCCGCGCGGGCGGCCACCTCACGCCGGAGCGGGCGGTGGGCAAGGGGACGTTCGAGGAACACCTGGCGGCACGGTTCGGCGCCCGGGGACGCGGCTGAGCGGCACGGCGGCCCGCCGGGAGCCGCCGTTCACGGGTGCGGGGCCGTAGCGAACAGGGCGTCCTGGGCCAGGTCCCGGGACGTCAGCAGGGCGCCGCGCGACCCCGCTCCGTCGGCAGGGCACCCCGCGGAACCGCTCCGCCGCCCAAGGCCGCGGCCGAGCCGCGTGGCAGCCCGCCCGAAGCCCGCCGTGCGCGGCAGTCCTCCCGGAGCCACCGTTCACCGACGCGGCAGCCCACCCGGAACCCGCCGCGCGCGGCAGCCCGCCCGGGAACCCGCCGTTCACCGGCGCGGCGCCGTGGTGGGTCACCGCCGCGGCGCCGTGGCGAACAAGTCGTCCTGGGCCCGGTCCCGGGCCGTCAGCAGGGCGCCGCGCAGGACCGCTCCGCCGCCCAGGGTGCTCGCCCGTACCTCCGTGGGCAGCGGGGACATCCGGGTCAGGCGGGCCCGGACCCGCTCGGCGAGGGCTTCGCCGCCCGCGCGGCCCACCTCGCCGGCGAGCACCACGCAGCCGGGGTCCAGGACGGACACGACGGCGGCGGCGCCGAGCACGATCCGGTCGGCGAGGGTGTCGAGGAAGCGCGCGGCGGCCGGGTCCGCGCCGGCGCGCTCGACGGCCGCGCGGACCAGGGCCGCGGCGTGCGGTTCGTGCGGGGCGAGGTCCGCCGTGAGGCCGTGCCCGGCGGCGAGTGCCGCGACCGCCGCCGCGCCGGCCAGCGAGTGGAAGCCGCCGCCGCAGTCGGTGGCCGACGGCAGCCCGGCCGTCCCCGGTACCGGTAGGAAGCCGATCTCGCCCGCGCCGCCGGACGCGCCCCGGCGCAGCCTGCCGTCCAGGACGAGCGCGGCGCCGATGCCCATGTCCAGCCACAGCAGCACGAACGTGTTCCGGCCCCGGGCGGCGCCGTCGCGCTGCTCGGCCAGCGCCGCCAGGTTGGTCTCGTTCTCCACGCTCACGCGGGCCTCGGGGAGGCGTTCCTGGAGGGCGGCCACCAGGCGGCGGTGCCACTGGGGTAGGCCGGTGGAGTCGCGGAGTTCGCCGTCGGCCGGGTCGATCAGGCCGGGGGCGCCGATGCCGACGGTGTGCAGCCGGGCGGCGCCGGCCTCCTTGGCGACGCGTTCGACGAGGGCGACCGCCTGTTCCACGGCGGGCCCGGTCCCGGTGGCGGCGTCGATCGGCAGCGCCCCCTCGGCGAGGACCCGGCCGAGCAGGTCGCAGACGGCCACGGCGACGCCCTCGGTGCGCACGTCCAGGGCGGCGAGGTGGGCGCGGTCGGCGACGATGCCGTAGAGCTTCGCGTTGGGGCCGCGGCGCTGCTCGCCCGCCTCGCCGACCACGGTGATCAGGCCGGCGGCGGTCAGGCGTTCGACGAGGTCGGCGACGGACGGCCGGGACAGGCCGGTGAGCTGCTTGAGCTGCCCCGCCGTCAAGGGGCCCTCCTGCTGGAGCAGGCGCAGGGCGAGCCGGTCGTTGATGGCCCGGGCGGTGCTCGGGGATGCGGGCATGCCGGGATCCTTCCAGATGAGCGCCGGGGGCAGGCGGGGGCCGCCGAAACCCACTATCTATCAGGCAGGGTTCCTGATAGTTTACGGCGTCGGATGCGGGACGGTACACCAGGGAGGGGCCGGAGAATGAGCGACGTGGTCTACGGGCAGCGCGAGGTGAAGCGGGCGCGGTATGCCGTGGCCGCCGTGTTCGCCGCGCACGGCGCCGTCGCCGGGTCCTTCGCCACACGCGTGCCGTGGATCCAGGACCATGCCGGGGTCAGCGCGGGCCAGCTCGGCCTGGCGCTCGCCTTCCCGGCGCTCGGCGCGTCCGTGGCGATGCCGCTGGCGGGCGCCGTCAGTCACCGCTTCGGCGCCCGCAACGCACTGCGCGGACTGATGGCCCTGTGGACGCTGTCGCTGGTGCTGCCGTCCCTCGCGCCGAACCTGCTCACCCTGTGCCTGGCCCTGTTCACGTTCGGCGCCACGGCGGGCATGGCGGACGTGGCGATGAACGCCCTGGGGGTCGAGGTCGAGAACCGGCTCGACCGGTCGATCATGTCCGGGCTGCACGGCATGTGGAGCGCGGGCGCCCTGGCCGGCTCGGCGGCGGGCACGCTCGCCGCGCACCTGGGCTCCGACGCCCGGCTGCACCACCTGCTGGCGTCCGGCGTGCTGACGGTGCTCGGCGTGAGCGCGTGCGCGTGGGTGCTCGACCTCCAGCCGGCCGAGGACGAGGCCGCCCCGCCGCGCTTCGCGCTGCCGCCGAAGTCGGCCGTGCTGATCGGCGCGGTCGGGTTCTGCGCGGTGTTCGCGGAGGGCGCGAGCCTGGACTGGTCGGCGGTCTACCTGCGTGACCGGCTGGAGGCCTCCCCCGGCCTCGCGGCGGCGTGCACCACCGGCTTCACGCTCACCATGGCGGTGGCCCGGATCGCCGGCGACAGGATCGTGGACCGGTTCGGCGCGGTGCGCACGGTCCGGTCGGGCGGTGTCCTCGCCGTGCTCGGCGGGCTGCTCATCGTCCTGTCGGGGCATCCGGCGGCGGCGATGGCCGGCTTCGCGCTGATGGGGCTCGGCATCGCGGTGGTCGTGCCGCTGTGCTTCGCGGCGGCGGGCCGCAGCGGCCCCAGCCCCAGTCAGGCCATCGCGGGCGTCGCCACCATCACGTACACCTCGGGCCTGGTCGCGCCGGGCGCGATCGGCGGCCTGGCCGAGGCCACCAGCCTGGTGGTGTCGTTCGGGCTGGTGACGGTGCTGGCGTGCGGGCTCGTCGCGTTCGCGGGTGTGCTGCGCACCGCCGACCGCGACCGCCCGAAGATCAGCCTGCCGGACGCAGCAGTGCGCGACCGGCAGCTCTGAACTCCTCGCTCCAGGGCGCCGGGCGCAGCGTCCCGGCGTCCAGCCGGACCAGCACCCGGCTGCCGTGCGCGTAGGTCACGGCCCCGTCGGCCGAGCAGAACCGGAAGCCGTAGGTCAGGCCGGTGGTGCCGAGCCGCTCCAGCCAGAGGTGGACGGCGTAGGTGCCGGGCCTGGTGACCGAGGCCTCGTAGCTGACGCGGAGTTCCCTGACGGCGTTGCAGGCGTCGCCGGCCGCGGTCCAGTCGCCCTCGAAGCGGAAGCCGTGCTCCTGCCACAGCTCGGCCCAGGCCCGCTCGGCCAGCAGCGGGTAGCGGGCGTTGTGCAGGAGTCCGAGCGCGTCCAGGTCGTCGAAGTGGACGGTGACGGGAATCAGCCGTCCGTACGACAGGGCGGGGGCGGTCGGGGCTTCGGCGGTCACGGCGGTGCTCCTGGGACGTGTGGGGCGGGTGCTGAGGACACCGGTATGCGGTGCGCCGCCCATCCTAAGCGGACGCTCACGTGTGCGAATCACCGTTCGGCGCCCCGCACAATGGACCGGACCTGCACGTACGACGAAAGCGACACCCGACATGGATCTCGGCGTCCGCTGGAAACTGCACGGCGACGGACGCTCTCCGGCGCCCGGGGCGGTGGTCCGCCCCGACGAGCGGCTCTCCTGGCCGCGCACGGTGGGGCTCGGCGCCCAGCACGTGGTGGCCATGTTCGGCGCGAGCTTCGTGGCGCCGGTCCTGATGGGCCTGGACCCGAACCTCGCCATCATGATGTCGGGCGTGGCGACCGTCGTGTTCCTGCTGGCGACGCGCGGCAGGGTGCCGAGCTACCTCGGCTGCTCGCTGTCCTTCGTCGGCGTGGCCGCGGTGATCCGCGCCCAGGGCGGCACGAGCGCCACGGTGACCGGCGCGGTCTTCGTGGTCGGCGTGGCGCTGTTCCTGGTGGGGCTCGCCGTGCAGCGGTTCGGGGCGCGGGTCGTCCACGCCGTGATGCCGCCGGTGGTCACGGGCGCGGTGGTGATGCTGATCGGCTTCAACCTGGCGCCGGTGACGGCCTCGACGTACTGGCCGCAGGACCAGTGGACGGCCCTGCTGGTCATGCTGTTCACCGGCCTGGCCGTGGTGGGCCTGCGCGGCTTCTGGTCCCGGATCGCGATCTTCCTGGGCCTGGTCTTCGGGTACGGCGTCTCCTGGGTCTTCGACCGGGTCTTCGGCAGGATCCACTCGGCGGACGCCGGCGGCAGGGTCACCGACCACTGGCGGCTCGACCTGTCCGCGGTGGGCCGGGCCGACTGGATCGGGCTGCCCGACCTGCACGGCCCGTCCTTCCAGTGGTCGGCGGTCCTCGTCGCGCTGCCCGTCGTCATCGCCCTCGTCGCCGAGAACGCCGGGCACGTCAAGGCGGTCGGCGAGATGACCGGCGACAAACTGGACGACAGGCTCGGCACGGCGATCTCCGCCGACGGCGTCGGCTCCATGCTGTCCACCGCGCTGGGCGGCCCGCCGAACACCACGTACTCCGAGAACATCGGCGTGATGGCCGCGACCCGCGTCTACTCGACGGCCGCCTACTGGACCGCCGCCGGTTTCGCGCTGCTGTTCGGCCTGTGCCCGAAGTTCGGCGCGGTCGTCGCCGCGATCCCCGGCGGGGTGCTCGGCGGCATCACGGTCATCCTGTACGGCATGATCGGCCTGCTCGGCGCGCAGATCTGGATCAACGCCGGGGTCGACCTGCGCAACCCGCTCAACCTGGTGCCGGCCGCGGCGGGCATCATCATCGGCGTCGGCAACGTCACGATGGAGTTCACCGACACCTTCTCGCTGAGCGGCATCGCGCTCGGCACGATCGTCGTCATCACCGGCCACCACGCCCTGCGCGCCTTCGCCCCGGCCCACCTCAAGACGCAGGAGCCCCTGCTGGACGAGGGCACGTCGTCCTACGACGAGGACGCCCGGCGGGCCCGTACGTAGAGCTGCCGCGGACCCTCCGCCGTGGCGGGCGCGTTCCCCCGTTCCGGGGAAGCGGCGCGCCCGCCGCCACCGCGCCCGCCCGGAAGCTGCGACTCTGCCCCCATGGCGCCCAGCGAACAACCCACCGCCGTCGTGGACACCGCCGGCACGGTCGGCTCCCGGATGCGCGCCCTCGACGCGGCCCTGCCCGCCCGCGACGGCATCGCCGTCTTCAACCGTGTCTACCTCGCCGTCAGGGAGGCCGCCGGCCGGCACATCGGCGCCGGGCTGTTCCCGGACGCGCGGGCCGCGGCGCCGCTGGACGTGCGGTGCGCCGAGCGCTATCTGGACGCGGTCGACGCGGCTGCGCGAGGCCGCCGCCCGCCGGCCTGCTGGCGGCCCCTGCTGCAGTTCCGCCGCCATCCCGGCGTACGGGCCCCGCAGTTCGCGCTCGCGGGCCTCCACGCGCACATCGGTCACGACCTCGCGCTCGCCGTGGTGGACGCCTGCCGGGCGCTCGGCTGCGAACCGGCCGACCTGGAGGACGAGTTCGACCGGGTGGGCGACCTCCTCGTGGCGCTGGAGGAACGCATCCGCGAGGATCTGATGCCGGGTCCCGACGTGCTCCGGATCGCCGATCCGCTCACGCACCTGCTCGGCTCCTGGAGCCTGGAGCGGGCCCGGGACGCCACCTGGTCGGCGGCCCGGGCCCTGTGGGCGCTGCGGGAAGTGCCCGATGTCGCCGAGGAGTTCACCGAGCGGCTGGACGCGGCGGCGGGCCTCGCCGGCCGCATGATGCTCACGCCGCTGCCGGACTGAACCCGCCGCCTCGGCGTCAGTCCTCGGGGAGTTCCACGGGCGCGATCTCGTCGTACACGTCGCCCGGGCCCGGGTTGGACGGGTCGGTGGCGCCGCCGAGGTGGTGCATGACGCCCCACACCGCGTTCAGAGCGGTCTGCACGGCGCCCTCGGCCCAGCCGGCCGTCCAGGAGATGTCGTCGCCGGCCAGGAAGACGCCCCGCTTGTCCTCGGGCAGCCGGTCCTGCATGAAGTGCGTGAACAGGCGCCGCTGGTAGCGGTAGTGGCCGGGCAGGTTGGCCTTGAACGCGCCCATGAAGTAGGGCTCGTTCTCCCAGGACACGGTCACCGGGCTGCCGATGATGTGCTTCCTGATGTCGACCTTCGGGTAGATCTCGCCGAGCGACTTCAGCATGACCTCCATCCGCTCGTTCGCGGACAGCGGCAGCCACTTCAGGCTGTCGTCGCACCAGGTGTAGGACAGGCAGATCACGGCGGGCCGGTCCGGCCCGTTGTCGAGCAGGTAGGTGCCGCGGGTCATGCGGTCGGTGAGCGTCATCGACATGACGTCCCGGCCGGTCTCCTCGTCCTTGTCCAGCCAGAACGGCCGGTCGACGGGCACGAACAGCTTGCTCGACTCCATGTAGTGGGTGCGCTCGATGGCGGTCCAGTGGTCGATCGGGAAGAGCGAGTCGTCGCACTGGATCTTCGACAGCAGCATCCAGGACTGCGCGGTGAAGATCGCCGCCCGGTAGGTGCGGATGTCGCCGTTCGCGTCGGTCACCGTGATGCGGTTGCCGGCGGTGCGGTGCAGCCGGGTCACGGCCGGGCGGGGCTCGCCGTCCACGTGCAGGGACTTCAGCGAGGTGCCGTAGGGCCAGTGCACGATCTTCTCCGGCTCGCGCTCCCACAGCCGCAGCGGCAGCTGCTGGGAGCCGCCGACGATGCCGCGGTGGTGGTCGTCGGCCTCGGTGTAGACGACGCGCAGGATCTCCAGGATGGAGTTCGGGAAGTCGGTGTCCCAGCCGCCGGTGCCGAAGCCGACCTGGCCGAAGATCTCGCGGTGCCGGAAGGACGTGAAGGCCTCCGACTCGCACAGGAAGCCGTAGAAGGTCTGGTTGTCGAGCTTCTCGACGAGCCTGGCCCAGATCTCGCGGATGCGCGGCACGTCCCGCTCGCGCATGGCGCGGTTCATGTCGGAGAAGTCGGCGCCCTCTTCGAGGCACCTGTTCCAGGCGGCGGCGACGTCCCGGTAGACCTGCGGCAGGTCCTCGATGGTCTTCGCGTAGTGCGACTCGCCCTTCAGGTCCACGACCGTCGAGGGCGTCGTCTCGGCGAGCGGGTTCGGGAACGGGCGGGTCTCCAGGCCGACGAGGTCGATGTAGTGCTGGAGGGCGGTGGAGGACGGCGGGAAGCGCATCGCGCCCATCTCGGCGGTCAGCGACGGGTCGCAGCCGTCGAAGCCCACCGTCCGCAGCCGTCCGCCGATCTGGTCGGCCTCGTACACGACGGGCTTGAGGCCCATCTTCATCAGCTCGTACGCGGCGACGATGCCGGACAGGCCGCCGCCGATCACCGCGACCTCGGTGCCGAGCTCGGTCGCGGGTATCTGGCCGAGGCCCGCCGGGTGGGCGAGGAAGTCGTCGTACGCGTACGGGAAGTCCGGGCCGAACATGGTGATCGGCGGCTGCTGCTCGTCGGCGTGCTCGACGGCGTTGGGCACCGTGGACGTCATGGGGTACGGACTCCTTGCGGGGAAAGCTACGGGGGAGGGCTTCGGGTGCTGCGGTTCAGGTGAGAGACCCGTACAGGCCGGGGCGGCGGTCCTTCAGGTACGGGTTCGCCTCGCGGGAGGCGGCGAGGAGGACGGGATCGACGTCGGCGAGGACGAGTTCCTCGGCGCGCCCGGCCCGCGCGCGGGCGACCCCGTCGGGACCGGCCAGCGTGGACAGCCCGACGAACTCGAACTCGCCCTCCCGGCCGACCCGGTTGACGTACGCGACGTACATCTGGTTCTCGAAGGCGCGCACCGGCACGACGGACTCGGCGACGAACTGGTACGGGTGCAGCTGCGCCGTCGGCACCAGCAGCAGGTCGGTGCCGGCCAGGGCGTGGGCGCGGACGTTCTCCGGGAACTCCACGTCGTAGCAGATCATCAGGCCGACGGTGAGGCCGTTCAGCCGGGCCTGGACGACCGGCCGGTCGCCGGGCGTGAAGTGGTCGCGCTCGAAGCAGCCGTAGAGGTGGGTCTTGCGGTAGTTGGCCAGGCGCGTGCCGTCGGCGGAGATCAGCTGCGCCGCGTTGTAGACGGTCCCGCCGTCGCGCTCCGGGTAGCCGTAGGCGACCGCGACACCGTGCCGGGCGGCGATCTCGGCGACGGCGTCGGCGCAGTCGCCGTCGGCGGGCTCGGCGAGACGGGCGATGCCGTCGCCGATCGCGTACCCGGTGAGGAACAGCTCCGGCGCCACCAGCAGTCCGGCCCGCGCGGCGGCGGCACGCTCGGCGGCCTCGTCGAGGACCTTCAGGTTCCCGACGGTCGAGCCGGGTCGTCCGGAACTCTGGAGCAGGGCGGTGCGCATGCGTGTTCCTCACCGGGTACGCGGGGGATTCAGGGGCCAGATAGACGGTACGGTCGGCGCGCGCGGGCGGACAAGGCGGAGCCGTTGCGCGCCGACGCGCCGATCATTGCGTCCGTGCCGGGGTGGACGGCGATTCGTTGCGCGTCTCCGCGCGGGCCTTGCCGCGCCGGGTGCGCAGGCCTCTCGCGGTGGCCGCCAGGACCGCCGCGGTGAGCAGGTAGGGCACCGCGCCCCACACGAAGGCGGTGCCGTGCGAGGTCCCGGCCGCGACGGCCGCGTACGGCAGGTACACGGCGATCGTGGCCACCTCGGTGCCGAGCCCGGCGACCGAGGTCAGGGTGGCGCGGCGGGCGTCGCCGACCCGCTCCTGGAGCCGGGCGTCGGCCAGCACGGTCGCCAGCTGGAAGCCGCCGAAGGCGACGCCCACCAGGACCAGGGCGGCCGGCGTGCCCAGGGCGGCTCCGGCGGCGAGGGCGAGCGCGGCGCACGCGAGCAGCCCGGCGAGACCGGCCCTGCCGAGGCGTTCGGCGGGTCCGGCCAGCAGGCCGCCGGCCGTGGCGCCGGTCCAGATCAGCAGGAGCAGACAGGGCACGGTCTCGTCGGCGACGCCCGTGTCCCGCACGAGCAGCGGCGTGTACTCGTCGAGCGCGCCCCAGACGGCGGCGACGGCCGGGACCAGCAGGAGCGCGCCCCGCACCCGCCGGTCGCCGCGCGCCTCGGCGAGACCGGCGCGCAGGGTCGCCACCCAGCCGTCGTCACCGCCGTCGTCGTCGGCCGGGGTGCGGTGCTCGGGGAAGCGGGTCGCGGTGGCCGCGGCGAGCAGGCAGGCCAGTACGCTCGCCGCGCCGACCAGCGGGTAGCCGCCCAGCGCGAACAGCGGGCCGCCCAGCGCCATCGAGGCCATCACGCCGATCTGGCCGGCGGCCCGGGCCCGGCCCATGACGCGGGCGTACCGGCCGGCCTCGCCGAGCCGGTCCAGCTCCTCGTGGACCAGTGCCTCCAGCGCGCCCGAGCCGAGCGCGCCGCCCGCGCCCCACAGCACGAAGCCGAGCGCGAACGCCCCGTACGACGGGACCAGCACCCACAGGGCGAAGCCCGCGGCGGTCAGCAGCGGGCCGAGGCACAGCAGCAGCCGGCGGGAGCAGGCGTCGGCCCAGGCGCCGGAGGGGACCTCCAGCAGCAGGCCGGTGACCGACCACAGGGCGAAGAGGGTCGAGATCTGCCACAGGGGCAGCCCGGTGTCGCTGAACAGCAGCGCGTACACCGGGTAGAGCAGGACGAGGTCGTCCAGGAACGAGTAGCCGTACAGCGTGGCCGTGAGCCGCCGGGCTCCGGTGCCGGGCACACGCGCAGGTGAGAGTGTCATGGGGCCTTCCCGCAGGGACTTGTCGGACGCCGGTGGTCGGGCGTCCGGGGCGGCCCTCGGGAGGCACGGCCGGTGGATCAATGTCGCCAGGTCATGACACGAGGCTAGACGGGCGGGCGGGGATCGGCCAGCCCTTTTGCGGGGCGGGGAGCGCTGCGTGGGCGGGCCCTTTCGCCGCCGGGCGCCGTGACGCAGGCGGGCCCTTCCGCCGGCCGGCACCCCTACGTCGGCGACCCCGACGAGAAGCGCCGCAGCAACGGCGACAGCACGAGCACCGACTTGGTGCGCTCCACGAACGGCTCCCCCGCGATGCGCTCCAGGACCCGCTCGAAGTGCCGCATGTCGGAGGCGAAGACCTGGGCGACCGCGTCGGCGTCGCCGGTCACGGTGGAGGCGGCCACGACCTCCTGGTAGCGCTCCAGGCCCCGCTGGATGGTCTCCGGCGAGGTGTTGCTGCGGCAGTAGATCTCGACGAACCCCTCGGTCTCCCAGCCGAGGGCCGCCGGGTCGACCCGCACGGTGAAGCCGGTGATCGCCCCGGTGGCCCGCAGCCTGTCCACGCGCCGCTTCACGGCGGGCGCGGACAGGCCGACCTGTTGCCCGATGTCCGCGTAGGAGCGGCGGGCGTCCTCGGCGAGGGCGTGCACGATGCGTTCGTCGAGATCGTTCAGCACGGTGGGTGGTTCACTTCTCCGATGGCGCGAGCGGTGCGGCCAGCCGCGAGCGGCGATAGCCGTACACGAAGTACACCACGAGCCCGACGGCCATCCAGACACCGAAGACCACCCAGGTGACGCTGTCCAGGCTGCCCATCATCCAGACGCAGAAGGCGAGGCCCAGCGCCGGCAGGACCGGCGACAGCGGTACGCGGAAGGTGCGGGGCATCTCGGGACGCTTCCGGCGCAGCACCACGACGGCGATGTTGACCAGCGCGAAGGCGAAGAGGGTGCCGATGCTGGTGGCGTCGGCGAGCCGGCCGAGCGGCACGGCGGCGGCCAGGACACCGCAGAACAGCGACACGATGAGGGTGTTGGCGCGGGGCGCGCCGGTGCGCGGGTGGACCTTGGCGAACACCTTGGGCACCAGGCCGTCGCGGGACATGGCGAACAGGATGCGGGTCTGGCCGTACAGGACGGTCAGGACGACGCTGGCGATGGCGACGACGGCGCAGAACGCGAGCAGGGTGCCCCAGAAGCTCTGGCCGGTGACCTCGCGCATGATCTGGGCGAGTCCCGCCTCGCTGCCCTCGAAGCGCTGCCAGGGCTTGGCGCCGACGGCGACCGCCGCGACCAGCACGTACAGGGCGGTGACGATGACGAGGGACAGCATGATCGCGCGGGGCAGGTCGCGCTGCGCGTTCTTGGCCTCCTCACCGGCGGTGGAGGCGGCGTCGAAGCCGATGTACGAGAAGAACAGGGTGGCCCCGGCCGCGCTGACGCCGGCCATGCCGAGCGGCATGAAGTTCTCGTAGTTGCCGGAGCGGAAGCCCTGGACGCCGATGGCGCAGAACAGCACCAGCGCGCCGATCTTCACGACGACCATGACGGTGTTGGCGCGGGCGGACTCGCGGGCGCCGCCGAGCAGGAACGCCATGGCGAGCACGACGACGATCAGCGCGGGCAGGTTGAACAGGCCGCCGTCGCCGGGCGGCGCGGACAGCGCGGCGGGGATGGTGACGCCGATCGTGCCGTCGAGCAGTTCGTTGAGGTACTCGCCCCAGCCGACGGCGACGGCCGCGACCGAGACGCCGTACTCCAGGATCAGGCACCAGCCGCACACCCAGGCGATCAGCTCGCCCATCGTTGCGTACGCATACGAGTAGGAGGATCCGGAGACGGGGATGGTGCCCGCGAGTTCGGCGTAGGACAGTGCCGAGAACAGGGCCGTGAGACCGGCGATGACGAAGGACAGCGTCACGGCGGGCCCGGCCTTGGGAACCGCCTCGCCGAGGACGACGAAGATGCCGGTGCCGAGGGTGGCACCGATGCTGATCATGGTCAGCTGCCACAGGCCGAGGGAGCGGCGCAGGCTTCCTCCCTCGCCCTGGCCGCCCTCCGCGACCAGGCGTTCCACGGGCTTGCGGCGCATGAGGCGCCCGGCGACGCCCGGAGGCGGTGGGGCGGCCTGGGGGCTGTGGTGCGGTGGTGCGCCTTGGTCGAGCACGCGCTGACTCCTTGATCGCTGCCGGTCGAGGTGGCGGGGACCGGCGGCGACCCCGCGGATGCGGGGACCCACCGAGCGGGTCCTCGCCACGCCACGTACAGCGCAGAACCCTACGAGGGGGGCGTTGCCTCTGTAATGCAGCAACCTTGCGCGTCTCCGCAAGATCGTTGCGTTCCTCGGGCGGTGGCGGGCGTTCGTTGCGCGAGGGCTTACGACCGTTGCACAAGGGGCCGTCGGGAGGGTGAACGGCGGCGATTCGGGTCTCGCCCGGCCGCCTCGCGCGGGCGGGTGCGCCGGCGTCCCGTCGCAGCTCACCGGGCCTGCCGCGGGCCACTTCCGGGAGCCCCGGAGCACGGCCCCGCGCATGCCGAGGGCCCCCGGCCGTCCCGTGGCGGGACGGCCGGGGGCCCGGTGACGTGCGGGGTCAGTTCCAGCTGGCGTGCAGCGGCTTGCCCTCGGCGTATCCGGCGGCGCTCTGGATGCCGACGATGGCCTTCTCGGCGAACTCCTCCAGGCTCGCGGCACCGGCGTAGGTGCAGGAGGAGCGGACGCCCGCGATGATCGAGTCGATCAGGTCCTCGACGCCGGGGCGGTCCGGGTCGAGGAACATGCGGGAGGTGGAGATGCCCTCCTCGAACAGCGACTTGCGGGCCCGGTCGTAGGCCGACTCCTCGCTGGTGCGGTTGCGCACCGCGCGCGCGGACGCCATGCCGAACGACTCCTTGTAGAGGCGGCCGTTGGCGTCCTGCTGGAGGTCACCGGGCGACTCGTAGGTGCCGGCGAACCAGGATCCGATCATCACGTTGGACGCGCCGGCCGCGAGCGCCATCGCCACGTCGCGCGGGTGGCGGACGCCGCCGTCGGCCCACACGTGCTTGCCGTACTTCTTCGCCTCCGCGGCGCACTCCAGCACGGCGGAGAACTGCGGGCGGCCCACGCCGGTCATCATGCGCGTGGTGCACATGGCGCCCGGTCCGACGCCGACCTTGATGATGTCGGCGCCCGCCTCGATGAGGTCGCGCACGCCCTCGGCGGACACGATGTTGCCCGCGACGACCGGCACCCGCGGGTCGAGGTCGCGCACCAGCTTGACGGCGCTGATCATCGACTCCTGGTGGCCGTGCGCGGTGTCGATGACGAGCGTGTCGACGCCCGCGGCCAGCAGCTGCTCGGCCTTGCCCGCCACGTCGCCGTTGATGCCGACGGCGGCGGCGATGCGCAGCCGGCCCCGCGCGTCGACGGCCGGGGTGTAGAGCGTGGCGCGCAGTGCGCCCTTGCGGG
Organism: Streptomyces sp. NPDC051207; assembly: GCF_040682395.1. Classification (NCBI taxonomy): domain Bacteria; kingdom Bacillati; phylum Actinomycetota; class Actinomycetes; order Kitasatosporales; family Streptomycetaceae; genus Streptomyces; species Streptomyces sp. NPDC051207. Next base: position 874 of record NZ_JBFBAX010000027.1, on the reverse strand, counting down.
TGAGGATGCCGGCGAGACGGCCGCCCGCGTCGACCGCGGGCGCGTAGCGGCGGTTGGCCGCGTCGAGGGTGTTGAAGGCCTCGCGCGGGTCCATGTCCGCGTCGATCAGCAGCAGGTCCTTGGACATGACCACTTCGAGCTGGGTGAAGCGGTCCACGCCGGACAGGTCGGTGTCGGTGACGACGCCGATGGGCCGCTGCTCCTCGTCCACGACGACACCGGCGTTGTGCGCGCGCTTGGGCAGCAGGGAGAGCGCGTCGGCGACGGTCTGGTGGGGGGCCAGCACGATCGGGGTGTCCAGCACCAGGTGGCGGCTCTTGACCCAGGACACGACGTCGGTGACGACCTCGATGGGGATGTCCTGCGGGATGACGACCAGTCCGCCGCGCCGGGCGACCGTCTCGGCCATGCGGCGGCCCGCGATGGCGGTCATGTTGGCGACGACCAGCGGGATCGTGGTCCCCGTCCCGTCCGGGGAGGAGAGGTCCACGCCCTGCCGCGACCCGACCGCGGAGCGGCTCGGCACCATGAAGACGTCGTCGTACGTCAGGTCGTAGGCGGGCCGGATGTCATTGAGGAAACGCACGTGCTGCACATCCCAGTCGATCAGAGGTGGCCCCCGGACAGGTCAGCCAGGGGGAAGAGCACGTACTTCATTGTCCCATGACGACCGGAACGCGTGGGCCTGGCTCATCGTCCAGGCAGGTCAGGGGTGCTCTAGGAGGAAACTCCAAGAGCCGGCGGCACCGTGCGGCCGGCCGCCTCGGCGAGCAGGCGGGCGGATCCGTGAGCGTCCGTGGGGCGACCGCGGCGGCGCCGACATCGAGGTCCCCTGGGGCGACGGGCGCCTGTGCTACGGCTCCGTCGAGGTCAC
>NZ_JBFBAX010000026.1:0-92633 GCF_040682395.1 Streptomyces sp. NPDC051207 | reverse complement strand
CCCGCCGGGGCCGCGGCCCCGGCGGGCGCCGCGACAGCCGCGAGCAGGGCCGTCAGCAGGGCGACGAGCCCCAGGGCGAGCGTCGGCCGACGCCGCACTGCGGGTCGGCGAACCGTGTGCATCAGAGAACCCCCTAGGAGACTTGCGGTGCGGGCCGGCCCCGGTCGGTGATCGACCGGGGCCGGCCGGTGCGGCCGGTGCCGCGTCAGCAGTTACGGATCGACCAGACCGGGTTCCAGTCCTGGTAGCCGCTCATCACGGCCTTCGAGGTGGTGATGACACGGCCGCTGGAGTCGTAGAAGTAGGCGGTCGCGCCACCGGTCTGGAAGTTGTGGTAGTAGCCGCCGCCCAGCCAGTTGGCCAGCGAGTACCTGTTGCAGTGGTAAAGGAAGAAGATCTTCCACTTGCTCACGGTGGGATCCCACACCTCGGTGCAGAGGTTCCCGCTGGCACAGGTGTACGACTCACCGGTCGCCCGATGGATGTAGTTCGCGGCCGGTGAGACCGTGGGGGACGCGGCGGCCAGTCGCTGGGCCGAGAGCGCCGTGGCGTGCTTCGGGGCCGCCGGTGCCACCAGGACCTGACCGCCCGCCTTGCCGGTGGCGGAGGTGGCGGCCTGTGCCGTACCCGTGGAGAAGGCGGCGAGCAGCATCATGGCGAGGACGCCGATGACGCCGACGAGTGAGCGCTGTGCGCGCATGGATGGATACCTCCTGTCGGAACGACACCGCGCGGCGCCGGCCCGCCCGTACCCACGAGCGGCACGGGCCCGGCCGTCGCGCGGCGTCGTCGCGCGTGACTGGGACGCGGAGCGGCGCGCCAGAGGCGCAGCGCACTGCTCGCACCCCCGATGCTTGCCGACACGCTCCCGTCGCAGAAGCCTTTCGAACCTGCTCGAAAGCCGGGCACGGCCCCGACCACGTCTGGCAGCCGGACCGGCTCCGGGCCGGCGCGTGGAAGGCACGCCGGACAGGGAGCCGTGCCGCGCCCGGAGGCACGCCGGGGGCGGGCCGGGACCCGGGGCCCGGACCGGATGCCGAAAGGCGGTCGAAAGACGGCCGAATATCGACGTACCGCCCCGGAATCCCGTGCCGCGCACAGCAGTTGGAACTGGTGGACAAGGGGGCGCGGCGCCGGCGACGGCGCCGTGGAGACACGGGGGAAGATCCATGAGCGGATGCTCAGTGCACGTCGGACGGCTGGACCGCGTACCACTCGCCGTCAGCCCGCACCCGGGAGCGACACTGTTCTCGCTGGTGTTCAAGGTACTCACCGGCATGCGGACCGATGTGCCCGCGCCCCTGCGCACCCTGGTGCGCGAGGCCCTGCCGCCCTCGCGCGCGGCGGCCGTGCACACCGTGTTCGCCGCCGGCTGCTGGGCCCCCGACACCCTGTCCCTGACGCGTGACCTCGGCGCGGGCGGCGAAGCGGCCGTACAGGCGGAACTGGACGCGCTGGACCCGGACCTCTTCCTCGCCGACCTGCACCGGGAGTACGGGGAGACACCGGCCCGGCGCTGGCGTGCCGCCGCGGCCCGGCCCCGCGAGTTCCTGGACGGCTACCGCGCCGCGGTGAGCGCGGTGTGGGAAGGCCTCCGCCCGCTGTGGCGCGCGGCCGAGCCCCACCTGCGCCGCGAACAGGAACGGGTCGGCCTGGCGGCCGTGACCGGAAACCTCGACGCGCTCGTCGGCTCCCTGGGCGGCCGCGTGCGGTACGCCGACGGCGCCTTCACGCTGCCCCACGACTGCCCCGGCCACCTCGCCGACGTGGGCAAGCGGCCCGTCGTACTGGTACCCCTCGCCTCCGGATACATGGCGGACTCCTACAGCGCGGAGCGCGACGACGTGCTGTGGTTCGGCTATCCGCTGCCCGGCCTGGCGCAGGTGCTGGCCTCGGCGGCACCGGCCTCGGCGACCGACGCCGACCGCCTGGCCCTGCTGCTCGGACGCGCCCGCGCCGGCATCCTGCGCAGCGCCCTGCGGCAGCCGTCCCTGTCGGAGACCGCGCGCCACGTCGGCCTGTCGGTGAGCACCGCGTCGTACCACTGCGATCAGCTCACCCACGCCGGGCTGCTGCTGAGGCAGCGTCAGGGCCAGCAGGTGCGGCTGCACCTCACCGACAAGGGCAACGCGCTCCTCGACCTGCTGGCCTGACGGCCCCGGCCGCCCGGACCGCGTACCGGGACGTGGCGGGTGCTTCGGTTGAGCCGCAGCCTGGAGGGAACTCAGGGGTGGTCTTGTAACGACGGACCTCAGGGAGACGCCCGTGGCAGTGCGTCATCGACTCATCAAGGCAAGTCCGCAGCGGGTGTGGTCCGTCATCGCGGACGGCAGCAGGTACGCGGAGTGGGTGGTCGGCGCGGCGGCGTCCCACCCGAAACGCGGACAGTGGCCGCAGGTCGGCGCGGCGATCGCCTACGAGGTCTCCCTCGGCCCCGTGCGGCTCGGCAACCAGACGGTGGTCAGACGCTGCGTGGCGGGCTCCGCCCTGGAACTCGAGGCGCACGCCGGGATCCTCGGCACCGCGCGGATCTCCATGGAGCTGCGGCCCTGGGGCGAACACTGCCTGATCATCGTGGACGAGCACCCGCTGCGCGGCGTGGGCGGCATGCTGCACAACGTGGGGATCGAGGCGCTCATCCAGGTGCGCCACCGCGCCATGCTCGCCCGGCTCGCCCGGCTCTGCGAGACGCCCGACGGGCCGGACCGGGCCGCGGACGGCACGGACCCGGACCGGCTGGTGACCCCGGGAGGTGCCGGACATGCCTGACGCCGTCGTCATCGGGGCCGGACCGAACGGCTTGGTGGCGGCGAACGTCCTGGCGGACGCCGGCTGGAGCGTCGAGGTCCTGGAGGAACAGCCCGAACCCGGCGGGGCGGTCCGCCACGACCGCGGGGTCAGCCCGGACTTCGTGAGCGACCTGTTCAGCTCCTTCTACCCGCTCGCCGCCGCGTCGCCGGTCCTCGCCCGGCTGCGGCTCGACGAGCACGGCCTGCGCTGGAGCCACGCACCCCACGTGCTGGCCCACCCGCTCACCGACGGCCGGTGCGCGGTCCTCGACCGCGGCATCGGCACGACCGCCGACTCCCTCGACGCCTTCGCCGCCGGGGACGGGGACGCCTGGCGCCGCCTGCACGCCATGTGGACCCGCCTGGAGCCGGACCTCCTGGACGCCCTCTTCACGCCGTTCCCGCCGGTCAGGGCCACCGCCCGGCTCGCGGTACGGCTGCGGGGCTCCGGCGGGCTCCGGCTCGCCCGCGCCCTGGTGCTGCCGGTGCGCAGGCTGGGCGAGGAGGAGTTCCGCGGGGAGGGCGGCAGGCTGCTGCTCGCGGGCAACGCCCTGCACGCCGACCTCGCGCCGGAGGCGGCCGGGAGCGGCGGCTTCGGCTGGCTGATGTCGATGCTCGGCCAGACCCACGGATTTCCGGTGCCGGCCGGCGGCTCGGGCGCGCTCACCGAAGCCCTGGTGCGGCGCCTGCGGACGCGCGGCGGCGTGCTGAGCTGCGGGCGGCGGGTCACCCGGGTCGTCGTGCGCGGCGGGCGCGCCGTCGCCGTCCGCACGGCCGACGGCGCGACGGTCTCCGCGGGCCGCGCCGTGCTCGCGGACGTGTCCGTGCCCGCGCTGTACGGCCGGCTGATCGACCCCGCGGACCTGCCCGGGCAGCTGCTCGCGGACCTGCGGCGCTTCCAGTGGGACTGCGCCACCTTCAAGGTCGACTGGGCGCTCGACGGCCCCGTGCCGTGGCGGTCGCCGCAGGCGGCGGGTGCCGGAACGGTCCACCTCGCGGACGGCGTCGACGAGCTGACCCGGTTCGCCGCCCAGATCGCCATGCGGCAGGTACCCGACCGTCCCTTCACCCTGTTCGGCCAGATGACCACCTCGGACGCGAGCCGGTCGCCCCGGGGCACCGAATCGGCGTGGGCCTACACGCATGTCCCCCACGAGGTGCGGTCCGACGCCGGGGACGAAGGCCTCACCGGAGCCTGGGACACCCGGGAGGCCGACGTCATGGCCGACCGGGTCGAGCGGCAGGTGGAGCGCTTCGCGCCCGGATTCCGCTCGCTGATCAGGGCCCGGCGCATCCTGGCCCCGCCGACGCTCCAGGCGCTGAACAGCAACCTGCACGGCGGCGCGATCAACGGCGGCACCACCGCCATCCACCAGCAGCTCTTCTTCCGCCCCCTGCCCGGCACGGGGCGGCCGGAGACCCCGCTGGCCGGGCTGTACCTCGCCTCGGCCGGGGCCCACCCGGGAGGCGGCGTGCACGGGGCACCCGGAGCCAACGCCGCGCGCGCCGCACTGCGCCGGCACCGCCCACCCGGACGCGTCCGGCTCGAGCGGGCCATGCTGCGCCGCGACCGGACCGGCCGGAAGGCACCCCGGGCCCGGTGACGAGCGGCGGCCCGCAGGCGGCGACCACGCCGCGCCGGGCCGGGAAAGGACCAGGTGGACGTGATGGACGGTCCCCTGCGCCACCGCGGCAGTGCGCTGCACCACGGCGGCAGTCCCGTGCACCACCACCGCGACAGCCCTCTGCTTGACCGCACCGTCGTCGTGACCGGCGCCGCGCGCGGGCTCGGCGCGGCACTGGCGCACGAGTGCGCGCGGCGCGGCGCCCGGCTCGCCCTGCTCGGCCACGAAAAACCCCGCCTGGACGCGCTGGCGGCCGCGCTGCCCGTACCCGCGCTCGCGTTCGACGTCGACGTCACGGACCTGACGGCGCTCGACGCGGCGGCCGGCGAGGTGCGCGCCCGGCTGGGCCGGCCCTCCGCCGTGGTGGCGAACGCGGGCATCGCGGCGGCCGGGCCGTTCGCCGACACCGACCCGGCGACGTGGCGGCGTGTGATCGACGTGAACCTCACGGGCAGCGCCCACACCGCCCGCGCCTTCCTGCCGGACCTGATCGAGACGGCGGGCTACTACCTCCAGGTCGCCTCCCTGGCCTCCCTCGGAGCCGTGCCCATGATGAGCGCCTACTGCGCCTCCAAGGCGGGCGTGGAGGCCTTCGCGCACGCGCTGCGCGCCGAAGTGGCACACCACGGGGTGGCCGTGGGCATCGCCTACGTCAACTGGACGGACACCGACATGATCCGCGACGGCGAGCGGTACGCCGCCCTGCGCGAACTGCGGGTGCGGATGCCGGGCCCGGCCGGCCGTGTCGACCCCGTGGAGGTGGCCGCCGCCCGGCTGACGCGGGCGGCCGAGCGACGGTGTACGGCGGTCTACGTGCCCGGCTGGCTGCGCCTCGCGCAGGTGACCCGCGCGGCCCTGCCGCCCGTGGTGCTGCGCACGACCCGCCACGCCCTGCCCGAACCGGATGCCCGACAGGACCTGCACGCCACCGGCCCGCTCGGCGCCGGAGGCCGGGCCGACAGCGTGACCGCACGGCCGGAGCCGTGAGACACCCCGACCGCAGCCGCCGCGCAGGACCGGTGGACGCGCCCCAGGATCGGACCACGACATGCAGACGTTCCTTCCCCACCCCGGCTTCCGGGAGTCGGCGCTCGTCCTGGACCGGCGCCGCCTCGGCAAACAGCGCGTCGAGGCCCTGCAGGTGCTGCGCGGCCTCACCGTCCCGGGCTACGCCTGGCGCCGGCACCCCGCGGTACGCATGTGGACCGGCTACGAGGAGGCGCTGGTCCGCTACGGACTGGAGGTCTGCCGGGTCTGGCGCGAGTTGGGGCACCAGGACAGCTGTGCGGCGAAACTCGTCGCCGAACTCGCCGTGCACCGTCCGGGCCGGCCGGTGCGTGACCAGCGGGAACTCGCCGCGGGCCACGAGCTGCCGCCCTGGCTGGGTGACGACGCCTTCCACCGCAGCCACCGGTCCGCTCTGGTCCGCAAGGACCCGGACACCTACGCCGGTCTCTTCCCGGGCGTGCCGGACGACCTGCCCTACGTGTGGCCCGCGTCGGACCGCGAGCCCGTGTGAAGGCACCGCTGAGGCCGCGGCCGACCGGTGTCGCGCGCTGGCCCGGGGACGCTGTGGGCCGGGCCCGATTCAGCCCGCCGCCACCGAGGCGGTCCCGTCCGCCGCCACCGGCTTGGTTCCCGCGTCCGCTACCGGCGCGGTCCCCGGCCTCCGCCACCGAGGCGTCCCGGCCACCGCCACCGGCGTACTCCCGGCGCCGCCACCGGCGTGATCCGCGCCGTCGCTACCGGCCCGGCAACGGCACCTCCCGCAGCGGACGGCCGCCGTCGACGTAGAGCCGGCCGCCGGGTGCGAGCGCGGCGGCGATGCGTGCCAGCGCGCGCTGCTCCGCCTCCGGGTGGCGGCCGTCGAGCGCGCCGACCCGTACGGCGAAGGCGATGTCGAAGGGACCCTCACCGGGTTCCCGTACGAAGTCCTCGACCGCTGCCTGGCGGACGCTCATGCGGCCCGACGCGATCTCGCGCGCGGAGGCGGCCTCTGCCTGGGCGACCGCCTTGGCGGAACGGTCGATCGCCAGGATGTGCCCCGTGTCGAGCCGTGCCGCGACGGCGCGCGCGGCGGCACCCGGCCCGCATCCGATCTCCAGGACCCGCGCCCGGGGCGTGAGAGGCAGCGCGTCCACGATCTCCGCCAGCCGAGGCGAGAGTTCCCTTGACATGGGCCGAGTCTAGGCGCGGTGGCGGGGGGCGGCTCCGCCGTACTCGCCCCGTCCACGGGTGGCGAATCCGGCCCCGGCAAGGGGCCGACCTGCGCCAAGAGCACCCGGGAGATCCCCGCAGGAGCCTCACACGGTCTGCACACAGTGTCACCGGGGCGTCGTTACCGTTACTGATCGCTCGATTCTTCATACGAACGTGACCGGGCCGCGGTCCGTGGGCCGACGGCGTGTCAACTCAGGAAGACCGGAGATGGATTACTGCTCCTCGTGTCGGCGGCACCTCAACGGGGCCCTGGTGTGCCCCGGGTGCGGTGCCTATGCCCCGGACATCGATCCGGCCGCCTGCCTTCCCGCCGCTCCGGCCTCGACCGTCACGACGGCGGTGGGTGCGGCGGCCGGGACGGGGCCCGGCGACTTCGACACGTGGCAGGACAGCGGCCCCGGTGACGCCGGCCCGTGGCAGGACAGCGGTCCCGGTGACTTCGAGGTGTGGCAGGACGGCGACCCCGGCGACGAGCCGGACGACGTCGTGGCCGCACAGCCGGTGACCGAGGGCCGTGCCGCGCGGCGCCGCCAGCGGGCGCGCTGGAAGAAGAACCAGCGCCGGGCCGTGGTCGCCACCGCGGTCGCCCTCGTCAGCGGCAGCGTCGCCATGGTCGCGATGGACCAGCAGCCCGGCGACCGGGCGCGTGCCGCCGCCGCGCCGCTCGACCCGAGCCACGACAACGCGGAGGAGCCGAACGGGCAGCACGGCGGCCCGACGACGACGCGACCCGAGACGCCGCGTTCGACGCCCACGCCTCCCGCGTCCGAGCGCACCAGCCGGCACGCCGACGGTCCGGCCCGCACCGCGCCGTCGATCAGCCGTCCGGACCTGGCCGCCCCGGCTCCCGCGACGGAGGTGTCGGCCCCGCAGCAGCGCACCACCACGGTGTCGTCCGTCAGTGACCACACGGAGTCCACGGGCACCGGAGCCACAGACGGTTCGGGCACGGCGGACACGCCGGTGCCGACACCCACGCCGACGCCGCCGCCCGCCAACGACGGCGCCGGCAGCCCGGGCCCGGGAACCGAGGAACCGACGACACCGCCGGCCACCAAGGACCCCAGGGAGCTGTGCCTGCTCGTGCTCTGCGTCGGCTGACCACGCCGACGGCGATGTGGCGCGACGGTCGGGGACCGTCGCGCCACCCCCCCCGCCGCAGCGGGGGTGGGTGTGGGTTGCGCGGGGGGGGGGCCCCCGGGGGGGGGGCGCCCCCCCCCCGCCACTGCACGTTCAGCTGACGGTGATGTTCGAGTTGCCGCTGCTCTGGTAGCCCTCGGTGGCCATGATCATGTAGTAGTTGAAGCTGCCCATCCGCATCCCGGCGCGGGACCACGCGTCGAAGTGGTTGCCGGTGGTGATGGTCCCGCCGGTCCGCTTCGACTGCCGGACGCTCCAGTACTGGTTGAACGTCTTCGTGCCCTCGACGGACGGGGCGTTGTACCGCGTCGTCTGGTAGATGTCGTACGTGCCGCCGTCGCTCGTCACGGTGCCCTTGTACGTGCCCGTGGGCCGGTAGGTGCCCCAGTTGTCGACGATGTAGTACTCGACGAGCGGGTTCGACGTCCAGCCGTAGAGAGTCAGGTAGCCGTTGCCGGACGGGTAGAAGCTGCCCGAGTAGCGCACGGTCCTGCGGCTGCCGTTGCTCCAGCCCTTGCCGCAGACGAAGTTGCCGCAATTGGTCCACGACGTGCGGTAGTTGCCGCCGCTGCTCAGCGTCATGGAGACGGAGCCGCCGCCGTCGGTCCAGAACGAGTAGTAGAAGCCGTTGTCCGTGCCGGTCTGGTTCCGGGTGATGGTCGTGTCCGCGTGCGCGGTGCCCGGCAGGATCAGCCCGGACGTGGTGGCCAGCGCCAACGCGCCGGTGCCGCCGAGGAATCCCCTGCGGCTGATCCGGCGGGCAGAGGCGTCGTTCTCCTGCATGCGTCCTCCTCGTGTGGGGGGGTGCGTCGGTGCCGCCAGTGTTGAAGTGAGTTGTTGGACTGTCAACAGTTTCGGCAGACGTTGCGAAAAGTTCTCTCGGAGGGTGCTGGCGGCATGGCTGGCATCCTCCCAGTTCATGTCCCTGCAACATCGGACGATTCGAAGTCTCCGGTCGGAGCGCACGTCATGGCGATCGGGGGAGAGGTCTGGAATCAACGAAACTTTCGGAAGTGATTGCGAACCACTCGGGTGGGGTGCACCTCCCGCGTACGCCGCCGTGAGTAGCCGGGGTTACTCCCGCTGCCGGACGCCCGCGCCGCGCCGGCCCGGCACCGTGTGTGACGTGAAGCTGAACCGTCCCGCACGCCGGGCCACCCTCGTCGTCCATGTGTCCGCCTCCGCCGGCTGGCTCCTGCTCCCCGCCGCACTCCTCACCCTGCTCTCCGGCCTGCTGCTGGCGCTCGGCACACCCTGGGGACTGGCCAGGCACCGGTGGGTGTGCACGAAGTTCTGGCTGACCCTGGCCACGACCGCCGCCACAGCCTTCGCGCTGCGCCCGGTAGTGAACGCGGCGGTCACCGCCGCCACCGGGGGAGAGGCCCTGCCGGACCCCGGCGACGTCCTGTTCGGCCCGATCGTCTCCCTGTCGGCGTACCTCTTCATGACGGCGGTCTCGATCCTCAAGCCCTGGGGCCCGACGCGCCGGGGCCGCAAGCAGCGCGAGGCGGCCCGGGGAGCGGCCGAGAACAGGCGTGTCCGGCAGGCCGTCTGACCTGCCGGACACAGGCCGGACCAGCTGCCGCAGCTCCCGGCAGTGCGGGAACCGAGGCCGCCCGTCAGCCGCGACGCACGGGCAGCCGCCGCGCCAGCGGCGGAATCACCCAGCAGCCGCCACCGGATGCGAGACGGCAGGCACGGTCTGGGTGGACAGGGCGGTGTGCGGGGCGACGACGGGACCCGCGAGAGACAGGACGGTGAGGGCCACCGTCACCGCCACGAAGGTACGGCGAGGACGCCCGGCCCACCGGGCGAGCGCCACGGCGAGGACGTACCCGGCCACCGACCACAGCAGCACGCCCCCGGCGAACCCCCCACCGGGATCTCCGCGGCCTCCGCCGCACCGGGGCTCACCGGCGGCATCGGCACCCCGGCGCCCCGCGGGACGAGGGCGAACACCGCGGTCACGGCGGCACCGGCCGGCGTGGCCGGCACGCCGGCCTGCCACACGGGGCGCGAGGCGAGGACCCGGTGAGCCGTGCGGGGGCCGGGGCGGGGGGGCCCTGGGGCTGCGGCGTGGTCGCGCTCACGGTCGTATCTCCCCGTGTGTCGTCCGAGCCGCCGCCCGAGCCCGCTGCCCGGCGCGTTCGCGTGGGGGTGTCCGGGTGGTTCCTTCGCTTCCTTCACCGTGACAGACCTCGGAGCAGTGCCGGAAAACCCATCGGTCCGGGCCCGGTCGACCGTTCTGGGTAGCCGGCACGCGCGAAGGTGAGTACGAGCGCTCAGGCCGGCCGGACCACCCGCACGCCACGATACGGATCACCTCGTCGCCACCGGACACCGGGAGATCCTCATGCTCAGCCGCCTCGCCGACGTCCTGGTGCCCCTCGCCGGCCGCCTCACCGTCACCACGGACGCCGACGCCGACCTCGCACCGGGCAGCATCGTCGCCGCGAACCACACCTCGCTCGCCGACCCCGCCGTCGTACTCGCCGCGCTGCACCGTCTCGGCGCCCGGCCGGTCGTCATGGCCGCCGCCGGCCTGTGGCGCGTCCCTGTCCTCGGGCGCGCTCTTGCCATCGAAGGACACATCCCCGTGCACCGCAACGACCCGCGCGCCGCCCACGCCCTCGACCTCGCCGCCGACGCACTGGACGCCGGACGCCTCGTCCTCCTCTACGCCGAGGGCGGCATCCCCGACCGCAAGGACGCCGCCGAAGCCCCGCCCCATCCGTTCCGCAGCGGCCTGGCCCGCCTCGCCGAACGCACCGGCGCGCCCGTCGTGCCGGTCGGCCAGGCGGGCGCACGCCGGATCACGTCGGGCAGTACGGCCAAGCAGCTCGCGGGCGTGGCCACCGCACCGCTGCGCCGCCCGCGTCTGCACGTCCATGTGAGCGCCCCGCTCATACCCACGGGCGACCGCGCCGCGCGCACGGCACAGGCCCACGGCGCGGTGACGGCCGCGTGGCGGACGGCGGCAGCGGGACTGGGAGAACCGGCAGCCCTGGCGGCGTAGGCCTCTCCGGGCTGCCGGACGCCACGCCCGGCCGGAGGCGGCGACGACCGCGGCGGGGAACACCGCGCCCGGCCCGGGGCACCACCGGCCGTCTCCTCAGACCAGCCGAGCGAGGGCCGCGGCCTCCCTGCTGCCCTCCTCGGCGCTGAACACGTGCACCACCAGGCCCGTCTCGCCGGGCGCGGCCGGGACGTGCAGGGTCTCGAAGTCGAGGGTGAGCAGCCCGGTCCGCGGATGCCGCAGCCGTTTGCGCCCCGCCGCGCACATCACGACCTCACCGGTGGCCCAGATCCGCCGGAACTCGGCGCTGCGCCGGGACAGTTCGGTGATGAGGGCGGCCAGTTCCGTGTCGTCGGGGTAGCGCCCCGCGGACACCCGCAGCTGGCCCACGGCCTCGGCCGCCCTGCCCTCCCACTCGGGGTGGACGAACCGGGACGCGGGATCCAGGAAGAGGAACCTGGCGTTGTTCCGGTCGCGGCGGCCCGGGTCGCCGAGGCCACCCATCAGTTCGGCGCCCAGGCCGTTCCAGGCGACGACGTCGAGCCGGTGGTTCGTGGCGAACACCGGGAGGCCGGACATCGCGTCCAGGATCCGCCGGAGCACGGGTCCGACCCGGGCCTCGGGCGCGGGCGCGCGGCGGGCCCCGGCCAGTGTGTCGAGGTGCGCGCGCTCGGCCTCGTCCAGGCCGAGCGCCCGGGCGAGCGCGTCGAGGACCTCGCGCGACGGCTGCGTGGCGCGGCCCTGCTCCAGCCGTACGTAGTAGTCCACGCTGATCCCGGCGAGCTGAGCCAGCTCCTCGCGCCGCAGCCCCCGCACCCGGCGTCGGCCACCACCGGAGATACCGACGTGCTCCGGTGCGACGCGCCCCCTGCGGGCCCGCAGAAAGCCGCCGAGGGCACGCCGGGTGTCACCGACGCCGTCGATGAGGCCGACGGGGGAGACGCCGTCTCCGGCCCCACCGTCTCTGTGCTCGCTCTCCTCAACGCCGTTCATGGTCTCCAGTATGGGTGGCTCCGGCAGTACCAGGACCGCCGTTCCGACGGTCGAAGAGGGTGCTGGCTCATCCCGCGCGTGCGGGAGAGCGTTGCCTCATGACCGAAGCCGTGCCGCAGCAGCGGAAGAAGATCCTTGTCGTCAGCGCCCACCCCGAACGCCGTTCACTCAACGCCGCGTTGGCCGACTTCGCGGTGGAGCACCTGAGGTCGGCGGGGCACGAGGTGCGGGTGTCCGACCTGTACGCGATGAAGTGGAAGGCGACGGTGGACGCCGACGACTTCCCCGACCACACCCCGGACGGACGCCTCGACGTACTGGCCGGGCAGGAGCGCGCCACCCTGACGGGCCGGCTCACCGCGGACGTGGCGGCCGAGCAGGAGAAGGTGCGCTGGTCGGACGCGGTGATCCTGCAGTTCCCGATGTGGTGGTTCTCCGTACCGGCGATCCTCAAGGGCTGGATCGACCGAGTGTTCACCAACGGATTCGCGTACGGCCCCTCCGTGCCCCCGCCGTACACCGAGGGCGCGCTGGGCGGGCGGCGCGCACTGCTGTCGACGACGGTCGGCGCCCGGCAGTCGGCGTTCTCCGACCGGGGCGTCCACGGCGACCTCACGGACGTCCTGCACCCCCTGCAGCACGGCCTGTTCTGGTTCACCGGCATGGCACCGCTCGTCCCGTTCGCGGTGTACGGCACGGTCGGCCTGCCCCAGCGGGAGTTCGCCGCCGCCACCCGGGCCTACGGCCACCGGCTCGACGGCCTCTTCACGGACGACCCGATCCCGTACCGCACGCTCGACGGCGGCGACTACGACCACGACATGAGGCTGCTCCCGGGCACGGAAACCCCGGGCACGACCGGCCTGGACCTTCACGTCCGCCCACAGGGCTGAGCGGAGGCGGCCGTGCGGTGGGGGCCGCCCGCCGCTGCTCGGGTGTACGAGCTTCGGCAGGCGGTACCCGTTCACTTCGGGTAACACTTTGGTGAGGTTGAGTGACAGGATTCTGCGTCGAAAGTGGTTCAGTATGACGGCAGTGCAGAGGCCCGGCATTCCGACGACTCCGACGACTTCGCACGCCACTGAACCGCTCGGTTCGCCGGTCTGGTCGCACAATGAGTGGGACCCGCTGGAAGAGATCATCGTCGGCCGGCTCGACGGCGCGACCATTCCCTCCAGCCATCCTGTCGTGACCTGCAATATCCCCACCTGGGCGGCGCGATTGCAGGGCCTGGCCGCCGGATTCGCCTATCCGCGCGTCATGGTCGAGAAGGCGCAGCAGGAACTGGACCAGTTCATCGCGCTGCTGGAGTCCCTCGGTGTCACGGTCCGGCGCCCCGAGGCGGTCGACCACAAGCAGCGCTTCAGCACCCCCGACTGGTCCTCGCGCGGCTTCTGCAACACCTGCCCGCGCGACAGCATGCTCGTCATCGGCGACGAGATCATCGAGACCCCGATGGCCTGGCCGTGCCGGTATTTCGAGACCCACTCCTACCGCGAGATCCTCAAGGACTACTTCCGGCGCGGCGCGCGCTGGACGGCGGCGCCGAAACCGCAGCTCACCGATGAACTCTTCGAGCGGGATTTCCGCGTCCCCGGGGACGGCGAGCCCATGCGTTACATCCTCACGGAATTCGAGCCGGTCTTCGACGCGGCGGATTTCGTCCGGGCCGGACGCGACCTGTTCGTCACGCGCAGCAATGTCACCAACCGGACGGGCATCGACTGGGTGCGCCGCCACCTCGGTCCCGGCTACCGCGTCCACGAGATCGAGAGCCGCTGCCGTACCCCCATGCACATCGACACGACGTTCGTCCTGCTCGCGCCGGGCAAGGCCCTGGTCAATCCCGAGTACGTCGACGTCGACCGCCTGCCCGAGGCCCTGCGGTCCTGGGACATCCTGGTCGCCCCCGAGCCCGATCCGATCGACGACCGCCTGCTCAGGATCACCTCGATGTGCGGCAGGTGGCTGAGCATGAACGTCCTCATGGTGGACGAGAAGCGGGTCATCGCGGAGCGGCACCACACCGGCATGCTGCGCGCGCTCGAGAAGTGGGGCTTCGAGCCCATCCCGTGCGACCTGCTGCACTACGCGCCGTTCGGCGGCTCGTTCCACTGCGCGACCCTCGACGTCCGGCGACGGGGCACGCTGGAGAGCTACTGCGACTGACGCACCGCCTCCGGCCGTGTCGCGCCGGAACCCGGGTGTTCCCTTGCCCTGAAATGATTGCATGCGCAGGCTATTGCTCCAGCGGGTATGTGCGAGGTATTAATATCTCCTCGTGCAACGTCAGGCGGCGGCACTCGCGCCGTCGCCCCCTCGACCGCCCGGAGTTTCCCGTGAGTTCCCTGTTCGAGCCGTACACCCTGCGTTCCGTCACCATCCCGAACCGCGTGTGGATGCCGCCGATGTGCCAGTACTCCGCCGCCCCCGAGGGCCCGGCGCGAGGCGTGGCCACGGACTGGCACTTCCAGCACTACGGTGCCCGCGCGGCAGGCGGCACCGGGCTGATCATTGTGGAGGCCACCGGCATATCGCCCGAGGGGCGGATCTCGCCCCACGACCTCGGACTGTGGAACGAGGCACAGGCCGACGGCCTGCGCCGGATCACCGACTTCCTCAAGAGCCAGGGCACCGTCGCGGGCATCCAGCTCGGCCACGCCGGCCGCAAGGCCTCCACCAGCCAGCCGTGGAGGGGAGACGCCCCGGTCGGCCCGGACGAGCACGGCTGGCAGCCGCTCGCCCCCAGCGCGGAGCCGTACCCCGGCCTGAAGGTCCCGCACGAGCTGAGCGTCGAGGAGATCCGGGCGATCGTCGGCCAGTGGCGCGCCTCGGCCCGGCTCGCCCTCGCCGCCGGGTTCCAGGTCGTGGAGATCCACGGCGCCCACGGCTACCTGATCGGCAACTTCCTCTCCCCGCACAGCAACCGCCGCACCGACGCCTACGGCGGCAGCTTCGACAACCGCATCCGGTTCGCCCTGGAGGTCGTCGACGCCGTACGGGAGGTCTGGCCGGACGACCTGCCGCTCCTGTTCCGCATCTCCGCCACCGACTGGCTGGGCGACGACGGCTGGACCGAGGACGACACCGTCGCCCTCGCCCGCGTCCTGACCGAGCACGGCGTGGACCTCATGGACGTCTCCACCGGCGGCAACGCGGCCGGGGTGACCATCCCCGCCGGCCCCGGCTACCAGGTGCCCTTCGCCGCCCGCGTCAGGCGCGAGACGCAGATGCCGGTGGCAGCGGTCGGTGAGATCACGGACCCCGCACAGGCCGAGAAGATCCTCGCCGCCGGGGAGGCCGACGCGGTGCTGATCGGCCGTCAGTTGCTGCGCGAGCCCACCTGGGCACGGCGGGCGGCCCGCGAACTCGGCGGCGACGTGCGCATCCCCCCGCAGTACGGCTGGCGCCCCTGACGCCGCCGGCGGCTCGGCGTGTTCACCCACCTCGCTGGGCACAGTACGTGCCGCAGCGAGTGAGGTGAACGCGGCCCAGGCCCCGGCCGGTGCGAACGCGGTCGGTTACGCGGACTGTTCGGGCTTCGCCGCGTCGGACGGGGACTCGGGCTTCTGCGGCTCCGACGTCTGCTGCTCCGCAGCGTCGGGGGCGGTGTAGAAGACCGAACTGCCCTGCTTGCTGCGCTGGGCCTGCCCCTTGGCCACCAGGTTCTCCAGGGTGTTGCGCACGACCGTCGTCTTGAAGGACCGGTCGGCGTGGGCCTGGCCCAGCGCGGTCGACACCTCAGCGGCCGAACGCGGCTCGCCCTGCTCGGCGAGGTGCGCCCGGACGAGCTCGACCAGGGTCGGCGAGGCGGCCTTCGGGGCACTCTTCGAGGTGGTCCTCGACGTGGCCCTGGATGGGGTCTTCGAGGCGGACGCCGATGCGGTGGCCGTGACCTTCGCCGGGGCCTTGCCCGCGGCCGGCTTCTTGGCCTGCGGCTTGGCCGGAGCGGGCGCGGCAGTGGTCTTCCTCTTCGCGCGCGTGCCCTTCCTGGCCCGGTCGGGGGCGGCCTTCGTCCTGGGCGCGGGCACCGTGGCGGGCGCGGTCGCGGGCTGCACCTGGACAGGGGTGACACCGAGGGCCTGCTGCATGTTCACCAGCACGGCGTGGTCCTGCTGCAGTGTCACCAACTGCTCCTGCAGGGCGGCGATTTCCGCGCTGATACGTTCCTGCTCCTTGACGTTGCGCTCCAGGTCGCCGGTCACTTGGGCGGCGTACTGCGATGCCAGTTCGCCGGCGGCCGTGGTGTTCTCGGACATGATGCTGACCTTCCTCGCGGTGGTGCCCCGGCGTGTCCGCGCACAACTGGTGAAGCGCGGCGATCCGCACGGAGGTTCACGTCTCGTGTGTGCCGAGGCAGTATGTGCTGCCCCGACACCTTTGGATGGCGATAGTACGGATGAGTGGACCCGATTGTTCCCCGTCGGCGTCATCTCCTCACTCACGTCACCCTGGCTGTGACCTCACAGTGTGTGTGTTCGACCCGGCGGACGAGCGTTGTGCGACTCGTGCTGAGCCACGGTCATGTGTACCCGGGGCGGCTCGGGTGTGTGACGGCGCCGTCAGGCGAGGGGATAGCGGTGCACCCGCGGCAGCCCGGTGAGCAGACCGGGCCACACGGTGTCGATGACATGCGCGCTCGGCGTGAACAGGGGCCGGCCGAGGGCGGGCAGGTCGGCGGGCTCGTGCCACTCCCAGCGGCGGATCACGTGCGGCTCCGCGACCACCGGTTCGCCGGAGTAGGCGACGACGCGGACGGCTGCCGTCATCCGGGGGACCCCGTGGGTGGAGTCCAGCAGCAGGGCCCGCAGACGCGCCTTGATGGCCTTGAGCCCGGTCTCCTCCTCCAACTCCCGTACGGCGGTGTCGAGGAAGTCCTCACCGGCGTCGTTCTTGCCTCCGGGCAGTTCCCACACCCCGCGCCGGGACCAGCCGAGCAGCACGCGTCCGTGGGGGTCGGTGACGACGACGCCCACGCCGGTCAGGGCGTGCGGCGCGGGCTGTCCCCTGCCCGCGTACGTCACCTCGGCGGGGGCCGGGTCGCGCAGGACGACGACGGCGAGTCCGTCGGCGTCGTGGCGGTCGGCGGTGCGCCAGCCGGTGCGGAGCAGCGCGATCTCGTCCTCGTCCAGGGCGACGCTCCGCCTGCCGCGGGGCGTCGTGTCGGCGACCGGGGTGATGACACAGACGGTGCCGCCGGGGCGCAGGCGTTCGCGTATCCGGCTCATGACGCGGGTGCGGTCGCGGAGGAAGGCCCAGCTGAGGCGGAGGACGACGAGGTCGTAGGCGGGGCACAGTGCGTCCAGTCCGTCCCGCTCGACGTCGAGCACCCGGTAGGTCACCGCCCCGTCGTTCCCGGGCTGTGCCGCCGCGAGTGCGACGGCGGTGGGCGCGTGGTCGACGGCGTCGACCCGGTAGCCGCCGGCGGCGAGGTGGCGGGCGAGTTCACCGATCCCGCAGCCGATGTCGAGGGCCCGCCCACCGCCGGGTGCCGGGGCGTGCTCGGCGAGCAGCCGGCGCTCGGCGTCACCCAGGGGCCGGAACGTCTTGCCGCTCGCGTAGTGCGCGTCCCAGCTCTCGGGCGGGCTGTAGGTCACGTGAACTCCTCAGGGCCGGTCGAGAGTGCTCTGCCCTCCGCGGCATCCGGACAGTCCTCGAAGGCCCAAGTCGGCCGGGGCCCGTCCGGCGCTCCGCCGTGAGCGCGAAGCCCGGTGCCGAACATCCGGGAAATCTGCACACTGTTCGGAGGCCCGCTCACGAGAACTGAACAGTCGTCACGACCGCCTGCGGACATGGTGGATTTGGCGCGGGAATGCGGCTTTCCGGAAGGGCGGGGCCCGACTCCCCGGTGCCGTTGAACGGCAGGCCCTGTGAAGGATTCGGTGGGTCCGGTCACCGCACAACCACGCAGGTGAAGCCGTCCCGTGCGGTGAAGTCGGATCGACCTCCGATCAGTTGGCCGTCCCCTTGGACGCGTGCTTTGATCCTGCACCTGGCACGGCTCGCCGGAAAACGTCCCGGTTCCGGGAATCAGGCGAACCGTGCGATTCAAAAGTGCTTACCGGAAGGGAACCGCGCGCTATGAACCTTGGCCACCAGGTCGAAACCGCCGAGATGTCCGATGCCGACCTGGACCAGATCTCCGGGGGACTCGCCGTCGGTGGCTCCGGCGGCCTCTTCGTCGAGACGCCGGTGGTGGACATCTGCGCCGACGCCACGGGCGTGGGCACGGAGAACGGCCTCGCGCTGGGCACGAGCCTGCACGCCGCCTCCCACTGACGCAGCCGCGTCCGTGCCCATGGGCCCCCGGATCACCTGATCCGGGGGCCCATGGGGCTTCCTGCCGATTCGGCCACCCCCGGGGAGGCACCCTGTGGAGGCACCCCCGTAGGAAGCCCCCGTGGCACCCCCGTGGGAGGACGTGCCGACCGCTGCCCATGGGCGTAGCGTCATCACATGGGTGAGGACGGGTGCGTCCGCATGCGGAAAACCGCGCACCGAGCGGGTCGTACGGCCGCCCGCCACCACCCGGGACACTCCATTCCGACGCTGGGGGTGCCTGGTGACCAGCACGGGTGATCCGGCCACCGACACCGGCGAAACCGACGAACTCGACGTCGCGTTCGCGGAGACGGTGCGCCGGACCGGTGCGTCCATCGGCGCCCTCTACCTGCTCCCCCCGAACGAGCAGGTGCTGGTGCTGGACGCGCTGTGCGGGGCGCCCGCCGAGCTCGCCGCGCCCTGGCTGAGGGTGCCGCTGTCCGCGCCCGCCCCGGTGGCCGAAGCGGTCCGCGAGGACCGGATGGTGTGGGTCGGCAGCCAGGAGGAGATGGCCCGCTCCTACCCCCGTACCGCGGTCGCCCTGCCGTACCCCCTGTCGTTGGTCGCGGCGCCGCTCACCGGAGCCCGCAGGTGGGGCGCCCTGCTGCTGCTGTGGCCGGCGACGCGTCCGCCCTACATGACCGGGCGGGAGCGGGGCCACATCGCGTCGAGCTGCCGCCGCCTGGCCCGGACGCTGGAGGAGGTCGTGGAGCGGGGCGGGAGCCCGATCCGCGACCGGCCCCGGGTGCTGCCCGCCGGAACGGGCCGCTCGACCATGGGCCCGGCCCTGGCCGCCGCCGACTTCGCCGAGCGGCTGCCCGGCGGCAGCTGCGCGCTCGACCTGCAAGGACGCTTCACGTATCTCACGTCCGGCGCCTGCGAGCTGCTGGGCTGCGACGCCGACCGGCTGCTGGGCACCCTGCCGTGGCAGTCCCTGCGCTGGCTGGACGACCCCCTGGTCGAGGACCGCTACCGGGCCGCGGTGCTCAGCCGTGAGCCCGTCTTCTTCACCGCGTGCCGCCCGCCGGACCAGTGGCTGGACTTCCACCTCTACCCGGACGCCAGCGGCATCAGCGTCCGCATCGTGCGCACCGGGGAACAGGCACCGTCCGTCTCGGCGCCGCCGCAGTCCCGGCGCACCCACAGACCTTCCCGCGCGGGGCGGCTCTACCAGCTCACGCACCTGGCCGCCGCACTGACCGAGGTCGTCGGCGTCCAGGACGTCATCGACCTGGTCGCGGACCAGATCATGCCCGCCTTCGGCGCCCAGGGCCTGGTCCTGTCCGCCGTCGACGCCGGCCGGCTGCGCATCACCGGATCCCGCGGCTACCCCGCCCCCACCGTCGAACGGCTCGACGGCCTCCCCCTCGACACCACCCTCACCCCGGCCGGACATGCCCTCAGCAGCGGCATCCCCGCCTTCTACGCCAACCCCGAAGAGATGCTGGACGCCTATCCCGAGGCGCCCTTCATCAGCGGCAAGCAGGCCTGGGCCTTCCTCCCGCTGATCATCTCCGGCCGCCCTGTCGGCTGCTGCGTCCTGTCCTACGACAGCCCGCACGAGTTCCCCGCCGAGGAACGCGCCGTCCTGACCTCCCTCGGCGGGCTCATCGCCCAGGCACTCGACCGCGCCCGCCTCTACGACACCAAGCACGAGATCGCCCACGGACTCCAGAAGGCGCTGCTCCCGCACACCCTCCCGGAGATCACCGGCCTGCGCGTCGCCGCCCGCTACCTGCCCGCCACTCAGGGCATGGACATCGGCGGCGACTTCTACGACCTGATCCGGCTCGGCGACTGTACCGTCGCCGCCGTCATCGGCGACGTCCAGGGCCACAACGTCGCCGCCGCCGCGCTGATGGGGCAGGTCCGCACCGGCGTCCACGCCCACGCCACCGCCGGCACCGCCCCCGGCCAGGTCCTGGCCAGGATCAACCGGCTCATCCACGACCTCGGCTCCGACCTGTTCACCAGCTGCCTCTACGCCCACCTCGACTTCACCCGCGGCGTGGCGACCCTGGCCAGCGCGGGCCACCCGCCGCCCCTGCTGCGCCCGGCCGACGGAGACACCCGGCCCGTCGCCGTCCAGCCCGGCCCCCTCCTGGGGATCGACCCCGACGCCGCCTACCCCCTGACCGAGATCCCGCTCACCCCGGGGCTGCTGCTCGCCTTCTACACCGACGGCCTCATCGAGAGACCGGGCGCCGACCTCGACGACTCGATCGCCCAGCTCGCCGAGCGTCTCACCCACGCCGACGACCGGGACCTGGACCGGCTCATCGACAGCCTGCTGCGGGAGCGCAGCGACATCGGGCAACGCACCGACGACATCGCGCTGCTCGTCCTGAAGTACGAGGCGCCGGGCGGCGCTGGGACGCCCTGACGGTGGTCACCGGGTCCGGACATGGGGAGGTACGGGAGGTACGGCCCTCACGGCCGGGGATTGGTCCGGTGCCACCGGGGACGTGCGTCACCGCCCCGGCGTCCGGCGACGGAGGCGCAGCGCGGGCACAGCCGCCGTACTCGGTCGGCCGCGCCGCCGGACTCCGGGAACGTGTCCGTCCAGGTGACGTGCGAGAAACGGATCAGCCGGGAGCGGCTGAGGGACAGCCCGCAGACCGTCTGGTTCATGCCGGGCTGCCACGCGTGGACCTCCCCGGCGGGCAGCCGACGGCGGCCCTCCTCCTCGTCGGTCCACTGCCCGGAGGCGGCGACGGCGTACTGCTTGGCGCGTGCCATGACCCGCGAGCCGGTCAGCCTGCCGTGTTGCCGACGCGCAGCCGCACCTGCTCCTCCAGGCGCCGCAGACTGCCGTCCAGCGCCTCGGACACGGCCTGTTCGCCCGGGTCGTGGCCCTCGTCGAAGAAGGAGAGGTGGACCGTCACCTCACTGCCGCCGCTGCCGATGCCGGCGACCTGGAGCCAGCCGGCGTAGCTGCCCTGGTCGCGGGTGCCCCATTCGAGGCGCATCTGGTCGCGCCGGGCACGGAACAGGGCGGACGTGTCCTCGTCGGTGCGGTCCTCGTGCACGGTGACGGCGGGAAGTCCCTCCGGGTCCACGTGGTCCACGTGCAGGGCGTCCGGCAGCCAGGTGTCCAGCCGGCCGACGTTCGCGGCCTCGTCGAAGACGTGCTCGGGCTGGGCGGGCATCGTGCGTGAACGTTCGTACTCGGTCATCGCGGTACCGTCCTCGCGTCGTCGGTCCTCGTCTCGTGGGTCCCCGCGTCGGGAGTGCCCCCGCACGAGTACCCATCCACCTGGGACGGCCACGTCCTTCCCCGCCTCGCCCCGCCACGGGTGACGTCGCCGGTTTTGCCGCCGCTGAAGCGGAAACCCCGACAGCGCAGCGAACGGAAGGTGGGTTTGCGATGCCCAAGGGATCGGGTTCGAAGCGGGAACGCCAGTACGAGCACATCAAGGAGAGCGCCGAGGAGCGCGGCGCGTCGACCGGGCGGGCCAAGGAGATGGCCGCACGCACGGTCAACAAGCAGCGGTCCCAGTCCGGCGAGACCAAGTCCTCCGGCGGCGGATCGAGCAAGAGCCCCTCGTCCCGCCGCAGCGGGTCGAAGTCCTCGGGTGGCGGCTCCACGTCCTCGGGCGGCGGCTCCCGGTCCGGCGTCACCCGCGACGAACTGTACGAGGAGGCCAAGCGCAAGGGCATCGAGGGCCGCTCCTCGATGAACAAGCAGTAACTGGCCAGGGCCCTGGGCCACTGACGTTCCCAGGCCGCACGCGTCATCCGGGCGGGCGTACCACCTGGGTGCCCGCCGGGCGTCACCTCGGCGGCTGTTGCCCCGGCGTGCCGCCCGTCGCCAGGCGGTCGGCCTTGGCGGCGTCCGCGAGGGCTTCCGCGGCGGCCTCCGCCGCCCGGGCCGCGTCGTCGGCGGCCTGGGAGGACCTGCCGTCGTCGGGCTTGTCGCGGGTGGCCGGCGACTGGGGCAGCACCTCGCCGAAGGCGCGGGACACACCCTGGAGCGCCGAGGTGACCTCGCTGGGGATGACCCAGAAGCTGCTGCCCTGCCCCTGTGCGAGCTGCGGCAGCATCTGGAGGTACTGATAGGCGAGGAGCTTCGGGTCGGGGTCGTTGCGGTGCACGGCCTGGAACACCTCGTCGATGGCCCGTGACTGGCCCTCCGCCTTCAGGATCTCGGCGGTCCGGTTGCCCTCGGCACGCAGGACCGCGGCCTGCTTGTCGCCCTCGGCGGTCAGGATCTGCGACTGACGCTGCCCTTCCGCCCCGAGGATCGCGGCGCGCTTGTCCCGCTCGGCCCGCATCTGCTTCTGCATCGCGTCCTTGATGGACTGGGGCGGGTCGATGGCCTTGATCTCCACGCGGTTGACCCGCAGCCCCCACTTGCCGGTGGCCTCGTCCAGCACACCCCGCAGTTGGCTGTTGATGGTGTCGCGTGAGGTGAGCGTCTTCTCCAGGTCCATCGAACCCACCACGTTGCGCAGCGTGGTGACGGTGAGCTGCTCGACCGCCTGAAGGAAGTTCGCGATCTCGTAGAACGCCGCCCGCGGATCGGTGACCTGGAAGTACAGCACGGTGTCGATCTCGACGACCAGGTTGTCCTCGGTGATGACCGGCTGCGGCCTGAAGGAGACGACCTGTTCCCGCAGATCGATCACCGGATGGACCCGGTCGATGTAGGGGATGACGAGGCTGAGACCGGGGGTCAGGGTGCGGTGGTACCGGCCGAGCCGTTCGACATTGCGGGCGCGTGCCTGAGGCACGATGCGCACCGCACGCACCACGGTGAACACCGCGATGAGGGCGACGATCAGGCCGGCGATGAGCAGGGCCGAAATGTCCATGGGTCAGTCCCGGGGATAGACGAAGGCGGTCGTGCCGCTGATCTCGATGACGTCGACGCCGGCCCCCTGGGGAATGACCAGCGTCTCGTCGTAGGCGCGGGCCGTCCATTCCTCGCCGTTGATGCGGACCCTCCCGCCCCGGCCGGTCACCTCCGTCACGACGTAGCCGGTGCTGCCGATCAGCGCGTCCACGCCGAACCGCTCACGCTGCGGCCGGAGCACGTGCCGCAGCGCGACGGGGCGCAGGAACAGCAGCGTGACGGCGGCGACGGCGGTGAACACCACGAACTGGAGCGCCACCGGGATGCCGAGCGCGGCGGCACCCGCGGTCACCAGCGCGGCCATGCCCAGCATGCCCAGCGCGGCGGTGAGGGTGAAGATCTCCGCCAGCACCAGGACCGCCGCCACGATCAGCCACATCAGCCATGCATCCATCGCGGCCCTCCCGGCCGGGGGCGCGTGCACGGACCGGCACGTCAGCGGTGTGCGCGACACCCTCGATACCTCCACGGTACTCCAGCGGCGCACGCCCGCCCCCGGGCCGGGAAGCAGCTGTTCACCCGGCCGGGTCGCCGGAGGCCAGGCCTGTGCCCCCAGGCTCCGCCGCGCCCGTGCCCGAGCCGGTCCGCTGCGAAGGCACCACGAGGTCCGGCCGCCGCTCCCCGCGGGCTTCGGCCGTCTGCGCCGCGGCCTTGCCGGCCAGGGCACTGACAGCCGCGTTGAACCGCTCCACGGCGGTGGGCCGGTCCGGGCCGAGCACGTACTCCTTGAGGGCGCGGCGGTGCGGCGCCATCGGATCGTGGGCGGACTCGCGGACCGATCGCAGGATCTTCGGCAGTCGCGTGCAGTCACGGTCGAGCAGGCAGGCACAGACGGCGGTGGTGCGGGCGGCGCGGACGTCGTCGTCGGGCAGATCGCGCGCCGGAGTGATCACGAGTGACGAGTAGGGTTCATGCCGTGCCGGCAAGGCGACGCCACCGGCTCACCCTCACCGAGGACAACCCCCGCTGTCCGCGCCCCCGGCACCGGGCGAGGCGGGCGGCGAGGCCGCGTCGTGGCGGGAAAGGCGCAGACATGAGACTGACGATTCTGGGCGGCGGCGGATTCCGCGTGCCGCTCGTGTACGGGGCACTCCTCGGCGACCGCGCCGAGGGCCGGGTCACCCACGTCGTGCTGCACGACCTGGACGCGGCACGGCTGTCCGCGGTGACCCGGGTGCTGGCCGAGCAGGCCGCGAACGTTCCGGACGCGCCCCGGGTGACCGCCACCACCGACCTCGACGAGGCACTGCGCGGCGCCGACTTCGTCTTCTCGGCGATCCGCGTCGGGGGACTGGAGGGCCGGGCGAACGACGAACGCGTGGCCCTCGCCGAGGGCGTCCTCGGCCAGGAGACGGTCGGCGCCGGCGGCATCGCCTACGGCCTGAGGACGGTCCCCGTCGCCGTGGACATCGCCCGGCGCGTGGCCCGCCTCGCGCCGGACGCCTGGGTCATCAACTTCACCAACCCGGCGGGCCTGGTCACCGAGGCCATGTCCCGCCACCTCGGCGACCGTGTCATCGGCATCTGCGACTCGCCGGTCGGCCTCGGCCGCCGTATCGCCCGGGTGCTCGGCGCGGACCCGGAGGAGGCGTGGATCGACTACGTCGGCCTCAACCACCTCGGCTGGGTCCGCGGCCTGCGCGTCGACGGCCGCGACGAACTGCCGCGGCTGCTCGCCGACCCGCGCCTGCTCGGCTCCTTCGAGGAGGGGAGACTGTTCGGCGCCGACTGGCTCCAGTCGCTCGGTGCGATCCCCAACGAGTACCTGCACTACTATTACTTCAACCGCGAGACCGTCCGCGCCTACCAGCAGGCCGAGAAGACCCGCGGCGCCTTCCTGCACGACCAGCAGGCCCGCTTCTACGCGCGGATGACGGACCCCGGCGCACCCGCCCTGCACATCTGGGAGGACACCCGCGCGGAACGCGAGGCCACCTACATGGCCGAGAACCGGGAGACGGCCGGGGCCGGTGACCGCGACGAGGACGACCTGTCCGGCGGTTACGAGAAGGTCGCCCTCGCCCTGATGCGGGCCGTCGCCCGCGACGAGCGCACCACGTTGATCCTCAACGTCCGCAACCGCGGCACACTGTCCGT
This sequence comes from Streptomyces sp. NPDC051207, assembly GCF_040682395.1. Taxonomy (NCBI): domain Bacteria; kingdom Bacillati; phylum Actinomycetota; class Actinomycetes; order Kitasatosporales; family Streptomycetaceae; genus Streptomyces; species Streptomyces sp. NPDC051207. The sequence goes on along the minus strand of NZ_JBFBAX010000026.1, from coordinate 67,577 downwards.
CCTCGACTCCGAGGCGGTCGTCGAGGTGCCGTGCCTGGTCGACGCCAACGGCGCGCACCCCGTGGCCGTGGAGCCGCTGCCCGCCCATGCGACGGGCCTGGTCTGCGCGGTCAAGGCGGTGGAGCGCGAGGTACTGTCGGCCGCCGGGTCGGGCTCCCGCGCGGCGGCGGTCAAGGCGTTCGCGCTGCACCCGCTGGTGGACTCGGTGCACGTGGCCCGGCGGCTCGTCGACGGCTACACCGCCGTCCATCCCTCGCTCGCCTACCTCACGTAGCCCCGCCGGCTGTCCGCCCGGCAGTGAACGGGGGCGCCTCGGCGTGACCCGAGGCGCCCCCACTCCGCGCTCAGCCGGTGAAACCGGCCGTGATCGAGGTGAACTGCCAGTTGCCCTGGCTGATGCCGGAGCAGTGGGCGGTCACACCGCCGCCCGGGCACGGCCGGTCACGGTTGACCGACCAGAAGGCGAGCCGGGCGATGTGCCGGGAGTTGGCCCAGTCGCGGATCTGTGTCCAGGCCGCGGTCGAGGTCAGCTCCTGCTGGTCGCTCAGCCCGTTCATGCCCGAGATACCGATACGGGCGTAGGCCGTCGCGTCGTCCCAGCCGAACGTGGACTTCAGCTTGTTCTTCAGCCCTTCCGTGGCGTTCACGGTGTTGCCGTACATGTCCGCGCCGCCGTTGAAGTCGAACGGCATGATCGTGAAGACGTCGATGTTCGCGTTCAGCGCCTTGGCCTGCTCGATCAGCCGGTTGCCCCAGTAGGTGGGCCCGGTGGTCGTCGTGCCGAAGGTGATGATGGTGCGCAGGCCGGGGTTGTTCGCCTTGACGATCCTCAGGGCGTTGAGGATGCGGTCCTGCACGACGGCGTTCTCGAACTCGTCCGAGTTCTCGATGTCGATGTCGATCGCCTTCAGCCCGTAGGCGTCGATCACCCGCTGGTACGCGCCCGCGAGGGCCTCGGCGGTCGAGCAGTTCGGGCCCAGCTTGTTGCCGCTCCAGCCGCCGATCGACGGCACGATGTCGCCGCCCGCGGAGCGGATGGAGTTGATGACGGCCTGGTCGTTGCCGCCGGTCAGCGGGCGCTGCCCGTCCCACGCGGGGTTGCAGCCGCCGGACGACAGGATGAACGCCATCGTGTACCACTTGATGCCCGTGGCGCTCATGACCGACGTCGCGCTCGGTGGATCGCCCCAGCCGAGGTACAGGTAGGGCGCCGCCTGCTTGAAGCCGGTACCGCCGCCTGTGCCCGCGTCCGTCGTCACCGCAAGGGAGTTGGAGGCCCCCGAGGCGTTGCCGACCGCGTCACGGGCGCGGACGGTGAAGGTGTAGGAGGTGCTCGGCGAGAGCCCGCTGACGGTGGCGCTCGTCCCCGAGACGGTCAGCACCGGACTGGACCCGCTGGAGATGTCATACGCCGTGACGCCCACGTTGTCGGTGGAGGCGTTCCAGGCCAGCGACACGCTCGAGGAGGTCTTCCCGGTGGAGCGCAGGCTGCTCGGCGCGGTTGGCGCCTGGGTGTCCGAGCCGCCGCCTCCGCCGGGCCCGTCGAGGCTGAACCCGTCGGCGTGGTAGCTGCCCTGGCCGTACCAGCCGTGGACGTAGACCGTGGCGCGGGTCTGCGTGGCCCCGCTGGTGAAGGACAGGCTCAGCCGGCTGTACGCCGACGGGGACGACGTCCAGGTCGAGGCACCGCCGTCCACGCCCAGGTAGACGTACGAGCCGCGCACCCAGCCGCTCAGGGCGTAGGTGGTGTTCGGCTGGACGGCGACGGTCTGGCTGCACTTGGCGATGTCACTCGAACTCACCGCGCCCGCCAACGCGCGGGTGCCGGTGTGCACGGGGGAGGAGACGACGGAACCGAGGCCGCCGGAGCACGCCCAGGGGGAGAGGGCGCCGGACTCGAAGCCGGGGTTGGACAGGGTGTTGGCCGCCTGTGCGGTACCGGGCAGTGCGACGGCCCCGGTGAACGCGAGGGCGGCCGTGCCGAGCAGGGCGAGCAGGCGGCGTCTGGAGCGCCGCAGGAAAGTCGTGCGCACGCGATCTCCCTGAGAGGTGGAGGTGTTCGGGAGTGCTGGGGCTGCGGGGGAGTACCAGGGTGTGTGGGGAGTGCGCAACCAAGTTGGTTTGGACCAATCGCGGTGTCAAGGGATGAGGAAGGGTTCGGGCGTCATGCATTGACCGGACGGCAAGCTCATACGCGACGTACGGTCAGTGCTTTTTCTTCCCCTTGCCCTTTCCCTTGCCGTGCTTGCCCTCACGCGCGCGGTCCTTGTCGTCCTCCTGACGGTCCTCGCCCCGGAAGGCCGGCGTCGGTGTGGCGGAGGGCGGTGTGGCGGAGGACGGAGTGGCGGAGGACGGAGTGGCGGAGGACGGAGTGGCGGAGGACGGTGTGGGGGAGGACGGCGTGGCGCTGGGGAGTCCGGTCGCGGTGACGGTCGTGACGGTCGTCCGGGCCGGTGACGCGGGCGGTACGGGAGTGTCGTCGCCGGAGTTCAGTGACGCGCCGACAGCGGCGGCCCCGGCGAACAGGACGACGGCGGTACCACCGAGTACCGCCTTGGACGCCAGCACGCCCCGGCTGCGCGGCCGCGAGTGGGAGGGGGAGGGGGAGGGAGGGACGGCCGGGGGAGCGCTCGCGGAGCCCAGTGGCAGTGACGCGGTGGCGGCCGGAGGCGGCGGGGCCGCGGCTGCGGCACCGACCGGCTCCGCCGGGGAGCCCTCCCACTGCCGGGCGTTGAGCCAGTCGGCCACGTCGTCGGCGGTGGGCCGCTGGGCGGGGTCCTTGGCGAGCAGGCGCAGCACGTAGTCGGACAGCGGCTGGGGTATGCCGGGCCGCACCCTGTCCGGGGGTACCGGCACGGCATCGACGTGCTGCTGCACCACGGCCAGCGAGGTCGCGCCCTGGAACAGCGCCCGGCCGGTGAGGAGTTGGTACAGCACGCAGCCCAGCGAGTAGATGTCGGACGCGGGGTCGGCGGACCGGCCGAGGGCGCGTTCGGGAGCGAGGTAGTCGGCGGTTCCCACGATCTTGTCGGTGGCGGTGAGGGTGCGGTCGGCCTCGTCGGCGAAGCGGGCGATCCCGAAGTCCGTGATCTTCGCGGTGCGGTCGGTGGTGAGCATGATGTTGGCGGGCTTGATGTCCCGGTGGATCACGCCGTGCCGATGCGCCGCGGACAGACCGGCGGCCACCTGCGCCGCCAGGGCGGCAGCCTCCTGCGGAGGCAGAACGCCGCGCAACGACCGCTCCTCGGCCAGGCTCCAGCCGTCGATGTACTCCATCACCAGGAACAGCCGGTCGCGGTCGGAGCCGAAGTCGTACACGCCGACCACGTGCGGGTGGTTGAGGCGGGCCGCGGTCAGCGCCTCCAGCCGGAACCGCTCGGTGTCGGTCGCCTCCTCGGTGCGCAGGAGCTTCACGGCGACCCGGCGCCCGAGGAGCTGGTCGGTGGCCCGCCACACCTCGCCCATCGAACCGCGTCCCAGCAGCTCGTCCAGTTGGTAGCGATCCGCCAAGAGCACTTGCCCGCCCACCCCACGTCGTTGCGACACCAAGACACCGCACGGCCCGAAATCCTACGATCAGTCGTGATTCGGGGTGCGGCGAGCCCAGGGTACCCGGCTCCCGCCGACACTCCGGGCCTGCCGAGGGCCCACTGCTTACAGCGCAATCCCCGGCCGGAGTGTCACGCGCGGCGTCGTCCAGGGAGAACGAGTGGTGCGTGGTGTCCCTTCTTCAGCGGGCCCCATAGGTGCGGGCGAGGACACCGACGACGGCGGTCATGGCCCGGCGCAGTTCGGCCGGTGCGACGACCTCGACGTCGACGCCGAGCCGCAGCAGCTCGCCGCACGCGTGGTCGGTGCTCTCGATGGGGATGACGGCCTCGACCCATCCGTCCTCCCCGACGGCGGTCGCGGTGGAGGCGACCGCCCGCACCACCTCCGGGGGAAGGTTGTCGGGCAGGCGCCGGCGTCCGTGCGGTGACAGGCGGATGGTGGCGGTGCCGGTGAAGCGGCGTGACTGGAAGTCCTTCAGGTAGGACGTCCAGTGGGCCGCCAGGTCGAAGTCCTGCGGCTGGTCGAAGTGGTCGTCGCACACCGCCGCGTCCAGGACCTGTGTGACCCGGTAGGTCGCGATCCGGCTCTCCGAGGCGGCCACCAGGTACCAGGTACCGGATTTGAGCACCAGGCCGTACGGGTGGAGGCGGCGCCGCACCTCGTGGGGCGCGCGCCAGCGGCGGTAGCGCACGTCCACCGCGCGCCGCGTGAGCACCGCGTCCACGAACAGGGACAGATGAGGCGTCGGTTCGGGAGCCCGGTACCAGCCGGGGGCGTCCAGGTGGAACACCGCCGCCGTCCGCGCCGCCGCCTCGCGCAGTCCCGCCGGCAGCGCGGCGAGCAGCTTCAGCCGGGCCGCCGTCACCTCCGCCGACAGACCGAGGTCGGCGGCGGGGCCGGGCAGCCCCGCGAAGAACAGCGCGCGCGCCTCGCCCTCGCTCATCCCCGTGAGGCGGGTGCGATAGCCGTCGAGCAGCTGATAGCCGCCTCCCGGGCCGGGCTCCGCGCGGACCGGGACGCCGGCGGCCTGCAGACGGGTCAGGTCACGGTAGGCGGTCCGCACCGACACGCCCAGCTCGCCGGCGATCGCCCGCGCCGACATGCGGCCACGGGTCTGCAGCATCAGCAGCAGCGACAGCAGGCGTTCGGCAGACATGGCCGCATTCTCCCCGGAAACACTGACAGCACCTGGCACACGGTTCCCCTAGCGTCGGCCCGAGCCCGGCTCCGCCTCGGGCCCGGCCGAACGAGCCGGGCCCCTTCGCGGGCCAGAGCACTCAGGAAACCCCGCACCAGAGCACCGGAACAGGAGTCCCGCCGTGCCTCCCACCGACCCCGCCACGAGCCCCGCCGTGATCGAGCTGCGCCAGTACACGCTGCGCCCGGGCCGCCGTGACGAACTGATCGAACTGTTCGACCGTGAGTTCGTCGAGACGCAGGAAGAGACCGGGATGGTCGTGCTCGGCCAGTTCCGCGACCTGGACGACCCGGACCGCTTCGTCTGGCTGCGCGGCTTCCCGGACATGGAGGTACGGCACCGCGCCCTGACGGCGTTCTACGGCGGACCCGTCTGGGCCGAGCACGGGCCCCGGGCCAACGACACCATGGTCGACTCCGACGATGTCCTGCTGCTGCGGCCCGTGTCGCCCGAGAGCGGCGTCACCGTCCGCCCGGCCGAACGGCCCCCGGTCGGCAGCCCGGCACCGGACCGCTTCGTGTCCGCCACCGTGTGGTCCTTCCCACCCGGCCACCCGGACGCCCACGACCTGATCCGGGACGGCCTCCTCCCCGTCCTCCGCGAGACGGGACCCGCGCCCCTCGCCGTCCTGGCCACCGAGACGGCCCCCAACACCTTCGCCCGGCTCCCGGTCCGCACGGGAGAGAACGTGGTCGTGGTCATCACGTCCTACCCGGATGACAGCGCACATCGCACACACGTGGCCGGGCTGCGATCCCACCCCGCCGCCCGGGAGATCCTCCAGGGCCTCGACAAGGAACAGGCATCAGCCCCCCGCACCCTGGGACTGACACCGACGGGCCGCTCCCTCGTCAGGTGACCGGGGCCGGAACCGGGCCGCGGTGCTTGCTCACGGCCGCTCGGGGTTCGTGGCGAGGAAGGTGGCGACCGCCCTCTTCGCCCCGCGCAGCAGTAGGCCCGGATGCCACCGGGTTCGTCGTCCCCGATCAGCAGCGCGGTCATCAGCCCCACGGCGAAGCCCAAAGCCCGGACACGTGCCCGTGCCCACCGGTGACGGTACGCGCTGGGCCGAATGGGCGGGGCTGCCGGACGCCCAGCGGGATGGACCTGCGGTGACAGGGTAGAGGGTCACATGAGACCGGGTGCCGGACCCGGCAGGAATGATGGAGGAGTGTCATGGCTGGTTTGATCGCACGCATCAAGCAGTTCGCGCGGACCCCGCAGGGGCGGCGCACCATGGATCAGGCGCGCCGCACCGCGTCCGACCCCCGTCGCCGCGCCCAGGCCCAGCGGCTCCTGTCCCGGCTGCGCACCCGCCGGTGACGGTCGTCCCCTCCGCCCTCCGGGGGCCCGGGCCGGCAGGGGCCCCGGAGGGCGGTCGCTGAGCGCTGGGTGACTGGTGCCGCCCGACGGGCATCGGGAGCTGATGGATATTCACCTCCCGTTTAAGCGCGTGTAGTTGATGGTTCCGTTGCTTGTCGACACGGCGTCCGATGCTCTTCGCCCGTTCACGGGGGAGATTCGGGTGGCCGCTGACCGTACCGACACCGACACCGACAGTGCACCGCAGACCGAGGAGCCCCGCATCCGGGTCCGCGGGCCGGCGCCCGTGCCGGTGCCCGCCCGCCGTCCGGTGTGGCGCCGGGTGCTGCCGCTGGCGACGGCCCTGGTGACGACCGTCTGCGCGATTCCCGTGATAGGGAGCGGGCACACGGACCTGCCCTTCCGGCGCATCATCACGATCGAGGCCAAGATGGCCTCGAAGTCGGACTTCTTCCAGGACCCCGAGGTCCGCAGGCTGCTCGCCAAGCACGGCTTCACCGTGCACCTCACCCGCATGGGCTCGCGCGGCATCGCCACGCAGAACTACGAGAGCTACGACATCGTCTTCCCCTCGGGCCAGCCCGCCGCCGACCTGATCACCAGGAAGCGGGCGGCCGAGGGACGGCCGGCGAGCACTTTCCGCCCGTTCGTCAGCCCCATCGTGCTCGGCACGTACCGCGAGTACGCCAGGACCCTGGAGGCGGCGAAGCTGGCCGAGCCGATGCCCGGCACCCCCGAGGGCGCCGAGCCGCTGTACTACTCGCTCAAGATGGAGCCGTTCCTCCAGAAGGCCCAGGACGGCACCCGCTGGCACGACCTGAAGATCGAGCGGCAGGGGATCGAGAACCACAACAAGGTGCTCGCCCAGACCTCCGACATCTGCGAATCCAACTCCGCCGGCACCTACCTGGGTCTCGTCTCGTACGTGCGCAACGGCGCCACCGTGCCGCAGAGCCGCGAGGAGGCGGATCGTTTCGCCGACCGCATCAAACTCCTCCTCAACGACCAGGGCCTGCCGTCCTCCGAGCGGAACGAGACGTACGTCTCTCCCGAGGGCAAGAGCATCGCGCCGATCGCCGTGATCTATGAACACCAGTTCGTCGCGCACCAGTTGGCGACGGAGGCGGAGACCGGAAAGGTGGACGACGACCGGGTCCTGCTCTACCCCTCGGTGCGGTTCGTCACCGAGCCGCAGCTCATCGCGCTGACCCCCGAGGGCGAGCGGCTGGGCCGGCTGATCTCGGACGACCCCGAACTGCAGCACCGGGCGACCGAGCTGGGCTTCCGGGTGCGGGACGCCGACAGCCCGGCCGTCGGCACGCTGGACAGCCTGCTGAAGGAACGCGGCATCCAGGTGCCGGTGCTGTCGGACAGTGACACCAAGGCCGTCCTGCCCCGGCTCGGGCTGCTGGAACGGATGATCGAGAGGGTGGGGGAGTGCCCTGCCGTACCGCAGCCGGCCACCGGCAAGGAAGCACCGTGACCGCGCGGCGCGCCGTCACACCGGCGCTGGCCCTGATGCTGTCCCTCGCGCTGCTCGCGGCGCTCGCCACGCTCACGTCGTGCTCGGGCGGCGACAGCGACCGGACCACGCTGCGGGTCATGGCGAGCGGCGAACTCGCCGACATGGAGCCCTTGTTGGAAGGGCTGAGGCGGGACACCGGTGTCCATCTGGAGATGCACTACCGGTCGACCGACGAGGCCGGTGACGCCCTCGTCTCCGGCCGCCACTCCTACGACCTCGCGTGGCTGTCCTCCGACCGCCCCTTCCGGCTGCGGCTCAAGCAGGAGGACCCGCGGGGCACGCGCACGGTCGGCCTGCAGAGCACACCGATCATGCGCTCGCCGGTCGTCGTCGGACTGACGCCGGACGCCGCACGGCAGCTGCGCGGCTCCGAACCCGGCAAGCGGCTGTCGTGGGCCGACCTCGCCGACGCGGCCGCCGCGGGCACCGTCCGCTTCGGCATGGCCGACCCGCGGCGCGCCGACAGCGGCCTGGCGGCCCTGGTCGGCGTCGCGACCGCCGCCGCGGCGACCGGCGGCGCCCTGCGCCCGCAGGACGTGGGCTGCGACCGGCTGCGCGGCTTCCGCTCGGGGCAGACGCTCACCGCGGACACCTCCTCCGACCTCGTCGACACGTTCGTGGACCGTCCCGGCCGGACGAACGCGCTGATCACGTACGAGTCCGAGCTGCTGGCACTCAACGAGTCGGGACGGCTGGCGCGGCCCCTGGAGATCGTGCGGCCCGCCGACGGGACGGTCCTGTCCGACTTCCCCCTGCTGCTCCTCGACCCCGCCCGCCGCGCCGCCTACGACCGCGTCGTCGCCTGGCTCACCGACCCCGACCAGCAGAAGGACCTGATGCGGCGCACCCTGCGGCGCCCCGTCAACACCGACGTGCCCCGGGACGAGCGGCTGCGGGCGTCCGTGGGCAACGCGCTGTACTTCCCCGACGACCCCGCCGTCCTGGACCGCCTGCTCGACCACTACGGCGAGCCGGGGCGCCGCGGCACCGACCAGGTGATCTTCCTGCTGGACTTCTCGACGTCGATGCGGGGCCCGCGGACCGAGGCGCTGCGGGCCGCGTTCGCGGGCCTCAGCGGCGCGGACCCGACCGCCTCCGGCAAGTTCGCGCGGTTCCACCAGGGCGAGGTGCTGACCGTGGTGCGCTTCGGCGGCCGCGTACTCGACCGGCGGACGGTCACCGTGCGCGACCGGGGCGACCTGGCGGACCTCGGCGCCTTCGTCTCCCGTGGCCGCTACGACGACGCCACGGCCGTGTGGTCCGCGCTGGACCACGGATACGCCACCGCCGAGCGTGCGCTGGCCGACGCACCGGGCCGGAAGGTGTCCATCGTGCTGATGACGGACGGCGAGAACAACGCCGGTCTCGGCCCGGCGGCCTTCTACGACCGCTATCGCGCACGCCCGGCCGCGTCCCGCGCCGTGCCCACCTACCCGGTGTACTTCGGGGACGCCGACGGGGCGGAACTGCGCCGGGTGGCCTCGCTGACCGGCGGGCGCGTCGTCGACGCCCGGAAGTCGTCCCTGTCCACCGCGTTCAAGGAGATCCGTGGCTGTCACTGAGAGCGTGTGGTGGAGCGAGTGGTGGGACTGGATGGTGCTGTGGCTGGTGGCCGCGGCCGGTGTGCTGACCCTGCTGGGCGGCGCCCTCGCGCGCTTCCTGCGGCGCGTACGACGCGTCCGGCGGGAGCGGAGTGTCCCTCTGCCCGCGCTGAGCCCGATCTACCTCGACAGCGAAGCCGTCATGGACCACTACAAGTTCGGCAACCACACGGAGGCGCTGACGAAGGCCGTCGAGGAACGGCGCAGCCTGACCGCGGGCATCATCGCCAGCCTGCCCTTCATCTCCTGGCTCAGCGCGAGCCGGGAGAGCACCAAGGAGGTCTTCGTCAGCTACGTGAAGGAGAGCGAGCCCATATCGGTGGTGGGCCTGCTCCTGTCGGTGTTCCGCCGCGAGGACGCCCTGGTCGACGTCCAGCTGCTGTCCGACGGCGTGCACGTCACCCCGAACGCGGCCCTCACCGCACAACTCGCCCACGGCGACGAGACCGGGGACGACTTCGTGACGCTCACCGAAATACACGACTTCGTCATGGTCCGGGGCCGCTTCAAGGCCGAGAGCGTCTCCCACGAGACGCTGGTGATGCGGGCGGCGTACGGCGACGGCGAACGAACCGCACACCTCCGGGTGAAGCTACGGCGCGAGGGAGTGCTGGCACCGGGCAGAGACCTGCCCGAGGGCCAGTTCCGGGCCATATGCCTGGGAAAGGTGACGAGCTGGGACCCACGGACCCGGGAGACGCTGCTGGAGCGTCCGATTGCGGTGTTCCACTGACGGCGGGCCGGGGGCCCTGCTGAACCGACCGCCAACAGTACGTCCAGCGCCTCGTACCGCATCTGTTCGGCGGCCCGCCTGGTCAGTATCGTCTGTCATGAACACGCCAGAAGCTTGGCCGACATGGGGCGAGGTGTCACTGCCGATCCCTTCCCGCCCGTCGGCAACTCCCCACACCCAGGAGGTTTGATGCGTCATCTGAGGATCGTCCTGACGGTCCTGGCCGCGCTCCTCGTCGGCCTGATCACCGCGCCGTCGGCGCAGGCGGCACCCAACTTCAAGGCGCCGTACCCGTGCGGGCAGAGGTGGACCTACAGCCATCACTCGGCCGAGGTCAGACTCGCCCTGGACTTCGTGCGTACCGACGGTGGCGCCACGGCCGGCACCCCCGTACTGGCCTCCGCCTCGGGCACCGCCTACCGCTACTACGAGGCGGGCGGCGCCGGCAACTACGTCGTCATCGATCACGGCGGCGGGTGGAAGACGTACTACTTCCACCTGGCCTCCTTCGCGATCAGCCACGGTCAGGCCGTGGCCCAGGGGCAGTCGGTCGGCACCACCGGCTCCACCGGTAACAGCTCGGGCGCCCACATCCACTACGAGCAGCTCTACAACGGCGTCGGCCAGACCATCCGCATCAACGGAGCCTCGCTCGCCCCGTACCCCGGCTCCTACCACCAGAAGTACCTGACCAGCGACAACGGCTGCGGGGGTGCCACGAAGTACTGGGTGGACACCTTCGCCAACGCGCCGGGGTACTCCTCGCCGACGAGCACCACGCAGACCGGCACCCTCTATGCCGGCACCAACTACGTGTTCTGCAAGGCGTGGGGCCGCGAGATCCGTGACAGCGCCGGCAACTACAACCACTGGTGGCTCAGGACCGACCTCGACGTCGGGCCGGCCAACCAGTTCGTCTCGGCCTACTACTTGTCCCGCTGGGGCAACGACGAAGCCCGCGACAACAGCGGCAGGGTGATTCCCGACTGCTGAGGGTGCCCGGAACCGGCCGCCCGCCGTCACGACCCGGCCGGGTCATGGACGAACAGGCGGACGGTTCCGGGAATCCGGCATCAGGTGTCTTCCCTTTCAGGCCTGGTCCGCCACTGACCGGTCGCGGATGCGTCACACCGTGGCGGGTCGGCGTGCCGGGCAGCAGCCTCGTGTCCCAGGCGGATCAGCCCCGCGGGAGGTCCTTGACGAACACGATGCCGTCGATGCCGGCCAGGTGGGCAGGGTCGAGAGAGGCGTAGCCGTACCAGGGGGACACGCGCGGACCGGGCCGGGTGTCGCCGAGGACGTCGGCCAGCCGGGCGGGGTCCACGACGCAGTGGTCCTCCGGGAGCGCGTACAGGATTCCTTCGACGGTGTCCGCGGGCGGGGTGTCCACGCCCTGGTGCCGGATCGTGCCGACGGCCGTGGCCAGGAAGGCGTAGTCCTCGCCCAGTTCGGTGCTCACCAGCGCGCCGGCGCACCACCACTCCACCGGCAGCCCGCCCATCCGCATCGTGCTCTTGGCCCGCTGGAGATGGCCGTTGTGGGCGTACACCAGGGCCGGGCCGCGTTCGGCGAGCGCGAGGAGGTTGCCGGCCATCATCCGGTCCCGCACCCCCACCAGCCGTGCCATACGGCCCGGTGAGGTGTCGGCCATCCAGAAGTGGTAGCGCAGCAGGCCGGTGGCGGTACGCCCGTACAGGCGCGCCCGGTCCACGTCCTCCCGCGAGGTCGCGGTGAGCAGGTGCGGCGTCTGCTCGTCCAGCAGCGACACCAGGTCGTCGGCGAGCGACCGCAGTTGCCCGGCCTCGGCCGACCGCCCCACGGACTGGGACGGGTCCCTCATCGCGGCCTGGTTCGTCCAGCGCTCGTCGGCGCCGAGCAGGGAGTCGAGCGTTTCGGCGGTGCAGGGGAGCAGGTCAGGGCTTACGTGGGCCGACAGGTAGCCGTGCAGTGCGGTGAGGACCTGCCGGGGGCTCGCGGCGCAGGTGATCTCCAGCGGGCCGTCGAAACCGGCGAAGCGGAGCCGCTCGGCCGGGGGCCGGCCGTCGTTGTACGCGCGCATCCAGCGCACGAGTTCGCGATTGGCCGCGGACGCGCCCCACCCGTGGCTGAACCCGTCCTCCATGACCGAGTCGAGCGTGCCCTCGCCCGAGGTGACGTAGGCGTCCACGAGCAGACCCGCCACGCAGTCGCTCTCGAGCGCGATCGTCCGGTAGCCCTCCTGCTCCACGAGCTGCCGGAAGAGGTCGTTGCGCAGGTCCAGCAGAGTCTCCTCGCCGTGGGTGGGCTCGCCCAGGGCGAGCATCCGCGGCCGGGCCGGGAGCAGCCTCATGACGGCGGCGGCCTCGACGGCATGGGGGATGTCCTTGATGTCAGTGACCATGCCTTCAACGCTATCGTTGAACTCTCGGTTGAAGCTTTTCTCGCGGGTATCGGCAGAATCATGGGCTGCAATGAGGAAAAACCTTAAAACCGGAGTACGGCTGAGGCCGGTCGACCTCGCGCGCGGCCACGGTCTGTCCACGCAGGCGGTCCGGAACTACGAGGCGGTCGGCATCCTGCCGGCCGCCGACCGCACACCCCACGGCTACCGCACCTATACGCCACTGCACGCGTGCGCCCTGCGCGCCTTCCTCGCCCTGGTGCCCGGCCACGGCCACCGGACGGCCACCTCGGTCATGCGCGCGGTGAACGACGGCGCGGCCGAGGAGGCGTTCCGCCTCATCGACGAGAGCCACGCCCAACTCCTCGACGACCGCCGAACCCTCCAGGCCGTGGAACGCGCCCTCCGCGACCTGGAATCCATGCCGACGCCGACGGCAGTGTCCGGGCCGCCCGCCGACACGTTCATCGGCCCGCTGGCGCGGGGGCTCGGCATCCGGCCCGCCACACTGCGCACATGGGAGCGCGCCGGGCTGCTGCGCCCGCGCCGCGACCCCCGTACCGGATACCGCGTCTACGACCAGGCCGACGTGCGGGACGCCCGGCTGGCCCACCAACTCAGGCGCGGCGGCTACCCGTTGCAGCAGATCGCCCCGCTGATCGCCCAAGTGCGGGCGGCCGGCGGGCCGGAGCCGCTGGAATCCGCGCTGCGCGACTGGCACGACCGGCTGTCCGCCCGCTCGCGGGCGATGCTCACGGGGGCGGCGGAGCTGGAGGCGTATCTCCAGGCCCGCGGATGAACCATCGGGCCCTTCGGTGTCGTACCCACCGCTCCCTCCGGGCCGTGTGGTGTGCGGCGGCGAGGAATTCGGTCGCGCCCGTGCGGGTGAGCCACTAGCCTCCGCCCGGAGCGCCGTGAAGCGGGCGCCACGACCGCGAGGGGACCGGGTATGGGGACCGAAGGCGCACGGTCGGACCGTCTGGGCTTGCTGCTGGAGCAGTTCGACCACGCCCGGGAGATGGCTCAGGTGCGGCTGGCGGGCCTCAGCGACGAGGAGTACCTGTGGGAGCCGGTGCCCGGTTGCTGGTCGATCCGCCGCCGTGACGAGGCGACGACGCCCAGGGCCTTCGGGCCGGGCGAGTGGGTGCTCGACCTGGGCGCCCCGGACATCCCCGCGAGCGAGTACGCCGAGGTCGCCCGGCAGTCCGCCGGCGGTATGACCGTCGCCAAGATCGCCGAGGACTGGAGCGTGAGCGTCGAGCGGGTCGAGGAGGTCCTCGCCCACACCGGAGAGCCCGAGCCCGACGAGACGCCGGTCACGACCATCGCGTGGCGGCTGGGACACCTGCACTTCTGCTTCGCGGGCGGCTGGGAGTGGGCCTTCGGCGAGCGGCGGCACGAGCCGAAGCTGCTGGTCGACTTCACTCCCTCCGCCGACCTGGCGCTCGAGCGGTTCTGGGCGGTGATCGACCGCTGGCGCGAGAGCGTCGCCGCCGTCACCGACGAGCAGCTCGACACGGTCGGCTTCTCGCAGTACCCCTACGGCTCCGACCCCGACGACCCGTTCGTCTCCGTACTGGCCGGCGCCAACCTGGAACTCATCCACCACATGGCCGAGATCGCCCTGCTCCGCGACCTGTGGCGGGCCCGCTTCAACCGTCCCGGCTAGACCCGTACGCGCCGACGCCCCCGCGGAAGTCACTCGGGAAGGCGGTAGACCGTCTGCCGCTCCCCGTACTCGACCAGCTCGTCGCCGGGCCGCATGCCGACCGCCTCCAGGAGGCTTCGGGAAGCGGTGTTCGCGCTCTGCGTGACGGCCACCATCGGCTGTGCGTCCGGCAGGCTCCGCGCCCAGCGGATCACCTCGGCGACGGCCTCCCGCCCCAGTCCGCACCCCCACGCGTCGGGAAGGAGCGTGTACGAGACCTCCGTCCCGCCCCGGTAGGAAAACGGCTCGACGGTCACCAGCCCGACCACCGCGGACGTCGCCCGCTGCTCGACCGCGAACGCTCCCGGCGTTCCCGGCAGCCGCCGGCGCCGGATCGCGATCCTGTCCTCGCTCACCGGCCCGCCGAGATGGCGGCGTACCCGTTCGTCCCGCCACAGGCGCTCGATCGCCGGCAGATCCGCCGCGGTCACCGGGCGGAGCAGCAGCCGAGGCGTGTTCAGAGCGGCGGGCCACCAAGGCGGCTCCCCCGCGGGTGGGTGGGAACGCATCCGCACCACCCTGGCACCGGCCCTCCCACCACCGCGACGCGCCACGCCGCGCCGGCCAAGGTGCGGTGACGGGCAAGTGCGGCGACGGACAAGGTGCGGTGACGGGCAAAGTGCGGCGACGGACAAGGCGCAGTGCCAAGACCGGGGTGCCGGGGTGCGTCGGACCCGTCCCACCGGACAGGAGAAGATGGGAGGGCGACCGAGCGGATCCGATGTGGAGGAGTAGGCGCATGCAGCACGAGCGAGCGGGCCGGCCGGCCGAGCCCGAGGACCTGATCGACGTCGCCCGCCTGGTGACGGCGTACTACGCGCTGCACCCCGACCCGGCAGAGCCCGGCCAGCGGGTGGCGTTCGGCACGTCGGGTCACCGCGGGTCGTCCCTGGCGGTCTCGTTCAACGAGGATCACATCGCCGCCACCAGCCAGGCCATCTGCGAGTACCGCCGGGCCCAGGGTACCGACGGGCCGCTGTTCCTCGGCGCCGACACCCACGCCCTGTCCGAGCCGGCGAGGATCACCGCGCTGGAGGTGTTCGCCGCCAACGACGTGACGACCCTGATCGACACCGCGGACGGCTACACCCCCACCCCCGCCGTCTCCCACGCCGTCCTCACCCACAACCGGGGCCGCACCTCGGGCCTCGCGGACGGCGTGGTGGTCACCCCCTCGCACAATCCGCCCGGCGACGGCGGATTCAAGTACAACCCGCCCAGCGGCGGCCCGGCCGGCTCGGACGCCACCTCGTGGATCCAGGACCGGGCCAACGAGATCATCGCGGGCGGTCTGAAGGAAGTGCGGCGCGTCCCGTACGCCAAGGCGCTCACCGCCCCCGGCACCGGACGGTACGACTTCCTCGACGCCTACGTCTCGGACCTGCCGGGCGTGCTGGACCTCGACGCGGTACGGGCGGCCGGGGTGCGCATCGGCGCCGACCCGCTCGGCGGTGCCTCCGTCGCCTACTGGGGCCGCATCGCCGAGCAGCACCGCCTCGACCTGACCGTGGTCAACCCGCTCACCGATCCCACCTGGCGGTTCATGACGCTGGACTGGGACGGGAAGATCCGCATGGACTGCTCGTCGCCGTACGCGATGGCCTCGCTCATCGAGCAGCGCGACCGCTTCCGGATCGCCACCGGCAACGACGCGGACGCCGACCGGCACGGCATCGTCACCCCCGACGCCGGGCTGATGAACCCCAACCACTACCTCGCGGCAGCCATCTCCTACCTCTTCGCGCACCGCACGCAGTGGCCCGCCGACGCGGCCGTCGGCAAGACGCTGGTCTCCTCCGGCATGATCGACCGGGTGGCCGCCGACCTCGGCCGCCGGCTGGTCGAAGTGCCCGTGGGCTTCAAGTGGTTCGTGGACGGCCTGGTCGACGGTTCGCTCGGCTTCGGCGGCGAGGAGTCGGCGGGCGCGTCGTTCCTGCGCCGGGACGGCTCGGTGTGGACCACCGACAAGGACGGCATCGTCCTGGCCCTGCTCGCCTCCGAGATCACGGCCGTCACCGGCAAGACGCCCTCCGAGCACTACGCCGCGCTCACCACCCGTTTCGGGTCGCCCGCGTACGCCCGCATCGACGCGCCGGCCACCCGCGAGGAGAAGGCCCGCCTCGCCAAGCTGTCCCCGGCGCAGGTCACCGCCGACACCCTCGCCGGAGAGCCGGTCACCGCCGTGCTGACCGAGGCGCCGGGCAACGGCGCGGCCATCGGCGGCCTCAAGGTGGCCACCGAGAACGCCTGGTTCGCGGCCCGCCCGTCGGGCACCGAGGACGTCTACAAGATCTACGCGGAGTCGTTCCGGGGCCCCGACCACCTCGGGCAGGTCCAGGAGGAGGCCAGGGGTGTGGTCCTGGGGGCGCTGAGTTCCTGAGGACGCGCGACGGCCCCGCCGCAGCCGTCGCCCCAGGGGTCCGGCCGTCCACCGCGCCGGACCCCGCCCACGCCGTGACGGCCGCGCCGGAACGGGCCGGGGCCGACCGGGGGAGCGGGGTCAGGCGATCGACGCCGAGATGATGGCGGACACGGCGAGGTTGCAGGACGCCGTCACCCAGACCGCGGGGTGCGGCTCCGGCTCGACCAGCGTCGCGCCCAGCCGCCCGGGCGTGATCAGGTCCACCACGAGGAACGCCACGGCCATCATCACGAGCCCCAGCAGCCCGAACGCCGCCGTCGACACCAGTCCCTTGCCGAAGTCCTCGTACGTCGTCCAGATGGACGTGAACACGATCCCGCCGATGCCGACCAGGGCGGAGCTGAGCACCAGGGCGGCGTTGCGGTTGCGCTGCTCCCAGATCTGCCGGCCCAGCTTGCCGGGGGTGAGCACGTCGACCAGGACGATGCCGAGGATCAGCAGGACGAGGCCGAGCGCGCCGTAAGCGGTGGCCCGTCCCAGTCCGTTGACGATGTCGCTCATGGGGATGCCCGGCTCCGTAAAGTGAGGATCGTTGAATGATCGCGGTCAAGGTGACGCAAAATGTAGCGCACCGGTTCAGCCGCCCGATCGGCCGCCCGTTTCTTCAGTGACCCGACGCGGTGGGGTCACCCCGATGGAGGCAGCCGACCGTCCGGCCGCCGCGGGGGACTCCGCGACGGAGCCTGCCGTCCCGAAGCGGGCAGCCAAGCGCATTTCCTTGCTGTGAACGCCGGTTGCGCAGGCGTCTCGGGTGGGTGACGCGGCGGACGGCCGCGAGAGCGCCTCTCCCGGTTGCCCTCGGTGAGTGGCGTCCGGACGCGGTACGGGCTGTCATGTTTCGGAACCTTCGTGCAGATGCCCGGCTGACCGCGCCCCCGGCTGTCACCCGCGTGGTGTCCACCCTGCGGGACGCAGGCTGAGGGCCGGGCGGCCCCAGGGAAGGGAGTGGTCGCAGTGGACAGCGAACGGCACGCCGCGATGATCCGGGGGGCGCAGGACGGGGACCGGCGGGCACGGCGCGGGCGGGCCGGGGTGGTCGCCGCCGCGGCCCTGCTGGTGGGCGGAGGGACAGCCGGCGCGATGGCCGCGCTGTCGTCGGACGAGGAGGAGGGCGCGGTGCGTGCGCGGTCGGCCCCGGAGCCGAGCGCGGTGGCGCCGGGCCCGCCCGAACCGCCCGCCTTCGTGTCGCCGTCCGCCGCCCCGTCGGTCCCGCCGGGACCGCGCAAGGCCTCCGCGTCACCGCGACCGGTGCCGGCCGGGGACTCGGCGCGGCCCGCACCGCCGGGGCCGAGCCGTACGGCGGAGCCTGCCGCCCGGGCCGCGTCGAGCGTCGCCCAGCGGATCGCCGAGCTGGTCAACGCCGAGCGGGCCAGGCGCGGATGCGGCCCCGTCCGGCACGACGACGTCCTGCGCACCGCGGCCCGGCGGCACGCCGTGGACATGGACGCCCGTAACTACTTCGGCCACACCAACCCGGACGGTGCCGGGCCGGGCGAGCGCATCAACGCCGCGGGATACGAGTGGCGCACCTACGGCGAGAACCTTGCCCGCGGGCCGGAGACACCCGGCGAGGTGATGGAGGCGTGGATGGACAGCCCCGAACACCGCGCCATCATCCTCGACTGCGCGTTCCAGGAAATGGGCGTCGGCGTGCACGACGGTGCCGGGGGCCCGTGGTGGACCCAGGTCTTCGCCACCTCCGGCTGACAGCACCCACCGCCGGACGGTCCGACCGGCAAGGCAGCTCGACTCGCCGCGCCGAAAGTGGCACCGTACGAGCGCATGAACAGGGAAGAAAACGGGCAAAACGCGCGATCGGTGCGATGGCGGCTCACGCTGGCCAGCACCACCATGCTCTTCGTCGAGCTGGCGCTCATCAGATGGGCCGGCGCCAACGTCGTACACCTCAGCTACTTCTCGAACTTCATCCTGCTGGGATCGTTCCTCGGCATCGGCGTCGGGTTCCTCCTGCCCGCCGCGCGCGGACAGTGGCTGAAGCGCTGGACACCGCTGCCGCTGGCGCTTCTCGTCATCTTCGTGCGCGAGTTCCCGGTGCAGGTGCGTCAGAGCAGTGGTGAGGTCATCTACTTCACCGCCGTGCGGACCACCGGCCTGCCCGAGTGGGTGACGCTGCCCGCCATCTTCCTGCTGACAGCGGTGATCATGGCCGGGATCGGCAAGATCACCGCGGATCTCTTCCGCCTGCTCCCCTCGCTCGACGCCTACCGCTACGACCTGCTCGGCAGCATCACCGGCTCGGTCTCCTTCGCCGTGCTCTCCTGGCTGCGCGCACCGTCGCTCGTGTGGGGCGTACTCGCCGCGGCGGCCCTGCTCGTCCTCGGCGGACGGCGCAACACCCTGCGGTACGGCATCCCGCTCACCGCGATGGTCGCCGCGCTGTTCCTGGAGACGACCACCACCGGCATCTCCTGGTCGCCGTACTACAAGATCCAGCTCAAGCCCTCGCGGACGGAGAACCGGACGTACCACATCTCCGCGAACGGCGTCCCGCACCAGAGCACCGCCCCGCTCCCCGTGCTCATGCGGGAGAACTCGCCCTACCGGAAGGCCTACGAACAGACGCCGGGCAACCCGCACAAGAGCGTGCTGGTCATCGGCGCCGGCAACGGCAACGACGTCGCGGTCGCGCTGGCGCACGGGGCGCAGCGCGTGGACGCCGTCGAGATCGACCCCCGGTTGCAGCAGATCGGCGCAGACCTGCACCCGGCGCGGCCGTACGACGACCCCAGGGTGCACGTCCACATCGACGACGGGCGCGCCTTCCTGGAGCGCACGGACAGGAAGTACGACCTCGTCGTGCTGGCGCTGCCGGACTCGCTGACGCTGGTGTCCGGCGCGAGCAACCTGCGCCTGGAGAGCTACCTCTTCACCCGGCAGGCCTTCGAGGCGGCGCGCGACCACCTGGCACCGGACGGCGCCTTCGCCATGTACAACTACTACCGCAAGAGCTGGCTGGTCGACCGGTTCGCCGGCACCCTCGACGAGGTCTACGGCCACGCCCCGTGCATGACGACGTTCAACAGGAACGCGGCCGTGCTGGTGACCGGGATGACACCCGCCGACCAGTCCTGCGAGCGGACATGGCGGCCCAGCGGTCCCGTCCCGGCGTCCGCGAGCGACGACCACCCCTTCCCGTACCTGCTCCACCGCAACATCCCCACCCTCTACCTCGGCGCGCTGGGGGCGATCCTGCTGGTGACGCTGCTGTCGGTGCGGCTGGCGGGGGTGCGGATCCGGAGCACGTTCCGCTACGCCGACATGTTCCTGCTGGGCGCCGCGTTCATGCTGCTCGAAACGAAGAACGTCATCGGCTTCGCGCTGTACTTCGGTACGACATGGCTCGTCAACGCCCTGGTGTTCTTCGGTGTCCTGGTCGCCGTGCTCGCGGCGGTCGAGGTCCGGCGCAGGCTCCGCCGGGTCAACCGGACGCTGCTGCAGGTGATGCTCTTCGTCACCCTTGCGGTGGCCTGGCTCGTCCCGGCGCAGGCCGTCCTCTCCCTGCCGTTCGCCGGACGGCTCGCCGCCGCCATCGCCCTGGCCTTCGCGCCCATCTTCTGCGCCAACCTCATCTTCTCGGACCGCCTCGCGCTCGCCGCCGACCCGACCTCCGCGTTCGGCGCGAACCTGCTGGGCGCGCTGACCGGGGGCGCGCTCGAATACCTGGCCCTGGTGACGGGCTATCAGACGCTGCTGCTGGCCGTCGCCGCGCTGTACCTGGCGGCGTGCGTCGCCATGCGCTTCGCCGGACGCGGGCCGGGAGGAGCGCAGACGCCGGCGGTGCGGAACGAGACGGCGAGCGTCCAGACGTAGCGGTCGAACGTCCGGACGGGGATTCCCGGCCGGCGGCGGTCACGGTCTTGTCGCGGCGGTTGCCAGGGGCTTCAATGCACCTCATCCCTCACGGGAGAGCGCCGTCCCACACCCAGCAAAGGGGTTCTCTTGACCGCAATACGCGCCACCGCCGTCACCGCGGCGGCCTGCGCCACCGTGCTCGCCGCCGCGCTGCCCTCGTCGGCGATCAACTCGTACAACGCGACACCCGCCCCGGAACGCACCGAGGTCGGTGCGCTGGTCGCCACCTGGGACAACGACGGCAATCCGGCCACCCCGGACCGCGTCGACTGGGTGTGTTCCGGCACGATGGTCGACGCGGACACGTTCCTGACCGCGGCCCACTGCACCACGGACTGGCCGGACAACGTACGGTTCTACGTCTCGCTCGACCAGGACGTGCAGGCCGGGCTGGACGCCGCCGCGAAGAGGTACCCCGGCGACCCCGCCGCCCAGGCGAGCGCGGTCGCCGTCCAGGGGCAGGCCCACAACCACCCCGAATACCCGGGGCCCGCCTCCGACACGCGCGACATCGCGGTCGTCGAACTGCCCGCCACCACGATGAGGACCCGCTGGTCCTTCACCCCCGCCACCCTGCCGACCGCGAACCAACTCGGCGCCCTCGGCCCGCGGGGGCTGAACGCCACCGACTGGTTCGTCGCCGGATACGGCACCCAGGAAGCCATGAAGGGCCCGGGCGGACACACCCACCCGGGCGGCGGCGTCCGCCTGAAGGCACCCGTCACCTTCGACGCCCTCAACGGCGCCTGGGTACGCCTGGCCATGACCGCCCCTCAGGGCAACGGCGGAGCCTGCTACGGCGACTCCGGCGGGCCCAACTTCGCCGTCGTCGGCGGCAAGCGCATCCTCGCGGCGACGACCATCACCGGCGACAGCCCGTGCTACGCCACGAACGTCACCTACCGGCTGGACACGCCCGGCGCGCGGGCCTTCCTGTCACCGTTCGTGAAACTGCCGTAGACCACCCGGCGCTCGTCCTCACCCGCGCGGCGGCCGTCGCACGGGTGAGACGAGCGGTTTTTTCGTGGTCGGCGGTGACGGGGGAGACCGCGTCCCGGTCGCCGGCCGCCTGTTCTCATGATCGCCGGGAAGGCCGCAGACCCGGTCCGAGGGCTCCCGGCGCCGGTCCGACCCGCTCGGTGCGGGGGTCCTACGCCGTTTCCACGACCGTCTTCAGCTTGTCGCGCTGCTCGTCGTCGGCGAGGGCGACCAGTCGCGTCTCGACGTGCGGCGGCAGGTCCCTGATGCCGAGTTCGACGCCGGACTTGTGCGAGTGGTCGATGAACGTCAGCAGCGCCTTCGCCCCGGACATGTCGATGTAACCGACCTTCTCCAGGCTCAGCGACATGTTCGGCCGGTCGTTGCGCAGTGCGGTGAAGACCCGGTCGACGGACAGGAACGACAGCGGCCCTTCGATGCGGTACCTGTCCGCGCCGTCGTGCACGACCAGGGCCTTGCCCCGCCGCGTATGCGCGCCGTGCACCACGAACGCCAGGAGAACGCCGACGGCGACCGCCGCGGTCAGGTCGACGACGACGGTGACGATCATCGTCGCGAACATCACGAGGACGTCGCCCCTCGGGGAGACGGGCGCCTTGCGCAGGCTCTCCCAGTCGAACATGCCGACCGCGGTCAGGATGAGGATGCCCGAGAGCACCGCGAGAGGGATGTACTGCACGACGGACCCGAGACCGGCCACGAGGGCGAGCAGGATGACGCTGTGCGTGGCCGCCGACAGTCCGGTGCTGCCGCCGCTGCGGACGTTGACCACGGACCTGACGGTCGCGCCCGCGCTGGCCAGGCCGCCGAACAGTCCGCTGACGGCGTTGCCGATGCCCTGGCCGATCAGCTCCTTGTTGCTGCGGTGCCGGTTGCCGGTGATGTTGTCCATGACGACCGAGGTCAGCAGCGAGTCGATGGAACCCAGCAGGGCGATGCTGAGCGCGGGCAGCACGAGGGTGAGGAGCAGCGATCCGCTGAACTCGGGGATCGTCACCGAGGGGATCGACTCCGGTATCCGGCCGATGTACTCGACGGTGTCGTTGAGCGGGACCGGTCCAACGCGCACGTCCCGCAGCAACGGTTCCACGAGCCGCAGGAGCGGGGTGATGACCACGAGCGCGATCAGGCTCGCCGGTACCGACTTGATCACGCGTGCGGCCACGAGCATGAGCACGATGGTGGCCGCCACGACCACGAAGCTCCGCCGCACCTGGTCCAGCTCGCCCAGGATGATGATCAGCGCGATCCCGCCCATGAACCCCGAGACCACGGGGTGCGGTATGAAGCGGATGAGGGAGCCGAGCCTGCACACCCCGAACAGGATCTGGAAGGCGCCGGCCATGATGAACGCGAGGAACGCCGCCTCGAGGCCGTGCGCGGCGATGACCCCGGTCGAGACGACGGTGATGGGACCCGTCGGGCCGGTCACCTGGCCGGGGGTGCCGCCGAACAGCGCGGCGAAGAACCCGGCGAAGATCGCGCCGTACAGCCCGACGAGCGCGCCCTCGGAGGTGCCGGTCGCGGTGATGCCGAAGGCGATCGCGAGCGGCAGCGCGACTATGGAAACGGTCAGCCCGGACAGAATCTCTTTGGTGACGCGCTGGAACATCGGCTCTCACTCCGGTCGACGGCACGCTGACGCCGACCCACGGCGGGCCGGGCCGCCGACCAGACTTCCCGGCACACCGTAGGTAAAAATGCCGTCCGGTGAGAGTCAAGACAAGGCCAAAGACCGCCAATGGCGTGGGTGCTAACGCGCCACGTCACCCCGCGGGACACCCGGCGCGCGCCACATAGACGGTGTTGGTCGCCGTGCCGCCCTGGAGCGGGTTGTCGAAGTCCACGACATGCGCTTCTGCCGTGGTGAAGGCGTCGGCGAGTGCGGCGGTGAACCGCTCGTCCGGTGGGTCGTTGGACCACAGGGCGAAGACACCGCCGGGAAGCAGGTGCTCGCCGAGGGCGCGAAGCCCTTCGGGGCGGTAGAGGGCGGCGTGGGCGGGGTTGAGCACGTGGCGCGGCGAGTGGTCGATGTCCAGCAGGACGGCGTCGAAGCGCCGCCCCGGGGAGTGCGGGTCCAGGCCCGGCGGACCGCCCACCGCCTCGAAGAAGTCGGCCCGCACCAAGCGGCAGCGCCGATCGCCGGCCACCCGGGCGCCGAGCGGCACCAGATGCCGCTCGTGCCAGTCGATCACTTCGCCCAGCGCCTCCACCACGACCAGCGACCGCACCCGGAGGTCGTCCAGAACGGCCCCCGCCGTGTGGCCGAGGCCCAGCCCGCCGACCACGACGTCCAGCTCCGCCCCGGACAGCGCCGCAAGGCCCAGACGCGCCAGCGCCACCTCCCCGGCCGTGAAGAGGCTCGACATCAGGAACTCGTCCCCGAGCTTCACCTCGTAGACGTCCTCGTCCGACCCCGGGTACCTGCGGCGGCGCAGGCTGATGTCTCCCAGCCGGGTCGGGCGCCAGTCGATCTCCTCGAAGCGCGTACCCATCGTGGTCCTCGTCTCTGCGCGTCTGTGCCGTCTCCGCCCGGACGCCGGCCGGTGCGTCCTGGACGTCCGGGCCGGCCGCGGCTCAGGCGTCGATGATGACGGGGATGATCAGCGGCTTGCGGCGATGGGTGCGGAACGCCCAGTTGGCCACGGCGCGGGCGATGAGCTGTTCCAGCTGATGCGCGTCGCCGACGCCTTCCTCGGCGGCCTTGGCCAGCGTCTTCTCGATGACGGGAATGACCGGCTCGAACGTGGTGTCGTCGTGGACGAAACCGCGGGCCAGGAAGTCGGGGGTCTCGGCGAGCGCACCGGTGTCGGCGTCCACGATCGCCACGACCGTCACCACGCCCTCGGAGGCGAGGGTCAGGCGGTCCTTCAGGGAGGCCTCGGTGGCGCCGCCCACCTCCATGCCGTCCACGTAGACGTTGCCCGCGGGCACCTTGCCGGTGATGGAGGCGCGCCCGTTCACCAGGTCGACGACCACGCCGTCCTCGGCGATGACGACCCGGTCCGGATCGACACCCGTCCGGATGGCCAGGTCGGCGTTGGCCCGCAGATGGCGCCACTCGCCGTGGACCGGCATGACGTTGCGGGGCTTGACGACGTTGTAGCAGTAGACGAGCTCGCCGGCGCTGGCGTGCCCCGAGACGTGCACCTTGGCGTTGCCCTTGTGGACGACATGGGCGCCCCACCGGGTCAGCCCGTTGATCACCCGGTAAATGGCGTTCTCGTTGCCGGGGATCAGGGAACTGGCGAGCAGCACGGTGTCGCCCTCGCCGATCCGGATCATGTGGTCGCGGTTGGCCATCCGCGACAGCGCGGCCATCGGCTCACCCTGCGAACCGGTGCACACCAGGGTGATCCGGTGGTCGGGCAGCTTCTCCAGCTCCTTGGTGCTCACGACCAGGCCGGAGGGCACCTTCAGATAGCCCAGCTCACGGGCGATGCCCATGTTGCGGACCATCGAGCGGCCCACGAAGGCGACCTTGCGGCCGTGCTGGTGGGCCGCGTCCAGGACCTGCTGGATGCGGTGCACATGGCTGGCGAAGCTGGAGACGATGACCCGGCGCGGCGCGGTGCGCATCACCTGCTCGATCGCCGGGTTCAGCTCGCGCTCGGAGGTGGTGAAGCCGGGCACCTCGGCGTTCGTGGAGTCCGTGAGGAACAGGTCCACGCCCTCCTCGCCGAGCCGGGCGAAGGCGCGCAGGTCGGTGATCCGGTCGTCCAGCGGGAACTGGTCCATCTTGAAGTCGCCGGTGTGCAGGACCAGCCCGGCGGCGGTGCGCACGGCGACGGCGAGACTGTCCGGGATGGAGTGGTTGACGGCCACGAACTCGCAGTCGAACGGCCCGAACCCGCGCCGGTCGCCCTCCCTCACGCGCACCGTCCGGGGCCGGATGCCGTGCTCCTTGAGCTTGGCCTCCAGGAACGCCAGGGTCAGCTTCGAACCGACGACGGGGATGTCCGACCGCTCGCGCAGCAGGTACGGCACACCACCGATGTGGTCCTCGTGGCCGTGGGTCAGCACCACGGCCACGATGTCGTCCAGCCGGTCCCGGATGGAGGTGAAGTCGGGAAGGATCACGTCCACGCCGGGCTGTGTCTCTTCGGGGAAGAGCACGCCGCAGTCGATGACGAGCAGTTTTCCGGCGTGCTCGAAGACGGTCATGTTGCGGCCGATTTCGCCGAGGCCGCCCAGGGCGACGATCCTCAGGCCCTCGGCGGGCAGTGGCGGTGCGGCTTTCAGGCCGGGATGCGGGTGACTCATACCCCGACGCTACCGGAGGGCCGCCAGGGTGATCCATTACCCCCGTGTGGTGCCTCGCGCACCGGTGCGCCGCGGCCCGCGGGACAACGCCGTCTCCACACGGGCTCGAGAGGCGGTCCATCCCCGCTGACGGCCGCTTCACGGCGGTGGGACGGGCGCCCTACGTTGGCGACGAACGGAGGGAGTGCGGCTGTTCGTCCCGCCTCGGGCCACGCAGGCGCGATCGGGGAACCGTCGCTCCGAAGCGGCCGGTCATGGCCGCGGCCCGCGAGCCGGCCAGGGCTTTCGCGGGTCCCCCACGGCCCCGGCGCGGCTGCGGGCCGCCCGCCCGACGTCCGTACCGAGCGCGCAAGGAGCCCGCATGCCGCCCTCGACCCCGATCCCCGACGCAGCCGCCCGCGAGGCGGCGGACCTCGACGTCCTCCTGGCCGCGGCCGTGCACCGCGCCGGCACCCTCCCGGCCGCGCGTCCCGTACTGGGCATCGTGCGCGGCTGGACCCGGCATGACCGGGAGCGGGCCCGGCTGCTGTGCGCGGGACTCGCCGAACAGGGCGTGCGCAGCATCGAGTTGAGCCCCGTCGCCGAAGCCGGTGAGCGCGACGGCCGGGGGCGCGGCGTCCGGCGTCCCACGGCCGACCCGCTCCGGCGACCGAGGGCCGACCTGCTGGTCCACGCCGGGGGCTCCCAGCCGGAGCAGGCGATGCGGGCGGCGGCCCTGTGGGGGCTGCCGCTGCTGGTCGACCGCCCCGCGGGCCGGCCGGACGGCGAGCCGGACGCCTCCGGAGCGCACCGCGGACCCGTCGTCGGCCTCCATTTCGGCGACGGCGGCTTCGGCGTGGCGGTCCGCGACGCCGTCCTGGTCTCCACGCAGCCGCACCCCGGCGATGTCCGCCTCCTCCTCGACAACGAGAAGATCACCGCACCCGGCGACCGGCCCCTGCGCATCACCCTGACCGGCCAAGGCCTGCTGGAGGCACGCGGTGACTCCTTCGGCCTGCGCCGTGTCCGCCGCCTGCGCTTCGAACGCGCCTGGGGCGAATACCGGTTGGAGGTGGACGGCATGCCCTCCCGCGACGTCCGCGCACCGCTGCGCATCGAGGCCCTGCCGGGTCGGCTGCGCCTGCTGTACCCGTAAGGGCCCCGCTCCGGCGGACGACGCGCGGCTCTGCCGTACCACCGCTGCGCGGGCGGTACGGCAGAGCCATGCGGGGCCGGGGGTCAGCCGTGGGCCGGCTTCGTCACGTCCGTCACCGCCCAGCGCTGGTTGGCGCCGGAGTTGGGCGGCCATGTGGTGACGGCGGCGCCGTCGTGGGTGGCCTGCCCGCCGATTTCGAGGAGACGGCCGGTGGCGGCGTTGACGAGGGTCCAGGTGCCGTCGCCGGTGGTCGACACGATCCACTCGGCCGCCGCGTCACGCCTGCCGGTGTCGGGTTCCGTCACCGGGACGTTGCCGCGCACGGCGAGACGGTGGCCCGTCGCGGGGTCGGCGAAGACGTGGTGCCTGCGGACACCGCCCTCGGGATGGACCGCGCTCAGCCGCCACCGCTGGGCCACCGGTCCGAGCACCAGGTTCGTGCCGTTGGACGCGAGCGTGACCGCCTTGCCGCTCTGGACACCAGTAAGGGTGTACATGTGGCCCTTGCGCAGCAGCGGGGCGTCCTCCGCGACGCCGGAGACACCCTTGACGCGGAAGGAGGTCACGGACTGCGCCGGCACGGTGAAGGTGGCCCGCCGGGCGTCGACCGGGACGGCGGCGTGCTCGCGCAGCTTGCCGTCGGCGCTGGTCACGACGGGTGTCACGGTCGCGTTGTGGCTGACGTCGGCGAACTTGGACAGGTCCACGGTGACCGTGCGCGGGGCGGTGGTGCTGTTGACGTGGACGACCGAGGCGCTCCTGCCGTCGCTGCCGACGGCGGCGGCGCTGGAGGTGTCGTTCACCTTGACCAGCCGGTCGCCGGGCTTGATGAAGTGGGTGAAGTTCCGGGCGGTGTCGAACTTGGTGTTCGTCCGGATCGGGCAGGTCTCCAGGGTGTCCTTCGCGGTGCAGCTGAATGGGAGCTGGATGCTGCCCCAGTTGCCGCCCTTGGCGGACTCGCCGCCGGGCTTCATGTTGTCGTAGTCCTCGACGGGCTGCCAGAACACCCAGGCGCGCGGCTCCAGTTCCCGCAGGTCGTCCACGATGCGCTGGGCGAGGCCGAGACCGGGGCGCATGTCCGTGAAGCTCTGCCCGTCGCCCCAGTCGCCCTCGACCTCGCTCATCCACAGGGGCTTGTCCGCGGCCTTGGCCTGGTCCCGCACGGTGGTCCGCCGGTCGGTGCCGTAGGTGTGGACGTTCATCTGCGACACGAGGGCGCGTGTCTGCGGGGAGTAGGCGTTCCAGTTCTGCGCGAACAGGGACGGGTTGGTCTCGTCCATCGCCGAGATCTTCGCGCCGGTCCTCACCTTCTCGAGCGCGGGGGCGAGGGCGGCGAGCACCTTCTGCTGGAGCGCGGGGCCCATGTGGGCGCCTTCCTGGCGTCCGCCGACGGGTTCGCCGTCCGCGCCCAGGCGGGTGCTCCAGTAGGTGGTGTTGGGCTCGTTGAACGGGTCGACGGTGTCGACCTTGATGCCCTCGGCCTGCTCCAGCCGCTTCGTCGCGCCCGCCAGATAGGCGGCGAAGTCGTCCACGGAATCGGGCTTGAGCTGGTCGGCGGTGGCGTCGAAACCGCCGGAGACGTAGCCGCTGACGGTCATGAACCAGGGCGGGGAGTTGCTGAACGTCTCCCAGTGGTCGATGTCGTCCTTGATGCGGCCGACCCACCAGCGCTGGGTGGCGTCGGCGTCCTCGTTCCAGTCGGCCGGGTCGTCGGCGCTCCACCAGCCGGTGTCCTCGCGGGTGGTGCCCGCGGGCGCCTTCCACCAGCCCTCGACGGCGCCTCCGGCCCGGAGGTAGTCCTCGACGTCGGGGGCGTTGCCGCCGCCGATGTTGTAGCGGGCGATGTTGAGCGCCAGCCCGTCGTCGCCGAAGAGGAGCCGGGCGAGCTTCTCGCGTATCTCCTCGGGGTAGTCGCCGGTGGCGTTGGCGAACCACACCAGGCTGGTGCCCCAGCCCTGGAACGTCTCCTGGCGGTAGGACGGGTCCGGCTGGACGGTGACGGAGGCGGCGGCCCGGGCCTGCGGCGCGGGAGCGCCGACCAGGGAGGCCGCGGTGGCCAGGGCGGTCAGGGCGGCTGCTCCGAGGAGCCGTCGCTTGCGGGTACGGCGTGCCATCGTGTGCTCCCAACGTGCGGTGTCGTCACTGCGGTGGACCTCCCGCCCCGGGCGGGGACGGGAGGGGGTGGGGACGGGGACGGCCCCCGGCACGGTGGGTGCCGGAAGCGGGGAGTCGTGGGCGTACGGATGTGGGAAGGCGCGCGGGTGCGGCGGGTCGCGTGGGTGTGGTGTCGCGTGCGGATCAGCCGGTGGGCTGCCGCAGTACGGCGACGTCCCGCGGCCCGAGGGCGAGCACGCCGTCGGCGCCGGCGCTCCCGAGCAGGATCTCTCCGGGCAGGCCGCGCACCGGAACGGCCGAGTCGGTGCGGTTGACCAGGAACAGATAGCGGTTGCCGGCGTCCCGGCGCACGGTTAGTTCGACCGGCCCGCGGACGTCCTCGGGCAGTTCGCTCGCCACCCCGGCGGGCTCCAGCAGCCGCGGCAGCAGCGCGGTGAGCCCGTCGACGCCGAGCCGGGTGGAGACGTAGGCGGCGGAACCGCTCCCCGTGGGACGCCGGGTGACGGCCGGGCGGCCCGCGTGCGTGCCGGTCAGGTAGTGGGCCAGGACCTCCGTCTCGGGAGCCGTGACCGTGACGCGGTCGGTCCACAGACTGCCGGTCGTCGCGTCGTCCAGTTCCACGATGGCACCGGCCGGCAGCGGCCCGAACTCCTCGATGCGGATGCCTAGCAGGTCGCGCAGGGCGCCCGGGTAACCGCCGAGCCACACGTGGTCGTTCTCGTCGACGATCCCGGAGAAGTACGTGGTGACCAGGTGGCCGCCCTGTTCCGCGAACCGGGTGAGCGCCTTGGCGAGGTCGGCGGGGACCACGTGCAGGACGGGTGCGATCAGCACCTGGTGGCGGTGCAGGTCGGCCCGGGTGGTCACCAGGTCGGCGCGGACACCGAGGGCGAGGAGCGCCGAGTACCAGTCGAGCGCCTCCTGGCGGTAGTCGAGCAGGGAGGTGGGGTGGGAGTCCTGCTCGCTCGCCCACCACGATTCCCAGTCGTACAGGATGCCGACCCGGGCGGGCTCCCGCTCGCTGCCCGCGACGGGCGCCAACGCCTTCAGCGTGGCGCCCAGCCGGGTCACCGCGCGGAACAGGTCGCTGTCCGCCCCGGCGTGCGGGACCATCGCGGAGTGGTACTTCTCGGCGCCGGCCGCCGACTGCCGCCACTGGAAGAAGCACACGGCGTCGGCGCCGTGCGCGACGTGCAGCAGCGAGTCGCGGGCCAGGTCGCCGGGCCGCTTGGCGACGTTGACCGGTTGCCAGTTGACGGCGCTGGTGGAGTGCTCCATCAGGAACCAGGGCCGCCCGCCGGAGATGCCGCTGGTGAGGTTGGCGGAGAACGACAGCTCGTCGCGGTCCTGCGGGCCCGGGCGGACGTAGTGGTCGTTGGAGACGAAGTCGATCTCGGTGGCCCAGTCCGGGTAGTTCATGCCCTTGGTGCCGCCCATCACCATGAAGTTGGTGGTGACGGGGACGCCCGGCGTGATCTCCCGCAGGATCTCGCGTTCGGCGCGCAGATGGTCCTTCAGCGCGTCCGAGGAGAAGCGCTTGAAGTCCAGCTGCTGTGTGGGGTTGGGGTGCGAGGCGGCCAGGCGGGGCGGCAGGATCTGCTCCCAGGCGGTGTAGCGCTGCGACCAGAAGGCCGTGCCCCAGGCGTCGTTGAGCGCGTCGAGCGTCGTGTAGCGGGCGCGCAACCAGTCGCGGAAGGCGCGAGCCGCGTCGTCGGAGTAGTCGTACACGTTGTGGCAGCCAAGCTCGTTGCTGACGTGCCAGGCGACCAGGGCGGGGTGCCCGGCGTACCGGGTGGCCAACCGGCGCGCCAGGCGCAGCGCGTGGCGGCGGAAGACGGGTGAGGTGGGGCGCCAGTGCTGGCGGGCGCCCGGCCACAGTGTCTCGCCGCGGGCGGTGACCGGGAGGATCTCCGGGTGGGCCGTGGTGAGCCAGGGCGGCGGGGACGCGGTGGCGGTGGCCAGGTCGACGCCGATGCCGCCCGCGTGCAGGAGGCCCATGACCTCGTCGAGCCAGGCGAAGTCCCAGGCGTCCTCGGCCGGCTGGAGGCGGGCCCAGGAGAAGATGCCCACGGACACGAGGTTCACGCCGGCCTCGCGCATCAGCCGGACGTCCTCCTCCCACACACTGCGCGGCCACTGCTCGGGGTTGTAGTCGGCGCCGTAGACGAGGCGCGGAGCGGGATCACCGTCCGCCCCGCTCGGGCGGGACAGGAGGGTGGAGATCATGGCGGTCCTTCCGGGGTGGGGCACCGGGGCGGCGCGGGGTGCCCGCGCCGCCCGGCGTGCTACTTCTCGACGGTGAAGCCCTGCTCGTTGCCGTACTTGACCGAGGCGTCCTGCCAGGCCCTGAGGCCCTCGGCCAGCGTGGTGTCCGAGACGTAGGCCTTGCCGACGGTGTCGTTGAAGATCGAGTTGGCGTACACCTGGTACGGCAGGTAGGACCAGTCGTCGGCGACGTTCGCGGCCGACTCGGCGAAGACCCTGTTGGCCTGCTGCCCGCCGAAGTACGGGAACTCGGCGTCCTGGAACGCCTTGGAGTTCAGCTGCGCGGTGGTCGCCGGGAACGCGCCGCCCTTCACCCGGGTGTCGACGCCCTTGCCGGCGTTGGCGTACCGCACGAAGGCGTAGGCCAGCGCCTCGTTCTTGCCGAGTTCGGGCAGGGTGAGAGCGCTGCCGCCGTTCTCCGCGCTCGCGGAGGCGCCCGCCTCCCACTGCGGCAGCGGCGCGACGCGCCAGTCACCGACGGTGTTCTTCACCCCGGAGGCGAGGTTGGCCGGCATCCAGGCGCCGATGGCCAACGTGGCGATGGTGCCGTTGCCCAGGCCCTTGTACCACTCGTCGGACCAGTTGGTGACGGGGGCGATCAGCTTCTCGTCGATGAGCTTCTGCCAGGTGCCCGTGAACTTCTTGGCGCCCGCGTCGGAGAAGTCGACCTTCACCTTGGTGCCGTCGACCTGGTAAGGGCGGGAACCGGCCTGCCACAGCAGGCTGGTGGTGAGACCGGCCTCACCGGTGTCGTTGGTGATGTACGCCTTCGGGTCCGCCTTGCGCAGGGCGCGGGCCGCGTCCACGTACTCGTCCCACGTGGTGGGCACCTCGATCCCGTGCCGGTCGAAGACCTTCTTGTTGTAGAACAGCGCCATCGGCCCGGAGTCCATCGGCAGGCCGTGGATGCCCTCACCGCCGGCCTTCACACCGTTCCACGGGCCGGGGGAGTACCGGTCGGCGAGCTTGCCGGCACCGAAACCTCTGAGGTCGGTGAGCTGCCCCGTCAGCGCGTACTGGCCCATGGCGTAGTACTCGACCTGGGCGACGTCGGGGACGCCCTTCTTGGCGGACATGGCGTTCTGCAGCGCCTTGTACTGGTCGTTGTTGGTGCCCGCGTTGACCAGGTTCACCTTGACGCCGGGGTGTTCCTTCTGGAAGTCGGCGGCCACCTGCTGGAGCGTGGGTTCCCACGCCCAGACGGTGAGGGTGCCGCCCTTCTTCAGCGCGGCGTCGATGTCCGCCCCGGAAACCGACTTCGGGGCCGCGTCCGAGTCGTCCGAGCCGCCGCAGGCGGTGGAGCCCAGGGCGAGCGCGCAGACGAGGCCGATGCCGCGCAGCAGGCGGCGGGGGTGCTTGTGCATGGGCATGCTTCCACTTCTTGGTGGCCGAAGACCGTGACCGGTGCGGGCGGGAGGACAGGCTGGGAGGACAGAGACAGCGGGGGAGTGGCGCTACTCCTTGACGCTTCCCGCGGCGAGCCCGGACTGCCAGTACTTCTGGAGCAGCAGGAAGGCGGCGACGAGCGGGACGACGGCGATGAGGGAGCCGGTGACGACGAGGTGGAACACGGGCTGGCCGCCGGCGGTCGCGGCCTGCGCGTTCCAGCTGTTCAGGCCCAGGGTGAGCGGATACCAGTCCGGGTCCTTGATCATGATCAGCGGCAGGAAGTAGTTGTTCCAGGTGGCGACCATGGTGAACAGCGAGACGGTGACGATGCCCGGCGCGAGCAGCGGCAGGGCGACCTGGAGGAAGGTGCGCACCTCGCCGGCGCCGTCGATGCGGGCGGCCTCCAGCAGTTCGGTGGGGATCGCCTCACTGGCGAACACCCACATCAGATACAGGCCGAACGGGGAGATCAGCGACGGGATGATCACCGCCCAGGGCGTGTTGGTGAGCCCCAGGCTGCTGAACATCAGGAACGTCGGCACCGCCAGCGCGGTCCCCGGCACGGCCACCGCGCCGATCACGACGGCGAACACGGCACGGCGGCCGGGGAAGTCGAACTTGGCCAGCGCGTAACCGCCCAGCACGGCGAGGAGAGTGGCACCGCCCGCGCCGGCCACGACGTACAGGACGGTGTTCAGCAGCCAGCGGGTGAAGACGCCGTCGTGGTAGGTGAACGTCTCCGCGATGTTGTCCCACAGGGCGAAGTCCCCGTCGAACCACAGGCCGAACGAACGGGACAGGCCCTGCTGGGTCTTGGTGGCGCTGATGAGCAGCCAGACCAGCGGCACCAGGCTGTAGAGCAGCACCAGTCCGGTGAGCACGGTCAGCAGGACGCTGCGCCGGGGCCGGCCGGGAGCGGGCCCGCGCCGGGGTGTGCGCAGCCGGCCCACCGAACGGAAGGCGCCGGACGGGGAGGCCGCCGGACCGGCAGAGGCGGGGGTGACGGTACTGGTCATCGCTGCTTCACACTCCCTCGCGCATGCCGCGCAGCTGGACGACGTAGGCGATGACCATGGTGATCAGCCCCATGACGAGGGCGACCGTCGCGGAGTAGTTGTGCTGCTGGCCCGAGAAGGACAGCGAGTACGTGTAGAGGTTCGGGGTGTAGTCGGTGGTGATGGCGTTGGGCGCCAGCTTCTGCAGGACGCTGGGCTCGTTGAACAGCTGGAAGCTGCCGATGACCGAGAAGACCGCCGCGATGACCAGGGCTCCGCGGATGGCCGGCAGCTTGATGGCGGTGACGACCCTGATCTGCCCGGCGCCGTCGATCTCGGCCGCCTCGTACAGGGAGTGCGGGATCACGCGCAGCGCCGAGTAGAAGATCAGCATGTTGTAGCCGACGAACTCCCAGGTGACGATGTTGCCGATGGAGGCCAGCACCAGGTCCGGGGAGAGCGGGTCGGGCAGCGACAGACCGAAGGCCGTGTTGAGGTCGCCGACGAGGCCGAAGCGGGTGCCGTACATGAAGCCCCACATGAGGGTGGCGACGACGGCGGGCACCGCGTACGGCAGGAAGATCGAGATGCGGAAGAAGCTCTTGCCGTAGAGGCGTCCGCTGTCCAGGGCGAGGGCCACCAGCAGGGCGATGCCGAGCATGATCGGCACCTGGACGCACAGGAACAGCGAGACCCGGCCGAGTGCGGCCCAGAAGTTCCCGTCCCGCAGCACCTGCTGGTAGTTGTCCAGGCCGACGAAGGTGGTTCCGCCGATGAGCTGGTCGCGGAAGAGGCTGAGGTGGAGCGAGTACACGATCGGGGCCAGGAACACCACGGCGAACACGGCCACGAACGGGCCGATGAAGCCCCACCCCGTCCAGGAGCGGCGGTTCCCTCGCGCCGGGGGTGGCGCCGACCGCGGCCGGGCGGCCGCCGGCGGTTGCAGCGTCGTCATGTCGTTCCTCGCTCGTCCGGGTTCTGGAGCCGGTGACGCCGCCCTGTCCCGGGGGCCGGTGCCGCGTCCTCGCCGATGTTTACGCAAACATCACGCTCCGCGAAAACGCGCTGAGCTGTTATGTTTACGTAAACATCCGGAGGCGGCATGTCTACACTGCCCCGTTGACGACGGTCAAGGGTCCTTGGTGAAACAGCGGCCTGCGCAGTGACAGAGAGGTGGCGGACGGCGAGTGGACACGGCAGCGGGCGGCGTGCGCGGGGCAACCGTGGACGGGGCGGGCACGCCCGGCGGAACCACGGACGGAACCGCCGACGGCGCGGACGGGCCCGGCGGGACTTCCCGGCGTACCCGTGGCCGGCCCCGCGGCAGTGGCCGGAGTACGGCGTCCATGGCCGACGTGGCCCGCCTCGCCGGTGTCTCCTCGCAGACCGTCTCCCGGGTCTCCAACGGCTACGCCGGCGTGAACGAGGAGACGCGCCGCCAGGTGCTGGCCGCCATGAAGGAACTCGGCTACCGGCCCAACAGCGCGGCACGCGCCCTCAAACGCGGCGAGTTCCGCACCATCGGCGTCATCACCTTCTCCCTGTCCACCACCGGCAATGTCCGCACTTTGGAGGCCATCGCCACCTCCGCCGCGCACGAGGGGTACGCGGTGACGCTGCTGCCCGTCGCCATACCCACCCAGGACGAGGTGCGGGGCGCGTTCTCCCGGCTGGAGGAACTGGCCGTCGACGCGGTCATCGTCATCATGGAGGTCCACCTCCTGGACGCGGCGACCGTCACGCTGCCGCCGCACGTGCAGGTCGTGGTCGTCGACTCCGACGCCGGCGACCACTACACCGTCGTCGACACCGACCAGGCGGGCGGCAGCCGCGCCGCCGTACGCCACCTGCTCGACCTCGGCCACGACACCGTCTGGCACCTCGGCGGCCCCGAGGACTCCTTCGCCGCGCAACGCCGCACCGACGCCTGGCGCGCCGCCCTGGAGGAGGCCGGCCGTACCCCGCCGCCGCTCCTCCGCGGCGACTGGTCCGCCGAGTCCGGCTACCGCGCCGGCCTCGAACTCGCCGCCCGTGACGACTGCACCGCCGTCTTCGCCGCCAACGACCAGATGGCCCTGGGCCTGCTGCGCGCCCTCCACGAACGCGGGCGGCGCGTGCCCGGGGACGTCAGTGTCATCGGTTTCGACGACATCCCCGAGTCGACGTCCTTCCTGCCCCCGCTCACCACGGTCCACCAGGACTTCGCCGAAGTTGGCCGGCTGTGCGTCCAGGCGGTGCTGCGCAAGATGCGCCAGGAGGGCCCCGAACACGGCACGACACTCGTCCCGACGCGCCTGGTGACCCGCGCGAGCACCGCACCGCCGCCGGGGGCGGGGGGCGGTCGCTGAGGGGGTGGGGCGCCGGCGCCGGCGGAGTGGGCCGGCGCCGTGTCTTCGACCAGCCACGCCGCGTGGCCCCGAGCGGCCTTCCGGACCTGCTCAGCGGGGTGTGAGCAGCCCCGCCAGGGCGCTCAGGCCACCAGCGCAGGCGAGGACGGCGCAGGCGTACACGGCGTGTCGTCTCAGCAGGTCGCGACGGAGGGCGGCGTACCGGGTCTCGTACTCCCCGCGCAGTTCCGCGGCCCGGTCCACGGTGGCCCGCAGCATGCGGCAGGTGAGGTCGAGGCGGTGGTGGACGTAGTGGCGGGTGAGGTCCTCCGCCTGGCTGCTGGTCAGCCACGGCAGGCGGGCGCACAACTCCTCGGCCTCACGGCGCGCCTCGTCCTGGTGCGCCCGTGCCATGAGATGGCCCTCGGCCTGCGCGAGGAGCGCCGGGACCTGGCCGGGGTCCAGGGCGGGGCGCGGACCCTCCCTCACGACCGGTCGCTCTCGTGACCGGCCGCGTCGATGACGTCCCGCTTGCCGGCGTTCTCCTTCTCGTCCAGCTGGGCCATGTCGGGGTGGTGCAGGTCGAACGCCGGGGACTCGGAGCGGATCCTCGGCAGGGTGACGAAGTTGTGGCGGGGCGGCGGGCAGGAGGTCGCCCACTCCAGTGAACGGCCGTATCCCCAGGGGTCGTCGACCGTCACCCGCTTGCCCGTCCGGGCGGTCTTCCACACGTTGTAGAGGAACGGGAAGGTGGACAGGCCCAGCAGGAAGGCGCCGATGGAGGAGACCATGTTGAGGGCCGTGAAGCCGTCGGCCGCCAGGTAGTCGGCGTAGCGGCGGGGCATGCCCTCGGCGCCGAGCCAGTGCTGGACCAGGAACGTGGTGTGGAAGCCGACGAACAGGGTCCAGAAGTGCACCTTCTCCAGGCGCGTGTCGAGCATGGTGCCGGTCATCTTCGGCCACCAGAAGCTGAAACCGCCGAACATCGCGAAGACGATCGTGCCGAACAGCACGTAGTGGAAGTGCGCGACGACGAAGTAGCTGTCGGTGACGTGGAAGTCCAGCGGCGGCGAGGCGAGGATGACGCCGGTCAGACCGCCGAAGAGGAACGTGACCAGGAAGCCGGCCGCCCACAGCATCGGCGGCTCGAACGACAGCGATCCCCGCCACATCGTGCCGATCCAGTTGAAGAACTTCACGCCCGTGGGGACGGCGATGAGGAAACTCATGAAGGAGAAGAACGGCAGGAGCACCGCGCCCGTGGCGAACATGTGGTGCGCCCACACGGTCACGGACAGGCCGGTGATGGCGATGGTGGCGCCGACCAGGCCGGCATAGCCGAAGATCGGCTTGCGGGCGAACACCGGGATGATCTCGCTGATCACCCCGAAGAACGGCAGGGCCAGGATGTACACCTCGGGATGGCCGAAGAACCAGAACAGGTGCTGCCACAGGAGCGACCCGCCGTACTCCGGGGAGAAGACGTGCGAGCCGAACCGCCGGTCCGCCTCCAGCGCGAACAGCGCCGCCGCCAGGACGGGGAAGGCGAGCAGCACGAGTACGGACGTGAGCAGCACGTTCCACGTGAAGATCGGCATCCGGAACATGGTCATCCCGGGGGCGCGCATGCAGATGATGGTCGTGATGAAGTTGACCGCGCCCAGGATGGTGCCGAACCCGGACAGCGCCAGCCCCATGATCCACAGGTCGCCGCCGACATAGCCGGAGCGAATCGGCCCGCTCAGCGGCGTGTACGCGGTCCAG
The DNA here is from genome assembly GCF_040682395.1 of Streptomyces sp. NPDC051207. Lineage (NCBI taxonomy): Bacteria > Bacillati > Actinomycetota > Actinomycetes > Kitasatosporales > Streptomycetaceae > Streptomyces > Streptomyces sp. NPDC051207. The sequence goes on along the minus strand of NZ_JBFBAX010000026.1, from coordinate 30,010 downwards.
CCGAAGTCGGCCGCGCCCTGCGGGGTGAGCAGACTCCCGAGCACGATCAGCCCGCCGAAGAGGAACAGCCAGTACGAGAACATGTTCAGCCGGGGGAAGGCGACGTCCGGCGAGCCGATCTGCAACGGCATGATCGCGTTGGCGAACCCGGCGAAGGTCGGGGTGGCGAACAGCAGCAGCATGATCGTGCCGTGCATCGTGAACGCCTGGTTGTACTGCTCGTTGGAGACGAATTGCAGCCCCGGGCGGGCCAGCTCGGCGCGGATCACCATGGCCAGCGCCCCGGCGATCAGGAAGAAGCCGAACGACGTGATCAGGTAGAGATGACCGATCTTCTTGTGGTCGGTCGTGGTCAGCCAGGAGATGATCACCTTGCCCCGACCGCGGCGCCCCTCGGCCGCCGGGACCGGAGAAATGGGTTCAGTCGTGTGTGTCGCCATCAGACCCCTCGATCAGCGGCAGCGGTGCGGTGCGCGGGCTGGGGGAGCGGAGGGCGAACGAACGCCCTTGCCGTCCTTTGTCATGCGGTGTGCGTAACCAGCCCAGCGGAAACTAGTCCTGCCCGTTCGTCGGCAGGGCGTCGCGGGGTCCGTTGCTGGGCCGAATGGCGGACGAGTCCATCCGAACGGGTCAGCCGCTCGGGTTTGTTCCCGGCCTGGCTCCGCCGGACGGGACCGGCCTGGTGCGGTGCTCCGCGTCGCACCGGATGACGGGTTACGGGTGCATGGCGATGAGGAGGCGGGTACTCCCGAGGCACCGGCGCTGCTGGACGGCTTCCGGGCGACGGGATGTGCCGGCCTCGGCAAGGTGCTCACGGCGAGAGGCCCGCTGGGGCGACCGCCTGCCCGCTCATCCGGAAATCCTTCCGGAAGCCGGGGCGCTGTCGGCTCCGGACGTGGGTATGCGCACGGACGGAGCCGCCCGCACGACCCGGCTCACACCGTGCGCCCGCCTGACCGGACGGGCGCCCATGGACTACGGAGGTTGGGGTGCGTCTGTACCACAGCCGGCCCACCGACCCCGGGTACACCCGGGTGCGGCACGGGCGCGGTTTCCGCTACCTCGACGCCGACGCACGGCCGTTGAGGGACCCCGCCGAGCTGGAACGCGTCCGCGCGCTGGTCATTCCGCCCGCCTGGCGGGACGTGTGGATCTGCAGCCGGCCCAACGGCCACCTCCAGGCCGTCGGCACCGACGCCGCCGGGCGCAGGCAGTACCTGTACCACCCCCGGTTCCGGGCCGAGCAGGAGCAGGCCAAGCACGACCACGTGCTCGACGTGGCCGAGGCACTGCCCGCGCTGCGGGAGACCGTCGAGGGACACCTGAACGACCGCGGACTGACCCGGCAGCGGGTCCTGGCCACCGCCGTCCGCCTGCTCGACCTCGGCTTCTTCCGCATCGGCAGCGACCGCTACACCGAACTGAACGACAGCTACGGCCTGACCACGCTCCTGCGCGGCCACACCCGCTGCCGGGGCGGTTCCGTCCTCTTCACGTACACCGGCAAGCACGGCAGGGAGATCGTGCAGACCGTCGTCGACCCCGCCTCGTGCCGCTCCCTCACCGCCCTGCTGCGGCGCCGCGGCGGCGGAGACCGGCTCCTGGCCTACTGGGAACGGCCCTCCTGGCGCGAGGTCAGCAGCGCCGACGTCAACGCCTACCTCAAGGAGACCGCCGGGCTGGACGTCACCGCGAAGGACTTCCGCACCTGGCACGCCACCGTCATGGCCGCCATCGCCCTCGCAGTTTCGCAGCCCGTCGCGCGCAGCGAGAGCGCGAGGAAGCGCGCCATCGCCCGCACGTGCCGCGAGGTCGCCGGCTACCTCGGCAACACCCCCGCCGTCTGCCGGGCCTCCTACATCAACCCCCGCGTGATCGAACTGTACGAGGAAGGCATCACGGTCGACGCCGTCCTGCCCCACCTCGGGGACGAGGGCGCGTTCGGCATCCCCGCCACCCAGGGCCCCGCCGAACAGGCCGTACTCCACCTGCTCCGCACCGGCCAGGCGCCGCGGATCCCCTGACGGCACCGGCGGCGTCCGTTTCCGGGCGCGGCCCCGGGGGAACCCGGCGACGGTCCAACACGGCTGGGAGGTGGCCATGACCGGCCAGGAGAACCCCCGCGGGGACCGCTACGACCGGGCACGCGGCGACGACGAGCCCGGGGCGCACTCGGGTTCGGAGAGCCAGCCCCGGGAGCGCTCCGTACCGGGTACGGCGAGCGCCAAGGAGGGCTACCAGCCCTCACACGGCACGACGGCGGGCAACCCACTGGAGGGCCTCGAATCCGAGGACCGCGAGGACCGCGCCGCCCGGCGTGAGGAGGACGGCGACGGGGGTGCGGAATCGGGCGACCGCTAGGTGGGCGGCGAGTGGCGGACGGGGTGAGAAGACCGCGGCCGGCCGCCGGCGTCGCGCTCGTCGGGACGGTCCCCCGCCCGGCACCGTTGGAGCGCCGTCCGCAGTGCCAGTGGTGTCGCTGCCGCCCAGGCCTGCGGGGAGCAGGCGTGGGCGTAGGGGACCGGGCCCGTGGTCTCTGAGCGGGCGTAGCCGGCGATGACCTCGGGCAGTCGGTGGGCGTGGTGGGCCGCTGCCGCGACGAGGCCTTCGGTGACGGTGGCGACCTCGTCGGCGAGCCCGTGGCGCGCGAGCGAGACCCAGGGCGGTGACGGCGTTGCCGTGCGGCCATGCGCTGCCGCGGTGGTACGACAGCGGGTGATACGGCTGCTGCCCGGCGGCCAGGGTACGGATCGCCCAGCCGGAGAAGAAGTCCGGCTCCAGCAGACGGCGGCCGACCCGGCGTCCGCGTTCCGGGTCCAGAACGCCGGACCACAGCAGGTGCCCCGCGTCCGAGGCGAGGGCGTCGACCTGACGGCCGTCGCCGTCCAGCGCGAGCGCCGGGAAGTCGGCGTCCGGCATCCAGAAGTCCGCCAGGAAGCGGCTGCGCAGCCGGTCGGCGGCCTCGTCCAGGCGGTGCGCGTACGGCTCGTCGCCCCAGACGTCCCGGGCGAGGGCGGCCGTGCGTATCAGGGCGTCGTAGGCGTATCCCTGCGCTTCGGACACGGCGAGCGGACCCCGGACCGGGCTGCCGTCGGTCAAGCAGATGGCGTCCGCCGAGTCCTTCCAGTTCTGGTTGATCAGGCCGCCCGGATCGGGGCTGTAGACGAGGTAGCCGTGCTGGTCCAGGCCGCCGTCGGTGAACACCCAGTCCACGGCCCGCCGGGCGTGGCCCTCCAGGCGCCGGGCCACGGAGGCGTCGCCGGTCGTCTCGTGGTGGGCGTGGAGCAGGACCAGGAAGAGGGGCGTGGCGTCGACGGCTCCGTAGTAGCGGCCGTAGGGGACTTGTCGGAAGTGGGCGAGTTCGCCGTGACGGGTCTCGTGGACGATGCGTCCGGGCTGCTCGCCGCTGAACGTGTCGTGGCGCTGTCCTTGCGTCGCGGCGAGCGCGCTCAGCGTGGCCGCTGCCGTTTCCGGCCGGTACGGCAGCAGGAAGTACGACGTCAGCAGGGAGTCCCGGCCGAACAGGGTGAGGAACCAGGGAATGCCGGCGGCGGGCACGTACCCCTCGTCTCCGTCGACCCCCGTGACGGGGATCGTCAGCAGGTCCACGTCGGCCAGGCCCCGTTCGCAGCTGCGCGCGAGGTCGTCCCCCGCAGGCGCGGGTTGCCGGCCGGGGTGAGGTGTGGACCGGGTGGGGGCCGGCACGCCGTGCGGGTGGGCGCGGACCGTCAGGTGGAGGTCGGCGTGCCCGTGGGCGCCGAGTCGGAGGTGCCAGCTGAGGGTGCGTGCGGTGGGCCGCGGCGCCGGCTGCGCGGCGGTGACGGCGTCCGGGGCGGGGCGGCAGGTGAGGGTGGTGCGCGCGTGCCAGTCGGCCCGCCGGTAGTCGAAGGCGAGGCCGCTGTCGGTGGGGTGTGCCTCCTGGCGGCCGTCGGGCTTGGGGTAGTGGCGGCCGTCGGAGCGCAGCTCGAACAGGTCGGCGAAGTCGGCGTCCACGGTGAGGTCGATGCGCGCGGTCACCGGGTCGGGGCGGTTGCTGACCAGGCGCAGGTGCTCGGTCAACGTCCCCGCGGTGACCGTCTGTTCGCGGAAGACGGTGTACGGGGGCGGATTGTCCCGGGTCCCGCGCGGGGTCAGGACGCTGGTGGCGGTGTGGTCCGGCTCCGCCGTGGCGGGCGTCAGCGGGACGGGGGCCGTGCCGCCGACGGTGAGTTGCCAGAGGCTGAGGTGGCGTCCGTCGCGCAGGAACAGCCCGTCCGGCGAGGTGCCGCGGGTGCCGGTGACACCACCGTCGGGGTCGAGACGGGCGAACGTGGCGTCGCGCACCAGCTGGACACGGGTGTCGGCCGCGGTCATGGGACGGGCTCCTCGGCGTTGGCGGGCGGTGGATCGGGGGTGAGGTCGAGGGCGCGGACGGCGGTCATGGGGCGTGCCCCTCGGGGGAGCAGGCCGAGGGTGAGAACGCCGGTCACGGGCCCGCCTCCTCCCCGTCCGCACACAGCAGATCCAGCGTCAGCGCAGCGGTCCACGAGAAGTGGCGGGTGCCGCGGCCCTCCCCCGCGACGGGGTCGACGTACTCGGCGAAGTCGGACCGTCCCGCCTGTGTGAGGAAGCCCCGCCGGAGGCGCCCGGCGCTCTCGGTCAGACCGTGGGTGCGCAGCCCGCGGTGGATCAGCCAGGCCGTGTTGAACCAGGCCGGGCCGCGCCAGTAGCGCTGGGCGTCGAAGGCCGGGCCGGTCAGGTCGTAGCTGGGGACCAGCCGGGTGGCCGGCGCCCTGAAGTGCGGGCCGTCGAGGGTGGCGTGCAGGCGGCGCACGACGTCCGGCGGCAGGTGGGGCACCACGAGCGGGACCAGGCCGGTGACGGCGCGCTCGGCGACGAGGGCGCCGGTGCGCAGGTCGCGTACGCGGAACAGGCCCGCGGTGTCGTCCCAGAGCCGGGCCACCAGCTGCCGGGTGAGCGCGCCGGCGCGCGCGGTGTGCGGTTCGCCGGTGCCGCCCAGTTCGCGGGCCATGGCGGCGAGGGCCAGCTCGCTGACGATCAGCAGCGCGTTGAAGCAGGGGTCCTCCACAGCGAAGCCGTGCCGCGCGCCCCGGTCGTCGTAACCCGCTTCGCGGTAGCCGACGGCCAGCTGGACGTAGCGGCCGTAGTCCAGGTCGGTGGGCCGGTCGGCGGGGTGGCCGTGGTGGAGGTCGGCGCGCCGGAAGGTGCCGGGCGGGGCGGGTTCCACCCGGCTCAGGGCCTTGTCCCAGCAGGGGCTGTTGTCCATGCCGGGTTCCCACGGGTGGACGACGGCCGCCAGCCCCGCGCCGCCCAGGTCGCGGTGGGTGAGGAGGTAGTCGTGCCAGGCGGTGAGCCGGGGCAGCACGCGGGGGAGGAAGCCCCGGCGCCGCGACTCCGCCGGGTCGGCCCGGTGCACCAGCCAGGCCGCCAGGGCGTGCACCGGAGGCTGCACGATGCCGGACGTCTCGGGAGCCGAGGGCGCGCCCGCCCGGCGGCCGACCCGGGACGACTGCCAGAAGTCCGGGCTCGGGAAGTACGCGTCGTGCGGCACCCCCGGGTTGAACACGATGTGCGGGATGCGCCCGTCCGCCCACTGCCCGGCCAGCAGGGACTCCAGTTCGCGCTGCGCGCGGCGCACCGACAGGTGGCGCAGCCCGACGGCGACGAAGGCGGAGTCCCAGCTCCACTGGTGCGGGTAGAGGGTGCGGGAGGGGACGGTGGAGGCGCCGGTCCAGTTGTCGAGGAGGACCCGCGCCGCACCGCGCCGCAGTGTCAGGTCTGCGGCAGCGGTGGGCGCGGGCCGGACCGAACGGTCGGCGAGTGACCTCACGCGCCGGACCTCTTGAGGAAGCCGGGGACGGACCGGACGGCTTCGACGGGATCGCCGGTCAGGCGGCACTCCAGCGCCAGGTGGCCGTCGTAGCCGATGGTGTGCAGGGCGCCGAGCCACGCGGGCCAGTCGAGGTGTCCGGCGCCGGGCTGGAAGCGGTTGGAGTCGGAGACCTGGGCGTGGCCGATGAGGTCGGCGTGGGCGAGGATCGCGGCGGCCGGGTCGCTCTCCTCGATGTTCATGTGGTAGCTGTCGATGCCGATCCTCACCGAGTCGAGGCCGGTGGCACGGATCAGGTCGGCCGCCTGGTCGAGCCGGTTCACCATGTGGTCCTCGTACCGGTTGAGCGGCTCCAGGAACAGCGTGACGCCCTCCCGGCGGGCGTGCTCGCCGAGTTCGGTGAGTCCGGCGAGCAGGATCTCGCGGTCCTCCGCCTCGCTGCGCGGGGGCTCGAAGGGCGGCAGGCGGCGGGAGAACATGCCGTAGGAGGCCGGGGTCTGGGCGCCCACGCCGCCGATCTCGGCGATGACGGTGAGCTGGGACTTCATCTGTTCGATGGCGTCGCGGCGCAGGCCGGCGTCGAAGGCGCCGAGGAAGTGCGGCATGTCGACGCACACGGTCGGCATGACGACGCCGTCCTTGCGCGCCTGCTTCAGCTCGTCGAGGCGGGAGGCGAAGTGCCGCTCGCCCCTGCCGCGCAGTTCGACGGCGTCGTAGCCGGCCCGCTGGGCGAAGTCCCACTTGGCCTGCAGGGTGTCTCCGGGCAGGAGTTGCTCCTGCACCGCGGTCTTGAGCATGACGGGACCTTTCGGAACGCTCAGAATTCCAGGACGACCTGGAGCGCCTCGGAGGGGCGGTCGTCCAGCAGTACGTACGCGTCCGCGGCGTCGGCGGCCGGGATCACGTGGCTCACCAGGGAGGTGACGTCCACCTGCTGCTCGGCGACCAGACGCAGGAAGGTCTGCTGGAGGCGCTCGACGGTCCAGCGGTTCGACAGCCGCGGAGGCACCCCGCCGATCTGGGAGCAGACGAGCTGGACGCGGTTGTGGTGGAACTCGTCGCCCAGGCGCAGCCCCGCCCCGTCGCCCTGGTAGAACCCGGAGGCCACCACCCGGCCGCCCACCGTGACCGAGCGCAGGGCCTCGTGCAGGGCGGGGTGGGCGCCGCTGATCTCGATGGCGAGGTCGGCGCCGAGCCCGGCGGTCGCCTCGCGGATGCGTTCGGCCACGGCGTCGGTACGGGCGTTGAGGGTGCGGTGGGCGCCGTGGCGCCTGGCGGTCTCCAGGCGGCCGTCGAGGGCGTCGACCGCCGTGACGCGGGCGCCGTTCAGCCGGGCGAGGCGGGTGGTGAGCAGCCCGATGACGCCCTGGCCGAAGACGGCGACGTCCTCGCCGAGGTGGATGTCGCCTGCCAGGACCGCGTTGTAGGCGATGGCGCCGACCCGGGCGAAGGCGCCGGCCAGCGGCTCGAGACCGGCGGGCAGGGTGTGGCCGAGCATGCGCTCGGCCGGGACCACGCCCTCGCTGCGGTGGCCCCAGACGCCCCACACCAGGTCGCCGGGGACCGGCAGCCCCGGGGTGCCGGCCAGCTCGGGGGAGACCTCGAGGACCTCACCGACCTCCGAGTAGCCCCAGCCGGCCACCGGGTACTCGATGCCGGCCGCGTCCTCGCGGAACAGCCGGGCCCCGGGGTCCCAGGTCCGCGTCAGGTACGGGTTCGTGCCGCGGTAGGCGGTCAGTTCGGTGCCCGCCGAGATGCCCGAGTAGCGGGTGCGCACCCTCAGATGGCCGGGCGGCAGCTCGGCTCTGGGCTGCTGGGCGACCTCCACCCGGCGTGGGCCGGTGAACTGTACGACGCGTTCCACGGGTGGCTCCGGAAAGGTGTGCGGGTGCGGTTGCGTCGACAATAACCCCAACTTATGTCTTGTCAATACGCAAAACTAGTGCTGAGATGCGTGCCCAGCAGACGTAAGCCGGAACGAGGACACGCAATGCACACCAAGAGCCGGCGGTCGAGGACGACCGCGGTGGGCATCACGGCAGCAGCCCTGGTGACCGGGTTGCTCACGGGCTGCGCCGGCAGCACCGGGCCCGGCACACCGGACCGCGAGATCACGGTCTGGTCCCAGGAGAACCTGCCCGACCGCGTCGCCGCGACGCGGAAGATCATCGACGGGTTCGAGAAGGAGACCGGGATCAAGGTCGAGCTCGTCGGCGTCGACGAGGGCCAGATGCCCCAGCTGATCATGTCGGCGGCGGCCTCGGGCACGCTGCCCGACGTCATCGGCGCGGCTCCCCTGGGGCAGGTCTGGCAGATGTACACCAACGGGCTGCTCAACACCGACATCCCGAAGCGGATCGTCGCCGGGCTCGGGCGTGACACCTTCAACGCCAACGCGCTGAAGCTGACCTCCGACGGGGACACCAGCCTCGGCGTCCCCTCCGACGCCTGGCTGCAGCTGCTGGTGTACCGCAAGGACCAGTTCGACGCGGAACGCCTCCCGGCGCCCGACACCTACGCCAGGGCCCTGGCCGCCGCCAAGGAGCTCACCACCGAGGGCAACGACGGCATCTCCGCCGCCACCGACCCGGGCGACGTGTTCACCTCGCAGAGCTTCGAGAGCCTCGCCCTCGCCAACGGCTGCGAACTCGTCGACGCACAGCACGAGGTGGCCCTCGAATCCCCGCGCTGCCAGACCGCGTTCAAGACGTACGACACGCTCGCCCGCGTCCACGGCGCCCCGGGCACCCAGACCGTGGACTCCACCCGCGCGACCTACTTCGCCGGCCGCTCCTCCATGATCATCTGGTCCTCGTTCCTGCTGGACGAACTCGCCGGGCTGCGGGGGGACGCCCTGCCCAGCTGCCCCCAGTGCAAGGACGACCCGCGGTACCTGTCGCGCAACAGCGGCATCGTCACCGCCATGAAGGGCCCGGACGCCACCGAGGCGGCCCAGTTCGGCGAGATCACCTCCTGGGTGACCACCAAGACGGCGGAGACGGCGGCCTCCCGCGCGTTCATCGAGTACGTGATGGGCGCCGGATACGAGTCCTGGTTCGGCATGGCCCCGGAGGGAAAGATCCCCGTCCGCAGGGGCACCGCCGCCGAGCCCGACCGCTACCTCGAGGCCTGGCGCCACAGCGACATCGGCGTCGACACCAAGAAGCCCTTCGACCAGGTCTTCCCCGCGAGCCTGCTCAACCAGCTCGCCGACGGCGTCAGCAACATGGGCCGCTGGGGCATCACCCAGGGCGAAGGGGCCCTCGTCGGCGCCACCAACGGCGAACTGCCCGTGCCGAAGGCCATCGGGGCCATGACCAGCGGACAGCTCTCGCCCTCGGAGGCGGCCCGCGAAGCCGGTGACGAAGTCGCCGCCCTGAAGAAGTCCCTGCAGTAGCCGCCCGCCTGCCCGTCACAAAGGTCCCCTCATGACTACAGCACCAGCCGGCGCACCACAGCGCCGGGACACCAGCCCCCGGCCCGACGACCGGCCCGGCACCCGCGGCAGCCGCCCGATGACCGCCGGCCGGCGCGCCAACCGCGCGGGCCTCGCGTTCGTCTCGCCCACCTTCTTCGTGGTCCTCGTGGTGGTCGTCCTGCCCATCCTGTGGACCGTGCTGCTGGCGTTCCAGGACGCCAAGCTCGTCGACATCCAGGGCATGGGCCTGTTCGGCAACTGGTCCCTGGACAACTTCGCCCGCGTCTTCGACTCGGCCGGCTTCTGGTCGAGCCTGAGCACCACCCTGATCTACACCGCCGGCTCCACCCTCGGCTCGGTCGTCCTCGGCCTGGTCGCCGCGCTCGCCCTGCGCAGGCCCTTCCGGGGCCGCGGAGTGCTGCGTGCCGCGATGCTGCTGCCCTACGTCGCCCCCGTGGTGGCCGTGGCGTTCGTCTGGGAGGTCGCGCTCAGCCCGCAGTACGGTGTCGTCAACGACTGGGGCCGGCGCCTGTTCGGCTGGGACGACCCCATCGCCTTCCTCTCCACCCGCGCGTACGAAGTGAGCCCTCTCGGCCTGCACTTCGACATCCCGCTGGCCCTGCTGACGGTGATCGTCTTCGAGATCTGGCGCTACTTCCCCTTCGCGTTCCTGTTCATCCTCGCCCGGCTCCAGGCGGTCCCGGACGTCCTGGAGGAGGCCGCCACGGTCGACGGAGCCACCCTCTCGCAGCGGTTCCGGCACGTCCTGCTGCCCCAGCTGATGCCGGTCATGGCGCTGCTGTGCGTCCTGCGGTTCATCATGACCTTCAACAAGTTCGACGACGTCTACCTGCTCACCGGCGGCGGCGCGGGCACCGACGTCGCGGCGGTCCGGGTCTACGACTTCCTCACCGCCCGCTACGACGTGGGAGCCGCGGCCGCCCAGGCGCTCGTCCTGGCCGTCTCGCTCATGATCCTGCTGGGCATCTACTTCAAGTTCTTCGCCAACAAGGTCCAGGAGGAATCGTGACGACCCGCAAGGCGGCCCCGACCCGGGCCCAGGTCGAGGACAGGCTCTTCGGCGTCCTGCGCTGGATCGTCATCGCGTTCCTCGCAGTGATCACCCTGCTGCCCTTCTCCTACATGCTGCTGCTGTCGCTGAAGCCCATCGACGCGCTGCTGCTCGAACCGGGCTCCCTGTGGATCTCGGCCAAGGACCTCACCCTGAGCACCTACCGGGACGTGCTGCGCTCCACCGACGACGGCGGCCAGGGCTTCGTCACCTTCCTGCTCAACTCCGCGCTCGTCTCCCTCGGCACGGTGGCGCTGACCCTGCTGGCCGCGGTGCCCGGCGCGTACGCCGTCAGCCGGCTGAAGTTCTTCGGCCACCGCCAGGTCAGCGCCCTGTTCCTGGCCGTCTACCTGTTCCCGGCGACCCTGCTGGCCGTCCCGCTGTTCGTCATCTTCGCCAGGATGGGACTGTCCTCCAGCCTGGTCGGCCTCTCTGTCGTCTACGTCGCCCAGACCGTGCCGGTGTCGATCTACATGCTGCGCACCTACCTCGTCACCATCCCCTACTCCATCGAGGAGGCGGCGGCGCTCGACGGATGCTCCCGGCTGCAGACCGTCCGCAGGGTGATCCTCCCCCTCGCCATGCCCTCCCTCATGGCGACCGGACTGTACGTCTTCATGATCGCCTGGAACGAGTTCCTGTTCGCGCTGCTGTTCCTGGCCGCAGACCCGGACAACTGGACCGTGTCCCTCGGCCTCGCCCAGCTGTCCAACGGCATCGAAGTGCCCAAGACCGTCCTGATGGCCGGATCCGTGGTGCTGACGATCCCCGTGGTACTGCTGTTCTTCGCCGCCGAACGCCTCCTCACCGAGGGCCTGACCAGCGGCGCCGACAAGAGCTGACGCCAGGGGAGAAGCACCGGTGACGCCCCACCAGGCCGGCGCGGGCAACCTGCCGCAGCTGATCCGCAGCGGCAGGACCGACACCCGCGCCGACGACCGGGGCGCGCGAGCTGCTGTACCAGCGTGCGATGCCCCGCGCCACGGTCACCCTGCAGGTCGTCACCGCACGCCTCGGCGACCACGCCGGTCCACCGGGGCCGCCGGCATGGTCGTGGAGTGCCTCTCCTCCGCGGCCCGGGCCGACGCCCGCCTCCACCGCCTCGCGTCCTGACCGCGCAGGCCACCGCACGCAGACAGGAACACCGTGACCCTGACGCGGGCGCCGTACGGCGCTGATCACATGCCTGCGGGCAAGTCAGGGTTACCGTGACGCCGTTGGCGGCAGTCCGCGCCGCACATGACGTCTGGAGTCGCACATGCTGATCGAACACCGGGGGCAACGACCGGTCGTCCCGGAGTCCGCCTACGTCGCGCCCTCCGCCACCCTCTGCGGCGCGGTCGTCCTCGGCGAGGGGGCTCGCGTGCTGCACGGCGCCGTGCTCACCGCCGAGGACGGGGAGGTCCGTATCGGCGCCGACACGGTCGTGATGGAGAACGCGCTCGTCCGCGGGCGCGCCCGGCACCCGGCAGTGATCGGCGACGCCGTGCTGATCGGCCCGCACGCCCACGTCAACGGCGCGACGGTCGAGGACGAGGTGTTCGTCGCCACCGGAGCCTCGCTGTTCCCGGGCTCGGTGGCCGGCAGCGGGGCCGAACTGCGGATCAACAGCGTGCTGCACGTCAACTCGAAGCTCGCGCCGGGCACGGCGGTACCCATCGGCTGGGTCGCGGCGGGCGACCCGGCGCGGCTGTTCGCCCCGGACCAGCAAGACGAACTGTGGGAAGTGCAGCGGGGGCTGGACTTCCCGGGCACGGTGTACGGAGTCTCCCGCGACACGCCGATGCGGGACGTCATGGCCCGGCAGAGCGCCTACTACAGCTCCCATCGGGACGACCGGATCCTGGGCGGCGACGGCGACGGCGAAGCCGGCTGAGGACCGCCACGGCGACATGGCGACACGACGACCGACCGGTGATCTCCACGAATCCACAAATCCGCAATCCGCGAATCCGCGGAACTTATCCGCCGCGCCGGGAGTTTCTACGTCGTTGTAGAAATTGACGATGTGTCGGGCCGCCTCCGAGGCAGGCCGGGCCTTCGACCGACCGTACGGAGTTCTCCATGGCCCTGTGGGACCGCTTCAAGGAATCCGCGTCAACGATGCAGACCCAGCTGATGGCGAAGAAGAACGACCTCAAGAGCGGGGCCTTCCGGGACGCCGGCATGGCGATGTGCGCGCTCGTCGCCGCAGCAGACGGCACCGTCGATCCCGCCGAACGCCAGCGCGTGGCCCAGCTCATCGCCACCAACGAGGTGCTGCAGAACTTCGACGCCGCCGACCTGCAACGGCGCTTCGACGAGAACCTGGACAAGCTGACCGCCGACTTCGCCTTCGGCAAGGTGAGCGTGATGCAGGAGATCGCCAAGGCGAAGAAGAAGCCCGCCGAGGCGCGGGCCGTCATCCAGATCGGCGTGGTCATCGGCGGCGCGGACGGCGACTTCGACAAGGCCGAGCAGGCCGTGGTGCGCGAGGCGTGCTTCGCCCTGGACCTGCCGCCGCACGAGTTCGACCTGTGAGCGAGGGACGGGAGCGCGTCGGACCGGCCCTCCGGGTCACCGGTCCGGCCCGTCCTCCTCGTCCTTCGCCCGCTCCAGCAGTTCCCGCAGCAGACGCGCGTCGTCCGGCTCCAGGGACGTGACGAAGCCGGCCAGGACCGCTTTCCGGTCGCTCTCGCCGTCCAGCAGCCTGCGCATCTTGTACGCGGCGAGCCCGGCCCGGTCGGACACCGGAGTCCACGCGAAGGACCGGCCTGTGCGCTCGCGGGTCACCGCGCCCTTGGCCAGCAGCCGCGTCAGGATGGTGATCACGGTCGTGTAGGCCAGGTCCCCGCCGAGCCGCTCCTGCACCCAGCCCGCACTCGCCGGACCGTCCGCCTCGCGCAGGGCGGACAGCACCAGCCCTTCCAGCTCGCCCTGCCTCCGGCGCCGGGGGCTCTGCCGCTGGCTCGTCACACCCGCTCTCCCTTCCGCTGCCCCGCAGCAGCTCACGGGCGGCCCATCGTAAGGACCGCCGTACCCCTCTCCGTTGCTTCTACAATCCCGTAGAGTTTCGCGCGGGTTCGCGCGCGGTGGGCCCGCAGCGGTTCTCAAGGAGGAGAGCAGCGTGGGAGTTTCCCTGTCCAAAGGCGGCAATGTCTCGCTCAGCAAGGAGGCTCCCGGCCTGACGGCGGTCCTCGTCGGCCTGGGCTGGGACGTCCGCACCACCACGGGCACCGACTACGACCTCGACGCCTCCGCGCTGCTGCTCGACGCGTCCGGCAAGGTCCTGTCCGACCGGCACTTCGTCTTCTACAACAACCTCACCAGCCCGGACGGCTCGGTCGAGCACACCGGCGACAACCTCACCGGTGAGGGCGAGGGCGACGACGAGAGCATCAAGGTGAACCTCGCGTCCGTGCCCGCCGAGGTCGACAAGATCGTCTTCCCGGTCTCCATCCACGACGCCCAGAACCGCGGCCAGAGCTTCGGCCAGGTCCGCAACGCGTTCATCCGGATCGTCAACCAGGCGGGCGGTCAGGAGATCGCCCGCTACGACCTGTCGGAGGACGCCTCGACGGAGACCGCCATGGTCTTCGGCGAGCTCTACCGGCACGGTGCCGAATGGAAGTTCCGCGCGGTCGGACAGGGCTACGCCTCCGGCCTGGCCGGCATCGCCACCGACTTCGGCGTCAACGTGTGACGCGCCCTGACATCAACGCGCACGCCCGACGCGACGACCGGCCCGAGGAGTCCCGGCGGGCGCGCCTGAGCCGGACCTTCGACGAGGACGCGGACCTGTACGACCGGGCCAGGCCCGGCTATCCGCCCGAGCTGTACGACGACCTCGCGGACCTCGCGGGCGCCCGCCCCGGCAGCCGCGTCCTGGAGGTGGGCTGCGGAACCGGCCAGGCGACGGTGCCCCTCGCCGAGCGGGGCTGCCGGATCACGGCCGTCGAGGCGGGACCCCGCATGGCCGAGGTCGCCCGGCGCCATCTGGCCGGGGCCGCCGAAGTGGAGGTGGTGACGGCCGACTTCGAGACCTGGCCGCTGCCGCAGGAGCCGTTCGACGTGGTCCTCGCGGCGACGGCCTTCCACTGGATCGACCCGGCGGTGCGGATGACCAAGGCCGCCGACGCGCTGCGCCCGGGCGGGGCGCTCGCCGTGGTGCGCAGCCAGCATGTGCGGGGCGGCACCGAGGAGTTCTTCGTCGAGGTCCAGCGCTGCTACGAGCGCTTCGACCCGGACACGCCACCGGGGCTGCGGCCTCCCGCGGCCACGGCCGTCGACGGCTCGGACCATGCCGAGGAGGTGGCGCGCAGCGACCGGTTCGGCGCCACGGTCTTCCGCCGCTACGAACAGGACCTCACGTACACCACGCCGGAGTATCTGGACCTGCTGCGCACCTATTCCGGCCACAGAGCCCTGCCGGAAGCCGCCAGGAACGGACTGCTGGCGTGCATCGCGGGCCTGATCGACGGGCGGTACGGCGGCCGGGTGACGAAGCGTCACCTCATCGAGCTCGGGGTGTCGCACCGCGTGGGCCCCTGAGCCCGGGGGCGCGCCCGTGCCGCGAAGGAGGTCTGGCGCACGGCGCGGGTCGGCCTGTCCGGCCGGGAAAGGCCGGACAGGCCGACCCGCGGTGACGCGCGGGAGACACCACTGAGCACCGGCCCTGGAGCCGGGCTGCCCAGTGCGGCCGGTCAGATCGCTGCCGTGAAGCGTTCCCACACCCGGTGGGCGCTCAGCAGGCCGGTGACTTCCTCCAGAGCGGCCGTGGCGCTGTCAGCGACGACCACACCCGGCGCCTCGGCGGGCACCCCCGCCGTCTGGAGCGCGGCGTCGCCGCCCGCCCAGGCGCCGATGGCCTTGCCGTGCCGGTACGCCTCGGCCAGCAGCAGGGTCACGCGCGGGTCGCACGTCGTCAGCCCCGACGCGCCCGGCGGCACCTTGGCGTCCCGGGCGCCCAGCGCGTCGCTGCTCACGCCGGGCGACCCGGCGACCAGCACGGCGTCGAACTCCACGCTCCGCGCGGTGACATAGGTGCGCTGCACGGTCAGCGCGGCGTCGCCCGCGCCGAGGGTGCCGCCCGTCGGAGCGACGACGAGCGGAACCATGCCGCCGCGCAGGACGGCTTCCCGCACCGTGCGTACGCCGTCCAGGTCGCCGTCCGCGTCGGTGACGATGCCGATGATGCGGCCGTCCGTGGGCCAGGTCTGCCCGACCTGGGACAGCGCGGGGCTCGGCTCGACGTCCGCCGGTGCCACCGTCGGCGCGGGGGCCGGCAGGCCGAGACCGGCGGCGACCTGCGCACACAGCTCGGTGTCGATGTTCGCCAGCACCTGCAGCGCGCGTTCCTTGATCGACTGCTCGTAGCACTTGCCGAGCTCGAAGGTGTACGCGCCGATGATGTGCTCGCGCTCCACGGGGCTCATGCTGAGCCAGAACCGGCGGGCCTGGCTGAAGTGGTCCGCGAAGGACTCGGGCGCCTCGCGGACCTTCGTGGCCTCCGGAATCCGTACCGGCGTCTCGACGTACGCCGCGGTGTCCGCGCCCGCGGTGAACGGGCAGCCGCCGTCGAGGGAGTTGGGCCGGTAGGGCGCCGTACCGCGGTGCACGGCGGTCTGGTGCATGCCGTCGCGCTGCATGTCGTTGACCGGCGCGTGCGGGCGGTTGATGGGCAGTTGGGGGAAGTTCGGGCCGCCCAGACGCGTGATCTGGGTGTCCAGGTACGAGAACAGCCGCCCGGCGAGCAGCGGGTCGTCGGTGATGTCGATGCCGGGCACGAGATGGCCGACGTGGAAGGCGACCTGCTCGGTCTCGGCGAAGAAGTTCGACGGGTTGCGGTTGAGGGTGAGCAGCCCGACCGGCTGCACCGGTGCCAGTTCCTCGGGCACGATGTTCGTCGGGTCCAGCAGGTCGATGCCCTCGAAGGTCTGGTCCGGGGTGTCGGGGAAGGTCTGGATGCCCAGCTCCCACTGCGGGTGGGCGCCGGCCTCGATGGCGTCGGCGAGGTCCCGGCGGTGGAAGTCGGGGTCGACGCCGTTGATGAGCTGCGCCTCCTCCCACACCAGGGAGTGCACGCCCAGCTTCGGCTTCCAGTGGAACTTCACCAGGGTCGTGCCGCCCGCCGCGTCGACCAGGCGGAAGGTGTGCACGCCGAAGCCCTCCATCATCCGGTAGGAGCGCGGGATCCCCCGGTCGGACATGTTCCACAGCGTGTGGTGGGTGGCCTCGGTGTGCAGGGTGACGAAGTCCCAGAAGGTGTCGTGGGCGCTCTGCGCCTGCGGGATCTCCCGGTCGGGGTGCGGCTTGCCGGCGTGGATGATGTCGGGGAACTTGACGGCGTCCTGGATGAAGAAGACCGGGATGTTGTTCCCGACCAGGTCGAAGACGCCCTCAGTGGTGTAGAACTTGGTGGCGAATCCGCGGGTGTCGCGCACGGTGTCGGACGAGCCGCGCGAGCCCAGCACCGTGGAGAAGCGGACGAACACCGGCGTCTCGGCGTCCTTGGCGAGGAACGCCGCCTTCGTGACGGTCTCCGCCGTGCCGTAGCTCTTGAAGACGCCGTGGGCCGCCGCGCCGCGGGCGTGGACCACGCGCTCCGGGATGCGCTCGTGGTCGAAGTGCATGACCTTCTCGCGCAGGTGATGGTCCTGCAGCAGCACCGGGCCGCGCGGCCCGGCCTTCAGCGAGTGGTCCGTGTCGTACAGGCGGGTGCCCTGCGCCGTGGTGAGGTAGCTGCCCCCCTGGGCCATCCGGGCCTGGTCGGCGCCGGTCTCCTGACCGGTGGGGGACATGGTGGCCGGGCCGCTCTGGTCGGGCTTCGGCGGCAGCGGCTCGCGCGGCTCGGTGGGTTCCGCCAGAGGCGGAGTCTCGGCCCCCGGTTTCCCGGGAATGCCCTCCTCCGGTCCGGGGCCGTCGCCCTGGATCGTCTCGGCGACCTTCTGCGCTGCCTGCTTCAGGGGCTTGGAGTCCATGGATGCGTTCCTCTGGTGGGGGGTCGGATTGCCGCTGCCGCGCTCGCCTCCGGCCGGCTGCCGTCCCGCGCGCCGGGACCCGCCCCGGGCCCGCGCCGTTGCGCGGCAGGCCGGAGCGCGCGACGCGGGGGGACGCCTCGCAGCCGGGGCGCGAGTGGCACGCCGGTGCCGTCAGTGGGCCGGCTGCCCTGTCAACCTCGCACAGGGCAGGGGTCTGCACACGGCACGTGTATCGAGCGGGTGAACCACTCGTCCTCCTGCGCGGGTTCGTTGGCACGGGCACGACCCGCGTACCCAGGCACGGGCAAGCGAGACATCCCGCATTACGCTCACAGTGCCCGCTTATTGCGACTATCATGCAACAGCATTTGATCTTCAATAGGGCGCGAGGGGCTCATGGCGACCAGGAAAAGCAGGACGAGCAGGAAGACCAGAGGGATACGAGGTGCCGCCGTCGTGGTGGCGACGGGCGTCGCGGCCGCCGCCTGTTCGGCACCCGGCGGCGGTACCGGCGGGCAGGCCGCCGACTCCGTCGTGATCGGGGTGGCGTCCGAACCGGACACCCTCAGTCCGCTGCTCGGCTACGGCAAGGACGGCAACTCCAAGATCTTCGACGGCCTGCTCGCCCGCGACGCCGATCTGCGGCTCAGGCCCGCCCTCGCCGAGGCGCTTCCCGAGATCGGCGACGGCGGACGCACGTACACCTTCACCCTGCGCGACGGCGTGAAGTTCAGCGACGGCGAACCGCTGACGGCCGCCGACGTGGTGTTCACCTACAAGACCGTCCTCGACCCCGACACCAACAACACGGCCCGCAGCGAGCTGGCCGCCGTCAAGGACGTGCGGGCCGCAGGCGACGACAAGGTCGTCTTCACGCTCAAGTACCCTTACGCGCCCTTCGCCGGGCGCACGGTGCTGCCGATCGTCCCGGAACACATCGCCGGAAAGCAGGACCCCAACACCGGTTCCTTCAACACCGAGCCGGTGGGCACCGGCCCGTACGTCCTGGCCGGCTGGCGCAAGGGCGAGAAGCTCACCTTCAAGGCGAACCCGCACTACTGGGGCGGCGCGCCGAAGGTCAAGAAGGTCACCATGGCGATCGTCGAGGACGACGACGTACGCGCCACCCGGCTGCGCTCCGGCGACCTCGACGGGGCCGTCCTCCCGCCCAACCTCGCCGCCACGTTCAAGAGCGACAGCGGCAGGCGGACCTACCGGGCCACGTCCTACGACTACCGCGCCGTCACCCTCCCCACCGGGGACGAGGTGACCGGCGACCGCGCGATCCGCCGCGCCCTCGACGCGGCCGTGGACCGCCGGGCCATGGTCGACAAGATCCTCGACGGCGCGGGCCGCCCGGCGTACGGGCCGCTGCCCGTCGACGACCCGTGGTTCGCCCAGGACGTCGAACGCGCCCACGACCCCGGCAAGGCGCGGCGCATCCTGGACACGGCGGGCTGGAAGCCCGGCAAGGACGGCGTCCGGGTCAAGGACGGCCGCCGCGCCGCCTTCACCCTGCTCTACCCCACGGGCGACAAAGTCCGCCAGGACCACGCCCTCGCCTACGCCTCCGACGCCAGGAAGGCCGGCATCGACGTGAGGGCGGAGAGCGCCACGTGGGAGGTCATCGAGCCGCGGATGGGGAACGACGCCGTCCTCGCGGGCTTCGGCAGCACCGGCGACCCCGACTTCGGCCTCTACACCCTGCTGCACTCCTCGCTCGCCGGCGACGGCTTCAACAACATGAGCCACTACGACAACCCGGCGGTGGACCGCGCACTCGACACCGGCCGCCGCAGCCAGGACCCGGCCGCGCGCAGGGCCGCGTACGACACGCTTCAGCGTGAGCTGGTGAAGGACCCCGGCTACACCTTCCTCACGCACATCGACCACCTGTACGTGCTCGCCGACCGCTGGGACGGACCGACCACGCAGGTCGAGCCGCACGAGCACGGCTTCGCCAGCGGGCCGTGGTGGAACGTCGAGGACTGGCAGCCGAAGACATGACACCCCTGCCCTGGGGAGCGATGGCGCGCCTGGTGGGACGGCGGGCCCTGGTCGCCGTCCCGGTGCTCCTCGCCGTCACCTTCGGCGTGTTCGCCATCGCCGCCGCCTCCCCCTTCGACCCCGTCAAGGCGTACGCCGGCACCGCCGCGCTCGGCGCCGACCAGGAGACCCTCGACCGGCTGCGGGCCAACCTCGGCGCGGGGGAGCCGTTCGCCGTGCGCTGGTGGCACTGGCTGACCTCCGCGCTCGGCGGCGACCTGGGCCAGTCCAGCGTGATGCGGCAGCCGGTCGCCCAGGTGATCGGCGAGCGGCTGGTGTGGTCGACGCTGCTGTGCGCGGTCGCGTTCGGCACCGCCGTACTCGCCGGCACGCTGCTCGGAGTGCTCGCGGCCCGCCGCCCGGGCTCCTGGTTCGACCGGGCCGTCACCTCGCTCGCGTACGTGCTGGAGGCCGCGCCGGTCTTCTGGATCGCGCTGCTCGCCGTCTGGCTGTTCGCCCTCCAGTGGGGCGTCCTCCCGGCCGGCGGCCTCACCGACACCGGCACCGAACAGGTCACCGCGGGTCAGGTCGCCGGCCACCTCGTGCTGCCCGCGGGCGTGCTCGCGCTCTCCCAGCTCCCCTGGTTCGCGCTCTACGTCCGCCAGGGCGTCGGCGACGCGCTGGCGGAGGACCCGGTGCGCGGAGCACGCGCCCGAGGGCTGAGCGAACGCACCGTGCTGCTCGGCCACGCGCTGCGCTCCGGACTGCTGCCGGTCCTCACCCTGATCGGCTCGCGCGTCCCCGAACTCATCACCGGCGCCCTGCTGGTGGAGAGCGTCTTCAGCTGGCCGGGCATCGCGGCGGCCACGGTGGAGGCGGCCACCGCCGTCGACTTCCCGCTGCTGGCCGCCCTCACCGCCCTCGCCACCGTCGCCGTCCTCGTCGGAAACCTGCTCGCCGACCTCCTGTACGGCCTGATCGACCCGAGAGTGAAGCTCAGTGAAATGTGACTCCGATGGCTGAGGCCGAAGCCGCGCCCCACTGGCGGTCGTACGGCTCCGGCGGCCGGCGCACGGCCCGCGGCGTCCGGGTGCGCGTCTGCACCGCGCTGCTGGCCGCGACCGTCCTCGCCGTGCTGCTCGTCCCGCCGCTCGTCCAGCTCGACCAGCAGGCCGTGGACCTGGCCGCCAAGCTGCAACCCCCTTCCCCGGCGCACCCCTTCGGCACCGACGACGTCGGCCGCGACCTGCTGCTGCGCTGCGTCTACGGGCTGCGGGTCTCCCTGCTCGTCGGCGTCGCGGCGGCCCTCACGGCGACCGTGATCGGCACCGCCGTCGGCGCCACCGCCGGGGCGCTGGGCGGCTGGATGGACCGTGGTGTCATGCGGCTGGTCGACGTGTTCTCGTCCGTGCCGCACCTGCTGCTCGGCATCTTCATCGTCGCCATGTTCCGGCCCGGCGTGTGGCCGGTGGTCGTCTCGGTCGCCCTCACCCACTGGCTGTCGACCGCGCGCATCGTCCGCGCCGAGGTCCTGTCCCTGCGCTCGCGCCCCTACATCGACGCGGCCGTCTCCGCAGGCGCGTCCCGATGGCGGGTGCTCGTACGGCACCTGCTCCCCGGCGTGCTGCCCCAGGCCGCGCTCGCCGCCGTACTGATGGTGCCGCACGCCATGTGGCACGAATCGGCCCTGTCCTTCCTCGGGCTCGGCCTGCCCACGCACACGGCGAGCCTCGGCACCCTCATCCAGACCGCGCGCGGTTCGCTGCTCGCCGGACAGTGGTGGCCGACCCTCTTCCCCGGCCTGTTCCTCATCGTCCCGACCCTCGCCGTCGCCGGTCTCGCCGGTGCCTGGCGGGAACGGATCAACCCGCGCCGGCGATCGGAGCTGATGCTGTGACCGAGCCACACCCCGTCCTGTCGGTGCGCGGCCTGTCGGTGCGCTTCCTCATGCCGGGCGCGCGCCGCATCGCCGCCGTCACCGACGCGCACTTCGACGTGGCGGCCGGCGAGTGCCTCGCCCTGATCGGCGAGAGCGGCTGCGGCAAGTCCGTCCTCGCCTCCGCCCTGCTGGGCCTCCTCCCCGCCAACGCGCAGACCGCGGGCGAGGCCCGCCTCGGCGACCTCGACCTCCTCGCGGCCGACGAGCGGACCCTCGCCCGCACGGTACGCGGGCGCCGCATCGGCCTCATCCCGCAGAGCCCGGCCGCGCACCTCACGCCCGTGCGGACCATCCGTTCCCAGCTGGAGGAGACCGTCGCCCAGTTGACCGGCGTCCGGGGCCGCACGGCCCTGCGCGCGGCCGCCGAGGCCGCGGCGGCACGGGCCGCCTTTCCCACGGACCACCTCGACCGGCATCCCCACGAGCTGTCGGGCGGCCTCGCCCAGCGCGCCGCGACCGCCCTCGCCCTGGTCGGCGACGCCCCACTGCTGCTGGCGGACGAACCCACGACGGGGCTCGACAGGGAACTGGTGGAGCGGACGGTCGACGAATTGCGGCGCCATGTCGAGGCGGGGGGTCTCAGGGAGGGCGAGGGAGACGGCGCGAGCGGCGCAGCGAAGGGAACCGGTGGCCGTGCGCGCGGCACCGGACGGGCCCTGCTCATGATCACCCACGACCTGACGGCCGCCGAACGCATCGCCGACCGGATCGCCGTCATGTACGCGGGCCGCATCGTCGAAGTGGCCGACGCCGCCGGCTTCTTCGGCGCGCCCGGCCCCCGCCACCCGTATAGCCGCGGCCTCCTGCGAGCCCTTCCCGAGCGGGATTTCCGCCCCATCCCCGGCATGCCGCCGGAACTCGGCGACCTGCCCGACGGCTGCGCCTTCGCCGCACGCTGCGACCGGGCCACCGGCACCTGCGCCACATTGCCGCGGATGACCGGGGGAGCCGCCTGCCACCACCCGCACGCACCACGGGAAGCCCCTGGCGCTGCGCCGGCCGAGGAGGACGTCCGTGCTTGAACTGCGCGCCATCACAGCGGGCTACGACCGGCGCGCCCCCGTGGTGCGGAACGCCTCCCTGACGGTCGCGCCCGGCGAAGCCGTCGGCCTGCTCGGCCCCAGCGGCTGCGGAAAGTCCACCCTGGCCCGCGTCGCCGCCCTGCTGCACCGACCGGACTCCGGCACCCTGCTCCTCGACGGCACCCCGGTGCGGCACTGGCGCCACCGCGCCCCGCGCGAGCTGCGCACCGCCTTCGGAGTGGTGTTCCAGCAGCCGAGGCTCTCCGCGGACCCCCGGCTGCGGCTCACGGACTTGATCGCCGAACCGCTGCGCGCCACCGGCCGCCGCGGACAGGCGGCGGAACGGGTCGCCGAACTCGCCGAGACGGTGGGACTCACCCCCGAACTGCTGAGCAGGCGCCCCCACGAAGTCAGCGACGGCCAGCTCCAGCGCGCCTGCCTCGCCCGCGCCCTCGCACTGCGCCCCCGCTGGCTGATCTGCGACGAGATGACAGCGATGCTCGACGCGTCCACCACCGCGGCCCTGGTGGCCGTGGTGGAGCACTACCGGGCCACCACCGGGGCCGGCCTGCTCGCCGTCGGCCACGACAGCACGCTCCTGCAGCGCTGGTGTGACCGAACGGCCCACTGGGACACCGTCGCGCCGGCCGCGCAGGCGCGTCCTGTCACCGGAGGATGATGCCCACCGGCCGGTGAACGGGCGGCAGCGCCCCAGCCGCCGCGCAGGCAGTCGTCCAGGGCGTCGAGGCTCCAGCCGAAGTGACCACCAGGCCGTCCTGCCGGCGCACCACGACGCACCGGACGCGACGGCAGGCGCGCGCGGGAAGCCGGACAGCGGCGCCGAGCACTTCCCCTCGGTCCCGCGCGTCGCGATGAGTCCTGAGGCGTTCGGCGGTCGTACTGTCGAACCCGTTACGGAGGAGGACTCCTGATGCGCAGCGTGACCTATTCGATGAGCGTTTCGCTCGACGGCTACATCGTCGGGCCGGACGGCGGTTTCGACTGGACGGTGCCCGACGAGGAGGTCTTCCCCTTCTGGATCGACGAGATTCGCCAGGTCGGCGTCCACCTGCTGGGACGACGGCTGTACGAGACGATGCTGTACTGGGAGACCGCCGACCAGGATCCCTCGCTCGACGACGCCGAACTCGAGTGGACCGCGCTCTGGAAGCCGCTCCCCAAGGTGGTGTTCTCCACCACGCTGTCGGAGGTGCAGGGCCATGCCCGCCTGGCCTCCGGCGGCCTGGTGGAGGAGATCGAGCGGCTGCGGGCCGAGCCGGGGGAGGGCGACATCGCGATCGGCGGCGCGACGCTCGCCGCCGAGGCGGCCTCACTGGGACTGATCGACGAGTACCGGACCATGGTCTACCCGGTGCTGGTCGGGGGCGGCATCCCGTTCTTCCCCCGGGCCGAGCGCCGGGTGGATCTCGAACTTGTCGAGACCCGCACCTTCAACTCGAGAGTCGTCTACCTCCGCCACCGCGTAACGCGTTAGCCCTGCGCGGCGTCGGATGCCGGCTCGTGCGAGGTCCAGCGCATCCCGATCCGTGACAGTTGCTCGATCCGCTCCGGCGACATGGTCGCGGCCCTGGTGCGCTGGTTGCTGATCCAGGCGCCGAGTTTGATCTCCCGCTGCTCCCGGTCCTCGCCGACGAGCCGTTCGACGTGCTTGCGCGGTACGCGGAGATGCCCCTCACGCTCGTAGAACTGGCGGGCGGCGGTCAGGTGGAGGGTCCAGCGGTCGGCGTGCGTACGGCGTGGGCGTGGCCTTTCGCTCTCCTGCGCGGGACGGACGCCGAGGATGTGTTCGAGCATCCACTGCTGAACGGCGGTGAGCCTGTCGTAGCCGAGCCGCTGGGCGCGGACCCATCGTCCGAGGTCCTCGCCCTGGCGGACGGTCTCGCCCGGGGCCGTGGGCAGCGTTCCGCCGTGTTCCAGGTGCTGCCGGGTGAGGTGGAAGACGCGCTGCCATTCCACCGGCCAGGCGGGGCACCAAGAGGGGTCGATGTCCTCCAGCTGCTCGCGCCGCTCCTCCGACAGGACGCCCGCCGCCGACCCGACCGGCACCCCCTCGGCGCGCCGCTGCTCGTACTGCTGGGCCCGCCGGGCGGCGGCACGCTGGTTCTTCAGCCAGATCCCCACCTTGTAGCCCTGGTGGGTGGCGTCCAGCGGGGCCAGCAGATGCCCGTGCTCGGCTGCCCACCCCCGCGCGGCGGCCAGGCCCTCCTCCCAGGCGACGTCGTAGTGCGACCAGACCATGCCCAGCTTCTCCAACTGCTCGGCACGGTCCTCGGTCATGGCCCCGCGGGCGTGGAAGCGGCGGGCGTCGGCGATCCACTGCCCCAGGGGGAAGCCGGCGAGCGAGGGCGGCCACCCCTCGGCTTCGGCCGCCCGGCCCTTCGGCACGCGGTAGGTGAAGGGCACGCGCAGATCGCCGTACGTACGGTGGTAGACGACGGCCGCTTCGATGCCGCGCCGCCAGTGCTCGCGCTCGGGATCGAGGACGCGCAACCTGATGAACGCGGCCAGCTGGGCGGGGTCGCGGGGGGTCGAGAACTCCAGCAGGGCGCGGGCGGGCCCGCTCACGCCTCCGGCGCCGGCTGCTTCGTGGCCCTTGGGCGAGTGGCTGGGGGCCTGCGGCTCGGCGAGCTGTTCCACGATGCGGGTGTCGTGCGCCCTGAGCGCTTCCAGGAGCTTGGCGAGCCCCGCGTAGGCGCGGGAGGTCAGCATGCTGTCGGCCGTCTCGCCGGGCCCGAGCAGGACCGGCACCACGAGCGAGGCGACCTTGCCCTCCCCTGGCTGCATCCGCAGCGCGCGGCCGACGGCCTGGACGAGATCGGGCATGGAGCCGCGCACGTCCGCCCAGTACACGGAGTCGCAGTTCCTCGTGTCGACGCCCTCGCCCAGGACCCTCACCGACCCCAGGAAGCTCTTGTCCACGACGGTGCCGTCCGCCGAGACCCCGTCGGCGAACTGGGAGAGCACGCGCCGCCGGTGCAGCGGTTTGTGCGCGCCGCACAGCCAGTCCGCCCGGACCAGCCGCGGATACGCCCCCGGATGCGCCGCGTGCAGCCGCGCCGCGACACCCGGAAGCCCGGCCGCGAACGCCTCCGCCTCCTTCACCGCGTGATGAAAGACCAGCGTGCGCCGCAGCCCTTCCTCGGCCGCTGCCTTCACGAGCGCCGTCTGCAACGCCGCCAGCCGCGCCCCGCGCACCTCGTCCGACCGGCCCTGCGCGCCGAGCAGCACAGCGGCCTGGAACTCAGCGTCCGTGACATCCACGCACACCACCCGGTACGGCGCGCAGATGCCCCGGTCGATCGCCTCCGACAGCGTCAGGGTGTGGCAGCGGGACCCGAACGGCCCGTCCGGGTCGTCCTCCATCGACGCCACCAGCTCACCCGGCGCGCCCTGCTGCCCGGCGTCCTCGTCCAGCTGCCACAGCCGCGGTGTCGCCGTCATGTACAGGCGGCGCAGGGACGGGATGCGTGCGTTGTCATGCACGACCGCCCAGGGTTTGCCGATCCGGCCGGACGTCCGGTGCGCCTCGTCCACGACGATCAGGTCCCAGCCGGGAAGGCCCGCCCGGTGCGCGCGTTCCAGGGTGCCCAGTCCGAGGGAAGCGTAGGTGGCGAAGACGGTGACCTTGTCGAAGGGCCGTACCCAGGCGACGAGTTCGTCCACGTCGGTGGTGTTGGGGAAGGACGCCTCGGCCCCGCGCAGGGAGGACACGCCGATCACCGGCCCGGTGCGGCCACCGTCGCGCCAGGCGGCCTCGGTCTGGGCGAGCAGGTCCAGCGAGGGCACGAGGACCAGCACCCGGCCGGCGCGGAGTTCCTCCGCACCGCGGGTGGCGACCAGGGTCTTCCCGGTCCCGGTCGCCATGATCACCTGGGTACGGAGCCCGTGCTCGGGCACGGTCCCGTCGGCGGGGACCTCCAGAGCACGGAGCACCGCGTCCACGGCCTCCCGCTGATGGGGCCGGAGTTCCTTCGCTGCCACGTGGATCCTTCGCTGGGCGGTGTGCTGTCCAGCAGATTAAGGGGCTGAGGACGGACGGGCCGGGGGCGAGGCCGGTGCCGACGCCGAGAAGAACTGTGCGGCTGCGTTTCCCCCGGCGCGGCGGGGACGATCATGCCAGGGGGAGATCATGAGCCGACCACTCCTGTTCCTCACGTCCTCGTCGCCACGGCGAAGGTTCCGCGGAGTTTCCCGGGGCATGCCGGACACTTGAAGGGAAGGGGAGGCAACGATGCTGACGGAACTGCGTGAACGCCTGGGCATGGCCCTGTTCCACCGGGTGGCGGGCCCCGAAGGGCCGGCCACCCGCGCCCGCATCCACCTGGCACCGGGCCCGCGCTGGTTCGGCCCCGACCGGCCGATCCGGACGGTGCATGGGGACGCGTCGATGTTCATCGGAGGGATCAGCGCGCTGCTGTTGCAGTCCCTGCACCCGCTCGCCATGGCGGCCGTCGCCGCCCACTCCGGCTATCGCGGGGACCCGTGGGGCCGGCTGCAACGCACCAGTACCTTCCTGGCCGTGACGACCTACGGCACCGCCGAGGACGCCCGACTGGCCGTCGATCACGTCCGCGGCATCCATGAGCAGGTCCGGGGGAGGACGGCCGACGGCCTGGCGTACCACGCGGCCGACCCGCACCTGCTCGGCTGGGTGCACGCGGCAGAGACGGACAGTTTCCTGCGCGCCCACCAGCGCTACGGGGCCCACCCGCTCGACGCCGCGGGCTACGACGGCTATGTCGCCGACGCCGCCCGGGTCGCCGAGGCCCTCGGGGTGGCCGACCCGCCCCGCGACCGCCGCCAGCTGTCCGAGTGCCTCGCCGCGTACCGGACCGAGCTGCGGGCCACCCCCGAGGCCCGCGCCGCCGCACGCTTCATCCTGTTCCAGCCCCCGCTGCCGCTCGCGGTGCGGCCGTTCTACGGCGGGCTGGCCGCGAACGCCGTCGCGCTGCTCCCGCCCTGGGCCCGCGGCATGCTGTGGCTGCCCCGCGTCCCGGTCGTCGAGGACATCGCCGTACGCCCCGCGGGCCACGTACTGACCAAGACCATCCGCTGGGCCATGACGCCACCCCGGGAGCGCACGGAATGATCACCACCGGCGCTCCGCCCCCAGGTGGCGAAGGTCACAAAGTGCGTGCTGCTGCGTATGTCGCAGATCACAGAAGCCCGGGCATAGACTGCACGCATCGCGCATGTGAGCCGTTTCACATACTCGCGATCTCCGAGGGCACGTCGGCGGCGGGTCTCGCAACCGGTCACGGGCCGGTTCGGCGGCGGACGCGCGCGGCCGGTGACGGGCCCGGGGTGGCGAGTGACGCCGATGCGCGCGGTCCATCGGTCAAGGACGACTGGAAGGAGCTGAGGGGCGTGAACATCTCCGTACCCACGCTCGTGCTCGGCGCCCCCGGGCGGCGTTCGCCGTCTTCTGCGTGCGCGCCGCGCCGCACGACCCGACCAGGCAGAACGTAAAGCGTACGAGCACGGCACCGAGCTTCCTTCCAGGCTGCGGGCGGCGGCGCTTCCCGGCCGGGCACCATCCGGCGACGCACTCGCCGTCCTCGGCGTCGACCCCGCATCCCCGGGCCGCCGTCCGACGGCTCGCCGGTGCTTTCGGGCTCGTCGACATGCTGGAACGGGACCAGAGGACTACAAGGGCTGAAGGGCACCTCATTGGGACTCGAAGAAAAGCTGCCGAGCGGCTTCCTGCTGAGCACGGTCGAGCATGCCGCGGGACTGGCACGCAAGTCGTCGGTCTTCCCCGCGACCTTCGGTCTGGCCTGCTGCGCCTTCGAGCTGATGGCGGCGGGGGCCGGCAGGTACGACCTCGCACGGTTCGGCATGGAGGTCTTCCGCGGCTCACCGCGCCAGGCGGACCTGATGATCGTCGCGGGCCGGGTGAGCCAGAAGATGGCGCCGGTGCTGCGGCAGGTCTACGACCAGATGCCGAACCCCAAGTGGGTGATCTCCATGGGGGTCTGCGCCTCCTCGGGCGGCATGTTCAACAACTACGCGATCGTCCAGGGCGTCGACCACGTCGTGCCCGTCGACATCTACCTGCCCGGCTGCCCGCCGCGTCCCGAGATGCTGATGGACGCGATCCTCAAGCTGCACGAGAAGATCCGGACGTCGAAGCTCGGGGTCAACGCCGAGGAGGCGGCCCGGGAGGCCGAGGAAGCGGCGCTCAAGGCGCTCCCGACCATCGAGCTGAAGGGACTGCTGCGATGAGCGGCCGCGGCACACCGTCCGCCGCGCGGGAGACGGCCGGTTTCCGGCCGCACGCCGGCACCTGCACATTCGCCCGGATTCCGGCTTCGTACCAGCGGAGGTCGTACAGCTCATGACTGCCCCTCACGTGCACGCCACGCCCCCGTCGGGCCCCCGCGAGACGACGGAGGGCACCGTCTACACGGTCTCCGGCGGGGACTGGGACGAGGTCGTCCAGTCCGCCGCGCGCGCCGACGACGAGCGCATCGTCGTCAACATGGGCCCGCAGCACCCCTCCACCCACGGAGTGCTCCGGCTGATCCTGGAGATCGACGGCGAGACCGTCACCGAGGCCCGCTGCGGCATCGGCTACCTCCACACCGGGATCGAGAAGAGCACCGAGTTCCGGACGTGGACGCAGGGCACCACGCTGGTGACGCGGATGGACTACCTCTCGTCGTTCTTCAACGAGACGGTGTACTGCCTGGCCGTGGAGAAGCTCCTGGGCATCGAGGACGACGTCCCCGACCGGGCCACCGTCATCCGGGTCCTGCTCATGGAGCTGAACCGCATCTCCTCCCACCTGGTGGCCATCGCCACCGGCGGCATGGAGCTCGGCGCCACGACCGTCATGATCTACGGGTTCCGCGACCGCGAAATGATCATGGACGCCTATGAGTTGGTCACCGGTCTGCGCATGAACCACGCGTTCATCAGGCCCGGCGGACTCGCCCAGGACCTGCCGGCCGGCGCCGTCGACCAGCTGCGCGACCTGGTCAGGACGCTCAAGAAGAACTTCCCGGAGTATGACAAGCTCGCCACCGGGAACCCCGTCTTCAAGGCCCGTATGCAGGACATCGGCTATCTCGACCTGGCGGGATGCATGGCCCTCGGCGTGACGGGCCCGATCCTGCGCTCCACCGGCCTGCCGTTCGACCTGCGCAAGAGCGACCCGTACTGCGGTTACGAGACGTACGACTTCGACATCGCCACCGTCGACACCTGCGACGCCTACGGCCGATTCCTGATCCGGCTGGAGGAGATGCGGCAGTCGCTCAGGATCGTCGAGCAGTGCCTGGACCGGCTGGAGCCGGGGCCCGTGATGGTCCCGGACAAGAAGATCGCCTGGCCCGCCCAGCTCGCCCTGGGGCCCGACGGACTGGGCAACTCCCTCGACCACATCAGGAAGATCATGGGCACCTCGATGGAGTCCCTGATCCACCACTTCAAGCTGGTCACCGAGGGCTTCCGCGTACCGCCGGGACAGGCGTACACGGCCGTCGAGTCGCCCAAGGGGGAGCTGGGCGCGCACGTCGTCTCCGACGGCGGCACCCGCCCCTACCGGGTCCACTTCCGTGACCCCTCCTTCACCAACCTGCAGGCGCTCGCGGCGATGTGCGAGGGCGGTCAGCTGGCCGACGTCATCGTCGTCATCGCGTCCATCGACCCCGTGCTGGGAGGCGTCGACAGGTAACGACCGCATCCGCTACGCGAGTGGCGGGGGGGGGCGCGTCACCTCGCGCGCGCCCCCGAGCAGGCTGTAATAGCACGATAAAGCA
>NZ_JBFBAX010000025.1:0-101778 GCF_040682395.1 Streptomyces sp. NPDC051207 | reverse complement strand
CCCGAGTCCATGTGCGTGACGCCTTCGCCATCTCGCTCTGGACCTACTACGAGCCTGTGGGATCAGAGATCGCGCCGACCGACTATGCAGACGTGCTCATGCGGCACCATGCCGCCCTGCGCCAGATCGATCTGGACGCACCGCATTACACCGATCGAGTCGCCGCGGCGCTGAGAGAGGTGAACGACCGGGGACAGTCCCCCGAGCTACCTGATACTGACCGGGAACTCCTGAGCAACACACTCAGTGGGCTGAGCGCCACGATCAGCAGCGAGGAAACCGGTGACCAGCTGTTGCACGGCGAGCCGCATCCGGGCAACCTCCTCAACACGAGGAGAGGGCCGCTTTTCGGCTGATCGAAAGTGGCCACGGAATCTGGAAACCTACAGCCGGATCAGGTCTGTGCCATGTCCACGAACCGCGAGTAGTGGCCCTGGAAGGCGACCGTGATCGTCGCCGTAGGGCCGTTTCGGTGCTTGGCCACGATCAGGTCGGCCTCGCCCGCGCGCGGCGACTCCTTCTCGTAGGCGTCCTCGCGGTGCAGCAGGATCACCATGTCGGCGTCCTGCTCGATGGAGCCGGACTCACGCAGGTCGGAGACCATGGGCTTCTTGTCGGTGCGCTGCTCGGGGCCACGGTTCAGCTGCGAGAGCGCGATGACCGGCAGCTCCAGTTCCTTGGCCAGCAGCTTGAGGTTACGGGACATGTCCGAGACCTCCTGCTGGCGGCTCTCGGCGCGCTTGGAGCCGCCTGACTGCATCAGCTGGAGGTAGTCGATGACGACCAGCTTCAGGTCGTTGCGCTGCTTGAGACGGCGGCACTTGGCGCGGATCTCCATCATCGACAGGTTCGGCGAGTCGTCGATGTAGAGCGGGGCGGCCGAGACGTCCGGCATGCGGCGGGCCAGGCGCGTCCAGTCCTCGTCGGTCATCGTTCCCGAGCGCATGTGGTGCAGGGCCACCCGGGCCTCGGCGGACAGCAGGCGCATGGCGATCTCGTTGCGGCCCATTTCGAGCGAGAAGATGACGCTCGGCAGGTTGTTCTTGATCGATGCCGCCCGCGCGAAGTCCAGGGCGAGGGTCGACTTGCCCATGGCGGGACGCGCGGCGATGACGATCATCTGCCCGGGGTGCAGGCCGTTGGTGAGCGAGTCGAAGTCGGTGAACCCGGTCGGCACACCGGTCATCTCGCCGCTGCGGGAGCCGATCGCCTCGATCTCGTCGAGCGCGCCCTCCATGATGTCGCCGAGCGGCAGGTAGTCCTCGCTGGTGCGCTGCTCGGTGACGGCGTAGATCTCGGCCTGGGCGCGGTTGACGATCTCGTCGACGTCGTCGTCGGCCGCGTATCCCATCTGCGTGATGCGCGTGCCGGCCTCGACCAGGCGGCGCAGCACGGCACGCTCGTGCACGATCTCCGCGTAATACGCCGCGTTGGCCGCCGTCGGCACCGTCTGGACGAGGGTGTGGAGGTACGAGGCACCGCCGACCTTGTTGATCTCGCCGCGCTTGGTCAGCTCGGCGGCGATCGTGATGGGGTCGGCCGGCTCGCCCTTGGCGTAGACGTCGAGGATCGCCTGGTAGATCGTCTCGTGGGCCGGCTTGTAGAAGTCGTGGCCCTTGAGGATCTCCACGACGTCGGCGATGGCGTCCTTGGAGAGCAGCATGCCGCCGAGGACGGACTGCTCGGCGTCGAGGTCCTGGGGGGGCACGCGCTCGAACGCCGAACCTCCTCCGTCCCACGATCCGGTGTCCCCACCCCTGTCGTGCTGCTCGTCACGGCCTCGGGCTCCGTCGCCGCGCCGACGGGAGGGCAGACGATCACTGGGACCGCTGTCGGCCCACGGGTCGTCCAAGGGCTCGGAAATACTCACCGAGCCACCTCCTCCCGTCCGCCGAGCGGACCTCGCCGTGCCCCTCTTTTCTACGGCACGGCACTGACAAATGAGACGCCCAACTCCGGTTCTGGCGCGCCGGTTTTGCGGCGTTTTGGAATCCGGCGGACGGAGCAGGCGCCGGTCCACCGTAGGCCTGCGGGCACCGTCAGCCAATCTGGTTATCCACAGGCCATGTGGACGACGGCCCAGATGCTGTGGAGAACTCCGCGAAACCTGTGCACGACCCGGTGGACAGCCCTGTGAACAAGCGTCCGCCTGTCCTCGCGCAGCGCCTGTGACCTGCTGCTTTCCCGTCCACTGGCTGTGCAGAAGAAAAACTTCCCCAGTCGGATCAAGATCGCTGCGGATGGCTCACGCAGGGTCACGCAGCGAGGGCGCAAGTAAGGGTCACAGTAGCCTTGTATCTCTTACCTGTGGACGATTAGATTAGTGCTCATGACACAGGCCCCCGCGCACTCCCGAAAGGTCCGCCGACAACACGACCGGGAGATCGTCGCGCTCGCCGTCCCCGCCTTCGGCGCACTCGTCGCCGAGCCCCTCTTCGTCCTCGCCGACAGTGCGATCGTCGGCCACCTGGGCACCGCGCAACTCGCCGGACTCGGCGTCGCCTCCGCCCTCCTCACCACCGCCGTGAGCATCTTCGTCTTCCTCGCCTACGCCACCACGGCGGCCGTCGCCCGGCGCGTCGGCGCCGGCGACCTGAAGTCCGCCATCCGGCAGGGCATGGACGGCGTATGGCTCGCCCTGCTGCTCGGCGCGGCCGTCATCGTCCTCGTCCTGCCCACGGCACCCGGCCTGGTCGACCTCTTCGGCGCCTCGGAGACAGCTGCCCCGTACGCCACCACCTATCTGCGGATCTCGTCGCTCGGCATCCCGGCCATGCTCGTCGTGCTCGCCGCGACCGGCGTCCTGCGCGGACTGCAGGACACGAAAACACCTTTGTACGTCGCCGTCGCGGGCTTCGTCTCCAACGGCATCCTCAACGTCGTCCTCGTCTACGGCGCCGACCTCGGGATCGCCGGCTCCGCGTGGGGCACCGTCATCGCCCAGTGGGGCATGGCCCTGGCGTACCTCGTCGTGGTCGTCCGCGGCGCCCGCAAGCACGGCGCTTCCCTGCGCCCCGACGCGGCCGGGATCAGGGCCTCCGCCCAGGCGGGAGCGCCTCTGCTGGTCCGCACCCTCTCACTGCGGGCCATTCTGCTGATCGCCACCGCCGTCGCGGCCCGGCTCGGGGACGCCGATGTCGCGGCTCACCAGATCATCCTGTCCCTGTGGAGCCTGCTCGCCTTCGCCCTCGACGCCATCGCCATCGCGGGCCAGGCCATCATCGGGCGCTACCTCGGGGCGGGAGACGCCGAAGGAGCCAAGGCCGTCTGCCGCCGGATGGTCCAGTGGGGCACAGCCGTCGGTGTCGTCCTCGGCGTGCTGGTGGTGATCACACGCCCCCTCTTCCTGCCCCTGTTCACCAGCGACTCGGCGGTCACGGACACGGCCCTGCCGGCGCTCGTGATCGTGGCGCTCTCCCAGCCGATCAGCGGCGTCGTCTTCGTCCTGGACGGCGTCCTGATGGGCGCGGGCGACGGACCGTATCTGGCGTGGGCGATGCTGCTCACCCTGGCGGTCTTCACCCCGGCCGCCCTCCTGGTGCCCACCGTCGGCGGCGGCCTCACCACGCTCTGGATCACCATGACGCTGATGATGACCGTGCGGATGCTGACCCTGTGGCTGCGCGCCCGGTCCGGCCGCTGGATCGTCACCGGAGCGACCCGCTGATGCTTTCCTAGGGTCCTACGGCCACGCAGAGCTTCGTTGTTTCACGTGAAACCGCGAGAGCGGCGTTTCACGTGAAACACGCGTCGGGCATGCGAAGGGGCCACACCCGAAAGGGTGCGGCCCCGCATTCCGCTACAGCGAGCGCGGCACTCAGGCCGCGACAACCTCGATGTTGACCTTGGCGGCAACCTCGGGGTGCAGACGCACGGACGTCTCGTGGGCGCCCAGCGTCTTGATCGCCGAGGCGACCTCGATACGACGCTTGTCGACCTCGGGGCCACCGGCAGCCTTGATCGCCGAGGCGATGTCGGCCTGGGTGACGGAACCGAAGAGACGACCGGCGTCGCCGGCACGGACGGCCAGGCGGACCTTGACGCCCTCGAGCTGGGCCTTCACCTGGTTGGCCTGCTCGATGGTCTGGATCTCGTGGATCTTGCGAGCACGACGGATCTGCTCGACGTCCTTCTCGCCACCCTTGGTCCAGCGGATGGCGAACTTCCGCGGGATCAGGTAGTTGCGAGCGTAACCGTCCTTGACGTCGACGACGTCGCCCGCGGCACCGAGGCCGGAGACCTCGTGGGTGAGGATGATCTTCATCTGTCGGTCACCCTTCCCTTATCGCGCGGTGGAGGTGTAGGGCAGCAGCGCCATCTCACGGCTGTTCTTGACGGCCGTGGCGACGTCACGCTGGTGCTGCGTGCAGTTGCCGGTCACGCGGCGGGCACGGATCTTGCCGCGGTCGGAAATGAACTTCCGCAGCATGTTCGTGTCCTTGTAGTCCACGTACGTGACCTTGTCCTTGCAGAATGCGCAGACCTTCTTCTTCGGCTTGCGCACAGGCGGCTTCGCCATGGTGATTCTCCTGTGTGATCAAGAAGTGTGGGTACGGCCCACCTCGGCCGGCCGGGTCCGAGGACCCGGCCCGAAGGCCTAGAAGGGGGGCTCGTCCGAGTAGCCGCCACCGCCGCCGGAGCCACCGCCCCAGCCGCCGCCACCCTGCGGGGCGCCACCGGCGGGAGCGCCTGTGGCCCAGGGGTCGTCGGCAGGAGCACCGCCGGCCGGCTGACCGCCGCCGGGGCCTCCGCCCCAGCCGCCGCCACCCTGCTGGCCGCCGCCACCGCCGCCGTAACCGCCCTGGCCACCGCGGCCCGTGGTCTTGGTGACCTTGGCCGTGGCATTGCGCAGGCTGGGGCCGACCTCGTCGACGTCCAGCTCGTAGACCGTGCGCTTGACGCCCTCACGGTCCTCGTAGGACCGCTGCTTCAGCCGGCCCTGCACGATGACGCGCATGCCTCGCTGGAGCGACTCGGCGACGTTCTCCGCCGCCTGACGCCAGACCGAGCAGGTCAGGAACAGGCTCTCGCCGTCCTTCCACTCGTTCGTCTGACGGTCGAAGGTGCGGGGAGTGGACGCGACACGGAACTTCGCGACGGCCGCACCGGACGGGGTGAAGCGCAGCTCGGGGTCGTCGACAAGATTGCCGATGACCGTGATGACGGTCTCGCCTGCCATGGGGGAACCTCTCGGCGGGTTTGCTGCTGGCTGCTGGTGCTGCTACTCGAATCCCGGGATCGACTGAGCGGAAGGCTCAGTGGGTCTCGGGACGGAGGACCTTGGTCCGGAGGACCGACTCGTTCAGGTTCATCTGGCGGTCGAGCTCCTTGACGACCGCAGGCTCGGCCTGCAGGTCGATGACCGAGTAGATGCCCTCGGGCTTCTTCTTGATCTCGTACGAGAGACGACGACGGCCCCAGGTGTCGACCTTCTCGACCTTTCCGCCGCCGTCACGGACGACAGAAAGGAAGTTCTCGATCAGCGGGGAGACAGAACGCTCCTCGAGATCGGGGTCGAGGATGACCATCACCTCGTAGTGACGCATGTGGAACCCACCTCCTTTGGACTCAGCGGCCACGGTCGTTCCGTGGCAGGAGGGTTGTGATGCGTACGCAACAGTGCCCGTCAGTAAAACAGCCGCCACTGACAAGGGCGGTCGTTCGGCGGTTTCCCAGGTCGGCCGGGACGGATCCTGACGCGTGCCTGGCGCTGTCTGGGCAGACACCGGTGCAGACCGTACAGACTACCTGCACAACCGCTACCGGTTGAAATCCGGCCGCGAACCCCGTCAATCTGTACACATCGGGTGTGTACGGCGCTACGATCCGCCGCCTTTCGCAGGAGGTGCCCCATGGCACAGGCAATGCGACCCAACACCGCCGGAGGCCTTTTCGCCACGGACGGCAAACCCCACCCGCTCCAGGACGCACTGCTCGCGGTGACCCTGGTGCTGGGCATCACGTCGTTCATCACCGCGATGTTCCACAGCCTGCACCTGCTGAGCTCGTGGACCGGCCTGCTGGGAATCGCCACGGGAGCCTACGGCCAGTGGGTCTCGGAGACGACACGTGAGCGCTTCGGCCTGATCCTGGGCCTCGGCGCCGCGGGGATCGGCTTCTTCCTCGGCATGGCGCACGGCGGGCTGTTCGGCGGCCTCTTCGACTGACACGACGCCACCCCCCTCACCCCTCCGGCACCGCGCAGACCGCCCGGCCGCACTACAGGGCCGGGTGAAGGTGCCGTATGCCCAGTCGGGGCGCTCGCCGGGCGCAGTAGGCTTCGGCGCGAGAGCCGGAGCCCCTGTACCCATGGGGACACACCAGCCCGAGGAGCGCCCCGAATGAGCCTGACCCTGAGGACCATCAGCCGCGAGCAGCATCTGGCGTACATCCAGAGCCTGCCGGCGGCGAGCCACATGCAGGTCCCGGCATGGGCTGATGTGAAGGCCGAGTGGCGCTCGGAGAATCTCGGCTGGTTCGACGAGCGGACCGGCGAGATGGTCGGCGCGGGCCTGGTCCTCTACCGGCAGCTCCCCAAGATCAAGCGCTACCTCGCCTATCTGCCCGAGGGCCCGGTCATCAACTGGTTCGCGCCGAACCTCCAGGACTGGATCGAGCCGATGCTGGCGCACCTGAAGCAGCAGGGCGCCTTCTCGGTGAAGATGGGCCCGCCGGTGGTCATCCGGCGCTGGGACGCCGCGTCCATCAAGGCGGGCATCCAGAACCCGGACGTGAAGCGGCTGCGGGACATCGAGGCCGACCACATCGAGCCGCGTGCCTTCGAGGTCGCCGACAAGCTGCGCCGCATGGGCTGGCAGCAGGGCGAGGACGGCGGCGCCGGCTTCGGCGACGTACAGCCGCGTTACGTCTTCCAGGTGCCGCTGGCCAACCGGTCGCTGGAGGAGGTCCACAAGAACTTCAACCAGCTGTGGCGGCGCAACATCAAGAAGGCCGAGAAGGCCGGCGTCGAGGTCGTCCAGGGCGGCTACGAGGACCTCGAGGAGTGGCAGCGGCTGTACGAGATCACGGCTGTGCGCGACCGCTTCCGGCCGCGCCCGCTGTCGTACTTCCAGCGCATGTGGAAGGCCCTCAACAGCGAGGACCCGAACCGCATGCGGCTGTACTTCGCCCGCCACAACGGCGTGAACCTGTCGGCGGCGACGATGCTGATCGTCGGCGGGCACGTCTGGTACTCCTACGGCGCCTCCGACAACATCGGCCGCGAGGTCAGGCCGTCGAACGCCATGCAGTGGCGGATGCTGCGCGACGCCTACGCGCTGGGCGCCACCGTCTACGACCTGCGCGGCATCTCCGACTCGCTGGACGAGTCCGACCACCTCTTCGGTCTGATCCAGTTCAAGGTGGGCACCGGCGGCCAGGCCGCGGAGTACCTCGGCGAGTGGGACTTCCCGCTGAACAAGCTGCTCCACAAGGCCCTCGACATCTACATGTCGCGGCGCTGACCCCACAGGCCGTTCCCTCCACCGGTCCGCACGGCGTTCCCGGACGGGTTCCCCCAGCTTCCCCCACAACGACACACCGCAGCCACGAGAAAGGTTCCAGGTCCGGCCATGGCGCTCACGCTCTACGTCGACACCGCGCGCTGGCGGGCGCACCACAAGCACGTGCAGGAGCAGTTCCCGGGGCTCGTCCCGGTCTGCAAGGGCAACGGCTACGGCTTCGGACACGAGCGGCTGGCGGAGGAGGCCACACGGCTCGGTTCCGACATGCTCGCCGTCGGCACGACCTACGAGGCCGCCCGGATCAAGGACTGGTTCGGCGGGGACCTGCTGGTGCTGACGCCGTTCCGGCGCGGTGAGGAGCCGGTGCCGCTGCCCGACCGGGTGGTGCGCTCGGTGTCGTCGATAGACGGCGTGTACGGCCTGGTGGGCGCCCGTGTGGTCATCGAGGTGATGTCCTCGATGAAGCGGCACGGCATCAGCGAGCAGGACCTGCCGCAGCTGCACGCGGCCATAGAGAACGTCCGCCTGGAGGGCTTCGCCATCCACCTGCCGCTGGACCGCACCGACGGCTCGGACGCCGTCGAGGAGGTCATCGGCTGGATGGACCGGCTGCGCGCGGCCCGGCTGCCGCTGCACACGATGTTCGTCAGCCACCTCAAGTCCGAGGAACTCGCCCGGTTGCAGCAGCAGTTCCCGCAGACCCGGTTCCGCGCCCGCATCGGCACGCGCCTGTGGCTGGGGGACCACGAGGCCACCGAGTACCGCGGCGCGGTCCTGGACGTCACCCGCGTCGCCAAGGGCGACCGCTTCGGCTACCGGCAGCAGAAGGCAGCCTCCGACGGCTTCCTGGTGGTCGTGGCGGGCGGTACGTCGCACGGGGTGGGTCTGGAGGCTCCGAAGGCGATGCACGGCGTCATGCCGCGCGCCAAGGGCGTCGCCCGCGCCGGGCTCGCCACGGTCAACCGGAACCTCTCGCCGTTCGTCTGGGCGGGTAAGCAGCGCTGGTTCGCGGAGCCGCCGCACATGCAGGTCTCGATCCTGTTCGTGCCAGCGGACGCGCCGGAGCCGAAGGTCGGCGAGGAGCTGGTGGCCCATCTGCGGCACACCACCACGCAGTTCGACCGCCTCCTGGACCGCTGACCACCTCCTCGACCACAGCGCGAAAGGCCGTACACGGAACCTGCCGTGTACGGCCTTTCGCGGTACGGCCCTGCCAGGTGCGGCCCTCCGAAGGAGGGCCTTCCGGGCGGCCGGCACGCCCCGGACGAGCGCTGTTCGCTCAGAGCGAACCGCCCGCCGCCCCCTGCCCACCCCACCGCACCCGCGGCCCCTCCGTGCTCTCGAAGTGCGCGGCATGCCTCGGGGGATGGGCCGCGGGGCCGAACACGGCGACGTCCTCGGCCCTGTCCAGCACACCGCCCGAGGGGTCGTCGTCGCCGCTCCGGCGCACCGGATCGCGCTCCGGCATGAGGATGTCCCGCACGACGACGACGCACAGGTACAGCGTCCCCAGCAGGTGCGCGGCGATGGCCCAGTGGTAGCCGTCCTGGGGCAGACCCTTGTGGGCGTCACCGCTGGTCGTATAGGCGAGGTACATCCAGATGCCCAGGTAGTACGCCACCTCGCAGGCCTGCCAGATCAGGAAGTCCCGCCACTTCGGCCGGGCGAGCGCCGCCAGCGGGACCAGCCACAGGACGTACTGCGGGGAGTAGACCTTGTTGGTGAGGATGAACGCCGCGACGATCAGGAAGGCGAGCTGGGCGAAGCGCGGCCGGCGCGGCGCCATCAGCGCGAGTGCGGCGATGCCCGCGCAGCACACCAGCATCAGCACCATGGCGAGGGTGTTGACGGTCTCGGTGCTCAGCGGGTCCTTCGAGTTCTGGGCCATGATCAGCCAGAAGGAGCCGAAGTCGACGCCCCGCTCCTGGCTGAACGTGTAGAACTTCGACCAGCCCTCGAAGGCGAACAGCATCACCGGCACGTTCACCACGAGCCACGCGACGGCCGCGCCGCCCAGAGCGGTCCCGTACTCCCGCCAGCGGCCCGCGCGCCAGCACAGCACGAGCAGGGGGCCGAGGAGCAGGAAGGGATAGAGCTTGGCGGCCGTGGCGAGGCCCAGGAGGACGCCGAAGGCGAGGGAGCGGCCCCGCGCCCACATCAGCATCGCGGCGGCCGTCAGGGCGACCGCCAGCAGGTCCCAGTTGATGGTCGCGGTCAGCGCCGCGGCGGGCGCCAGGGCGACCAGCAGGGCGTCCCAGGGCCGCCGGCCGTGCGTGCGGGTCACGCAGACGGCGATGACGGCCGCGCACGCCATGAGCATCCCGGCGTTGACCATCCAGTACCACTGCTCCTGGTGCTGGATGCTGCCGCTGCCGGGCGTGAGCCAGGCCGCGACCTCCATGAACACGCCGGTCAGGACCGGGTACTCGAGGTACTGCATGTCGCCGGGGAGCTTGTCGAAGTACGGCACGAGCCCTTCGGCGAAACCGCGGCCCGCGTACAGGTGCGGGATGTCCGAGTAGCAGGCGTGGGTGTACTGCGAGCCGGCGCCGAAGAACCAGGCGCCGTTGTAGCAGGGCGCCTTCTGGACCAGGCCGAGGGTGAACATGCCGATCGCCACCAGCGCGACGACCCGCACGGGCGTCCACCAGGACGTCCCGGGCAGGGCACGCCGGCCCACGGGGCCGCCGATCAGCTCGCTTCCGGCCGCGGCGACCTCGTCCTCCTGGGTCGGCCGCACCGGGTCCGGCTCGTGCACGCTCGCTTGCGTCGAATCTGCG
Organism: Streptomyces sp. NPDC051207; assembly: GCF_040682395.1. Taxonomy (NCBI): domain Bacteria; kingdom Bacillati; phylum Actinomycetota; class Actinomycetes; order Kitasatosporales; family Streptomycetaceae; genus Streptomyces; species Streptomyces sp. NPDC051207. Next base: position 91,535 of record NZ_JBFBAX010000025.1, on the reverse strand, counting down.
CTGGGCATGTCGCACATCCTGCCGTACGAGCCCGGCAGGACGCCGAGGGCCGCCGCACCCGACGGTGCGGCGGCCCATGTTTCACGTGAAACACCCTTGCCGGGCGTTGCGACGGCTAGCCCGTTCCTCCGAAGAGGCCGCCGTTGCTGTTGCCTCTGCTGTTCCCGGGCTCGCCTGTCTCGGTCATGGTGGGCGTGGGCGTCACGTCGCCGCCGCCCCCGGTGTCGGCGCCTCCGTTGGTGTTGCCGCCGCTCTCCTCGCAGTCGAAGTCCCAGGCGCTGCACGTCTCGGTCGTCGAGGGCGTCGGCGTCGGGCTGGGCTCGCTCGGGGTCGCGCTCGGCGACGCGCTCGGCGACGGGGTGGGCGACGCCGTGAAGCTCGGGGTCGGGGACGGAGCGCCCGCCTGGTCCGCGATCTCGCCGATCGTGGTGGGCTCGGGGAAGCCGGGGTCGGGCTCTCCCTCCAGCGCGGCCCTCATGTACTCGGTCCACACCGAGGTCGGGATGTCACCACCGTGGATGGAGTCGACGCCCGCCGTGCCGTTCATGGAGAGCAGCTTGTGGCTCTCCGGGTCCTCACGGAACATCGCCACCGCGGTCGACAGCTGCTGGGTGTAGCCGACGAACCAGGCCGACTTGTTCTCGTCGGTGGTACCGGTCTTGCCCGCCGCCGTACGGCCGAGGGCCCTGGCGTTCTTGCCCGTACCGTTCTCGATCACGTTCTCGAGGACGTCCGTGAGGTTGTTCGCCACGTTCTCCGGCATCGCCTGCGCGGCCTTCGGCTTCTCGAAGCCCTCGAGCTCCTGACCGGCGTACTTGACGCTCTTCACCGAATAGGGCGCGGTGTGCTTGCCGGAGGCGGCGAACGTCGCGTACGCGTCGGCCATGCGGATCGCGCTGGGAGTCGACGTACCCAGCGCGAAGGACGGGTTGAGGCCGGCGAACGACTGGTCCAGGATGCCGGAGGCCTTCGCGGTGTCCCGCACCTTCGTCAGGCCCACGTCCACGCCGAGCTGGACGAACGGCGTGTTGACGGACTGCTCCATGGCCTTGCGCAGGGTGATGTAGCCCCAGCGGCGGTCCGTCTCGTTCTTCTGGTAGAAGAACGAGTTGTCCTCGCGGAGGTAGTAGCTGCCGTCCTGCCTGCGGACCTTCAGACGGTCGTTGCCGTTGTACTTGCTCAGCGGCGAGACGCCGACGCCCTGGGTCTTGTACGTGCCGTGCTCCATGGCGGCGGCGAGGACGAAGGGCTTCCACGTCGAACCGACGGGGACACCGGAAGTGTCGGCGTTGTTGTTGAAGTGGTTGTTCTCGTAGCCCGCGCCGCCGTAGAGCGCGACGATCGCACCGTCGTTGGGCTTCACCGAGGCCGCGCCGAACTGGACGTGCTTGTCCAGTTTGCGCTTCGGGTCGATCTTCTCCTTCTCGATCTTCTTCACGGCCTTGGCGAGCGCCTCGACCTTGTCCTTCTCGAAGGTCGTGTAGATCTGGTAGCCGCCCTGGTCGAACTTGCGCTCGTCGATGTCGGAGTTGTTCAGGACGTACTTCTTGGCCGTGTCGACCAGGTAGCTGATCTGTCCGGTCATGCCCTTGATCGCCTTGCGGCCCTGGGGCTCCGGGTACCTCTTGATCGCTTCCTGGTACTCGGCCTCCGAGATCCGCTCGTCCTTGCGCATCTCGCCGAGGATCCAGCTCCAGCGCTCCTTGGACCGCTCGAGGTTGGCCTCCTTGGTCGCCGTCCTGTCGAGGTTCTCGTTGCCCGCCGGGTCGAAGTACGTCGGGCCCTTGAGCAGAGCGGCGAGGAAGGCGCACTCGCTCGCGTTGAGGTCGACGGCGTCCTTGCCGTAGTAGGTCTGGGCGGCGGCCTGGATGCCGTAGGCGCCGCGGCCGTAGTACGAGGTGTTCAGGTAGCCCTGGAGGATCTCGTGCTTGGAGAGCTTCGTGCCCACCTTGATCGAGATGAACATCTCCTTGAACTTGCGGGAGATGGTCTGGTCCTGGCTCAGGTAGGTGTTCTTGACGAACTGCTGGGTGATGGTCGAACCACCCTGCGTGTCACCGCCCCGCGCCATGTTGGCCAGGGCCCGGGCGATGCCCATCGGGTCGACGCCCGAGTCCTTGTAGAACGTCTTGTTCTCGGCCGAGATCACCGCGTACTGCATTTCCTTGGGGATCCGGTCGATGGTGATGTTCTGCCGGTTCTGGCCGGCGCCGGTGGCGACCATCTGGCTGCCGTCGGCCCAGTAGTAGACGTTGTTCTGGGACCGCGCGGCGGCGTTCTCCTCGGAGGGGACACCCACCATGGCGTAGCCGACACCGACCGCGGCGACCATGCTGCCGAAGAAGAACAGGCACAGGCCGGAGACGAGCTTCCACGACGGCATCCAGCGACGCCACCCGTACGTGTCGTGGCGCGGATAGTCGATCAGGCGCTTCGCGCCGGCTCCGGCGCCCGCCGCGCGGCCTCTGCCCCGTCCGGCCGGACCGCCGGCCGCGCCACGCCGGCCCGCACGTCCTGGTTCCGCCGCTCTGCGGCGCCCTCCTCCACTGCGCTGGGCCGCACGGCGGGCCTCGGCTCGGCCGCCGTACGGACGCTCCTCGCCTCCGGTCTCGTACGAGCCGGACGGAGACCCGGTGGCGCCTCGCGGTGCCGCGCGGCGGCCGGAGGACGAGCCGGACTGGCCACGCCGGGCCGCGGCACGTCCGCCTCCCTGCGGATGCGGCGGTTTGCGACGGTGCTCGCTCATCGAACGACTACTCCTCGGGCAGGCGCACCTTTGCGCGCCTGGAAACGGCGGCTGGTTTCCGGTCCCCCCGACGTACGGGTGGGGCCGGTTGCCCCTTCACCCGTACCGCACCGAGGACGATGACGCCCTCACGCGTCACTCGGTTCCCGGTGGTCTGCATGGCGCACAGACTACGCACCGTCAAAACACGCCTAGCCCGGAAGTCACCCCAAAACAGGCAAGTCTCTTCCGATGAATCGGTGATGTGATCCCGTTCACCACCGTCCCTCTTGTCCCGTCCGGAGAGGCGTTCTATCGTCGTGATGTATCGAGTCGATACATCAGCCCGGCATAAGGCCTGGCGCAAGCCCGTCACGGCACGGCCGCGGCAGAGAGGAGGCGACGATGAGCCGGCGTTCCGGGATCCTCGAGTTCGCCGTACTCGGCCTGCTCCGCGAGTCCCCGATGCACGGCTACGAGTTGCGCAAGCGACTCAACACCTCACTGGGTGTGTTCCGGGCGTTCAGCTACGGGACGCTCTACCCGTGCCTCAAGACTCTGGTCTCGAACGGCTGGTTGAGCGAGGAACCGGGACACACCACCGAGGACGCTCTCGCCGCTCCGCTCGCCGGACGCCGCGCCAAGATCGTCTACCGGCTGACGGCGGAAGGCAAGGAGCACTTCGAGGAGCTGCTCTCCCAGACGGGACCGGACGCGTACGAGGACGAGACCTTCGCCGCGCGCTTCGCCTTCTTCGGGCAGACGTCGCGGGACGTACGCATGCGCGTGCTGGAGGGCCGCCGCAGCCGGTTGGAGGAGCGGCTGGAGAAGATGCGCGCCTCGCTGGCGCGCACCAGGGAGCGCCTCGACGACTACACGCTTGAGCTCCAGCGTCACGGGATGGAGTCCGTGGAGCGCGAAGTGCGCTGGCTGAACGAGCTCATCGAGAGCGAGCGGGCCGGACGGGACCTGAGGAGTTCTGCCTCCGGGGGGTCCGCTCAGCAGGACACGACATCTGGAGCGCCGGGCGGCCTGCCCCGGTCCGGGGACGAGCCCCGGCCGGATACGCCCGGCGACACCGCCACGTGAGAGCCGCCGAGCGGCCTCACTCGTACACACAGGGAGCAACCGGAATGGGTTCGGTCCGCGTAGCCATCGTCGGTGTGGGCAACTGCGCCGCATCGCTGGTGCAGGGAGTCGAGTACTACAAGGACGCCGACCCGGCGGCCAGGGTCCCCGGACTCATGCACGTGCAGTTCGGCGACTACCACGTCCGCGACATCGAGTTCGTCGCCGCGTTCGACGTCGACGCCAAGAAGGTCGGCCTCGACCTCGCGGACGCCATCGGCGCCTCCGAGAACAACACCATCAAGATCTGCGACGTGCCCAGCACCGGTGTGACGGTCCAGCGCGGCCACACGCTCGACGGTCTCGGCAAGTACTACCGCGAGACCATCGAGGAGTCCTCCGAGGCCCCGGTCGACGTCGTCCAGGTCCTGAAGGACAAGCAGGTCGACGTCCTGGTCTGCTATCTGCCGGTCGGCTCCGAGGACGCGGCGAAGTTCTACGCCCAGTGCGCCATCGACGCCAAGGTCGCCTTCGTCAACGCCCTGCCGGTCTTCATCGCCGGTACGAAGGAGTGGGCGGACAAGTTCACCGAGGCGGGCGTGCCGATCGTCGGCGACGACATCAAGTCGCAGGTCGGCGCCACCATCACGCACCGCGTCATGGCGAAGCTGTTCGAGGACCGGGGCGTCATCCTGGACCGCACGATGCAGCTGAACGTCGGCGGCAACATGGACTTCAAGAACATGCTCGAGCGTGACCGCCTGGAGTCGAAGAAGATCTCCAAGACGCAGGCCGTCACCTCCCAGATCCCCGACCGGGACATGGGCGAGAAGAACGTCCACATCGGCCCGTCCGACTACGTCGCCTGGCTGGACGACCGCAAGTGGGCCTACGTCCGCCTGGAGGGCCGTGCGTTCGGTGACGTCCCGCTGAACCTGGAGTACAAGCTCGAGGTCTGGGACTCCCCGAACTCCGCCGGTGTCATCATCGACGCCCTGCGCGCCGCGAAGATCGCCAAGGACCGCGGCATCGGCGGCCCGATCCTGTCGGCGTCGTCGTACTTCATGAAGTCCCCGCCGGTCCAGTACTTCGACGACGAGGCCCGCGAGAACGTCGAGAAGTTCATCCAGGGCACGGTCGAGCGCTAACCACCGCTCAGCAGAAGCGCGTTGAGGGTCCCCGGGTCGCCCGCCCGGGGACCCTTCCCGTATGTGAGGCTGACCCCATGGCCGTCGTCCGTGACCTGCGCGTCCTGCTGCGCTTCCCGAGCTTCAGGCGCCTGCTCGCCGTACGGCTGCTCTCCCAGGGCGCCGACGGCGTCTACCAGGTCGCGCTCGCCGCCTACGTCGTCTTCTCCCCGGAGAGACAGGCGTCGGCCGGCGCGATCGCCTCCGCGATGGCGGTCCTGCTGCTGCCGTACTCCCTCGTCGGCCCCTTCGCCGGTGTGCTGCTGGACCGCTGGCGCCGCCGCCAGGTACTGCTGTACGGCAGCGCGCTGCGCGCCGGACTCGCGTCGGCCACGGCCCTCCTGATGCTGGGCAACGCCCCGGACTGGCTCTTCTACGTCTCCGCGCTGTGCGTCACCGCCGTCAACCGCTTCGTCCTCGCGGGCCTGTCCGCCGCGCTGCCGCGCGTGGTGGACGCCGAGCGGCTCGTCGTGGCCAATTCGCTGTCGCCGACCGCCGGGACGCTCGCCGCGACAGCGGGCGGCGGTCTCGCCTTCGTCGTACGCCTCGCCGGCGCCGACTCCGACGCCGCCGTGGTGCTGCTGGGGGCGGCCCTGTACCTGTGCGCGGGACTGGCGTCGCTGCGCATGGCGCGGGAACTGCTGGGCCCGGACCGCGCGTTGGTCCGGCCGCGGCTGACGGCGGCGGTGGCCGGGACCGCGCGCGACCTGGTCGCGGGGGTGCGTCATCTGACCGCGCCGCCTCGCCGGGAAGCCGCCTGGGCGCTGGCCGCGATGTCCCTGATCCGGTTCTGCTACGGCGCCCTGCTCGTCATGCTGCTGATGCTCTGCCGCTACGCCCTGACCTCGGACCCGGACGAGGGGCTCGCCCTGCTGGGCCTGGCGCTCGGGGTGTCGGGCGCCGGGTTCTTCGCGGCGGCGGTGCTGACGCCGTGGGCGGCCGGGCGGCTCGGGCCGGGGCGCTGGATCGCCGTGTGTGCGGGGACGGCCGCGGTGCTGGAGCCGGCCCTCGGCCTGCCGTTCGCCGCGGTGCCCCTGCTGATCGCCGCGTTCCTGCTCGGCCTGACCACCCAGGGAGCGAAGATCGCGACGGACACCGTGGTGCAGGCGGCCGTCGAGGACGGCTTCCGTGGCCGGATCTTCTCCGTTTACGACGTGCTGTTCAACGTCGCTTTCGTCGGCGCGGCCGGGGTGGCCGCGCTGATGCTGCCGCCGGACGGCCGCTCGGTGCCGCTGGTGGTCACGGTCGCCGTTATCTATGCAGGAGTAGCTACCGGTATGGCCCGCTTTGAGCGCCAGTAAGTGTCACATCAACGCCACAGTGCACGACCTCGACTACAGGGTTGTCAGTGGCTGCCGGTAGCTTACGAGGGTCTTACTCGCGCCATGTCCGCGTCACTTCCTCGCGGCATGTTTGCGCGTCACTACCTATGTTCTAGGGGGACCCCCAAGTGTCGACTCCGCCGCCCCAGGGCCAGAACCCGTTCGCCCAGGGCCAGCAGCCCTACGGCCAGCCGCAGGGCCAGGCCCCGTACCCGCCCCAGGGCGGCTTCCCGCAGCAGACGGCCCCGTCGGGCTTTCCTCAGGGCGGCGCGCCGTACGCTCCGGTCCCGCCGGAGCAGCCCCGCCGCAAGCTCAGCTCCAAGACGATCAAGAACATCGTCATCGCCGTGATCGTGGTCGGCGTGGCCGTGGCTGGCTTCATAGCCAGCCGTGACGACGCCGCCCAGGCGAAGGTCGGGGACTGCATGAGCATCTCGGACCCGAACAGCACGACCGACCCGGGTCTTGAGGTCGTCGACTGCACCGACTCGAAGGCGAAGTACAAGGTCGCCGAGAAGAAGGACGGCACCGCCGAGGGCTGCGACCGCACCAAGTTCAGCGAGTACACCGAGACCGGCAGCGGTGACGACTTCACCCTCTGCCTCGCGGACTACTCCGCCAAGTAGACCAGGCACGGCACGGAGGGGCGGTGTTTCACGTGAAACACCGCCCCTCCGTCATGTTTCACGTGAAACATGCGCCCGTTTCCCGGCGTCAGCCCTGCTGCTCCGCCCACCACTCCTTGAGTGCGGCCACCGCCGCGTCCCGGTCCAGCGGGCCGTGCTCCAGACGGATTTCCAGCATGTGCTGGTAAGCCCTGCCGACGGCCGGACCGGGGCCGATGCCCAGGATCTTCATGATCTGGTTGCCGTCGAGGTCCGGACGGATGGCGTCCAGCTCTTCCTGTTCCTGGAGCTTGGCGATCCGCTCCTCCAGCCCGTCGTACGCACGGGACAGGGCAGCCGCCTTGCGCTTGTTCCGCGTGGTGCAGTCGGAGCGCGTCAGCTTGTGGAGCCGGTCCAGGAGCGGGCCGGCGTCCCGTACGTAGCGGCGCACGGCGGAGTCGGTCCACTCGCCCGTGCCGTAGCCGTGGAAGCGCAGGTGGAGTTCGACCAGGCGCGAGACGTCCTTCACCAGGTCGTTGGAGTACTTGAGCGCCGTCATGCGCTTCTTCGTCATCTTCGCCCCGACCACCTCGTGGTGGTGGAACGAGACCCGCCCGTCCTTCTCGAAGCGGCGGGTGCGCGGCTTGCCGATGTCGTGCAGCAGGGCGGCCAGCCGGAGAGTGAGGTCAGGGCCGTCGTCCTCCAGCGCCATCGCCTGCTCCAGGACGATCAGCGTGTGCTCGTAGACGTCCTTGTGCCGGTGGTGCTCGTCGCTCTCCAGGCGCAGCGCCGGCAGCTCGGGCAGCACGTGCTCGGCGAGCCCGGTGTCCACCAGCAGCGTGAGCCCCTTGCGCGGGTGCGCGGACAGGATCAGCTTGTTCAGCTCGTCCCGCACCCGCTCGGCCGAGACGATCTCAAGGCGTCCGGACATCTCCGTCATGGCCGTGACGACCTCGGGGGCCACCTCGAAGTCGAGCTGCGCGGCGAAGCGCGCGGCCCGCATCATCCGGAGCGGGTCGTCGGAGAAGGACTCTTCGGGCGTGCCGGGCGTGCGCAGCACCCGCTGGGCGAGGTCGTCGAGACCGCCGTGCGGGTCGATGAACTCCTTCTCCGGCAGCGCGACGGCCATCGCGTTCACGGAGAAGTCACGCCGGACGAGGTCCTGCTCGATGGAGTCGCCGTACGACACCTCGGGCTTGCGCGAGGTGCGGTCGTACGCCTCCGACCGGTAGGTGGTCACCTCGATCTGGTAACCGTCCTTCTGCGCACCGACCGTGCCGAAGGCGATCCCGACCTCCCAGACGGCGTCCGCCCACGGCCGGACGATCTTCAGGACGTCCTGTGGCCGGGCATCGGTCGTGAAGTCCAGGTCGTTGCCGAGCCGGCCGAGCAGCGCGTCCCGGACCGACCCGCCGACCAGGGCGAGAGAGAACCCGGCCTCCTGGAATCGACGGGCTAGGTCGTCGGCGACCGGGGCGACCCGCAGCAGTTCACTCACCGCGCGCAGCTGCGCCTGACTCAGGGCACTGGGGTTGTCTTCATTGGCGTTCGGCACAACAGAAGAGGGTACGTGGCGCGGGATACCGCGAGCGCACCCATTACACGGCGAGCGCACCCGGTGAAGGGCGCGGACAGCTCCTTCGATACGCGCACAAGACCCGCCCTTGAGACGTCCCGAAGCACTCCTCTTCATACGCGTGCATTCAGGGCGGCCCGCTCCGCTCCCCGATCTTGTGGAGCAGTCCGCGGCACTTCCCCTCGGCGCGCCTCGTTACCATGCGTGGACGCACATTCCGACGACCACTGACGACGAGGGACGGGCAAGCGCGTGGCCGAGGCGGCAGACTTCCAGGGGACGAGTCCCTCTCCTGCCCGCCGATGGCTGCGGCGCACGGGAACCCTGCTCACGGCGGCGCCCCTGCTGGCCGGCCTCCTCCAGCTGCCCGCCGCCCCCCCGGCCGACGCGACGGGCCAGGACGCCCCGCAGGCCGCGGCCGAATCCGGCGTGGTGACCGTCTCTGTCGACACCTTCACGCCGAGCGCGCCCACCGACGGCGACACCCTCACGGTGTCGGGCACGGTGACCAACAAGGGCAAGCAGACCGTCACCGACGCCCAGGTTGATCTGCGCGTGGGCGCACCGGTCAGCACCCGCTCGGCCATCGACACCGCCGCCGAGAGCAGCGGCGACGTCCAGGGGACGGTCGGCTCGGCGGTCGGCGGCAAGTACGTCGAGAAGTTCGCCAGGCTCACACCCGGCGTCGCCCGGCCCTTCAGCATCTCGGTGCCGGTCGACGAGCTGGACCTCGCCCGGGACGGGGTGTACGAGTTCGGCGTCTCCCTCTCCGGGCAGACCTCGGCGCAGCCCTGGACGCAGGTTCTCGGCGTCCAGCGGACGTTCCTGCCGTACCAGTCCGAGGAGGCCGACCCCCGGACCCGGACGACGTTCCTGTGGCCGCTGATCTCCACCGTCCACATGACGGCCGAGACGGGGTCGGACGAGCAGCAGACGCCGGTCTTCCTCGACGACGACCTCGCCAAGGAGATCTCACCGGGCGGCCGCCTGGACCAGATGGTCTCCCTGGGCAAGGACCTCGGCATCACCTGGGTGGTCGACCCCGACCTGCTGGCCTCCGTCGACGCCATGACACGCACCTACCAGGTCCGCGGCGAGAACGGCACCACCAACGCCGGCACGAACCAGACGGTCGCCAAGCGGTGGCTCGCCAGGCTGCAGGAGGCGGTGGCCGGCGAGGAGGTGGTTGCCCTCCCGTTCTCCGACCCGGACCTGGCGTCCCTCGCGCACAACGGCACGGACGCGCCCGGCGCGCTGAGCCAGCTCAAGGAGGCCACGGACGTCGTCGCCAACACGGTCGAGCCGATCCTCCACGTAAAACCCACCACGGACTTCGCCTGGCCGGTGGAGGGCGCCGTCGACCCGTCGATCGTCAAGGTGGCGACCTCCGCGGGCGCCGACAAGGTGATCGCCCGCAGCGACAGCCTCCAGGAGAGCAGGAGCATGCCGTACACGCCGTCCGCCGCCCGTCCCATCGGCGGCGGCACCACGGCGGTCGTCGCGGACGCACGGATGTCCACGGCGTTCCGGGGCGACCTGGCGAAGGCCTCCGCCTCCACCCTCGCGGTGCAGCGGTTCCTCGCCCAGAGCCTGACCCTGAACCTCCAGACCGGCAAGCAGCGCAGCGTCGTCGTCGCCCCGCAGCGCACGCCGACCGCCGGCCAGGCGCGGGCGATGGCCGAGGCCCTGACCGCGCTGCGGGACGGCACCTGGTCCGAGGCGCAGGAGCTCACCGAGGCCGCCTCGGCCAAGCCGGACCCTGCCGCCACGACGCAGGTCCCGTCCGCCCGCTCCTACCCGCCGGAGCTGCGCAAGAAGGAACTGCCGCGCTCGGCCTACCAGCAGCTCGCACGGACGCAGGGCCAGCTCGGCAACTTCAAGGTCATCCTCACCAACCAGTCCCGCGTGGTGACCCCCTTCGGCCTGGCCATGAACCGCGAGATGTCCACGTCGTGGCGCGGCCGACCCGGCGAGGCGATGGGCTTCCGCACGGGCGTGGAGATCTACCTCCAGGGCCTCGCCAAGCAGGTCCGGCTGATCGAGAAGTCGGAGACGAAGCTCTCCGGACGCAGCGCCACGATCCCGGTGACCGTGCAGAACAACCTGGTCCAGGACGTCGACCACCTCGTGCTGCGGCTCACCTCCGTCAACCCCACCCGCCTCAAGATCGGCGGCAAGCCGTACAGCGAGCGGCCCGTCACCGTCTCGGGCGGTCACAGCCAGTCGGTGAAGTTCACCACCTCGGCCAACGCCAACGGCCGCGCGACGGTGGTCGCACAGCTCTACACGCAGGACGGGCAGAAGTACGGCGACCCGGTCACGTTCGACGTGAAGGTCACCGAGATCACGGCCACCGTGATGCTGGTCATCGGCGGCGGTGTCCTGCTCCTCGTCCTCGCCGGCTTCCGCATGTACACCCAGCGCAAGCGCGCCGCGGCCCGTGAGGCGGCCGAGGAGGCCGCCCAGGCGCCGCGCTCGGACGCCGACGGCGGGCAGAACCAGGAAGCACCCGGCGCACGCCTCGGGCAGGAGTCCGCCGCGGACTCCCGGGCAGGCGACCCGCAGCAGCCGAGTGACCCGGCACCGGACACCCCAGCGGAAAGCGCCGACCCTTCCGGCACGGGTGAGAGAGTGGACCGTTGAGGATGTCGTGGCCGGTGGGCCCGGGACGATGAGGTGGGGTAACCATGAACGCGCCGTACGACGGTGACCACGGGCGGCCCGGGGACGGCTCGGGCCACTCCGAGGGGCCGCCCCCGGAGCACGGCCCGGCACCGGCGCAGCCGCCCGCGGACATGTACCTCCAGGACGCCTACGCCCAGGACCCCTACCGGGCACAGGACCTCGCCGCCCAGGACCCGGTCGCCGAGGCCCTCTACGACCGTGCCGCGCACCCGCCGCCGCCCCCGGGCGCGTACGAGCCGCAGCAGCCGCTGTACGCCCAGCCGCCGCAGTCGCCGTACGCCCCCGACCCGCGCGTGTGGGCCCAGACCCCGCCTCCGGAGCCGGACGGCCCCACCCAGCACCTGCCGTACGGCGACGATCCGCGCACCACGCGCTACGTGGGTGTGGACGACTTGGTCACCGGGGCCTCCGAGGAGCGCCACGAGCCGGACGCCTTCGCGCACCTGTTCCGGGACCAGCAGCAGGGCGGCGGGCACCCGGGCGGCTATCAGGACCCGCAGCAGAGCGCCGCACAGCAGCCGTACCCGCCGCAGCCGCCGTACCAGTCCGAGCCGTACCGGTCCCAGCCCTCCGTGCCCGGGCCCGCCCCGGCACCGGGCACGCCCCTGAGTGTTCCGCCGCCCGCGTCCGAGGTTCCCGCACCGGCGCCCGTCCCCGCCGCGCCGAAGAAGGGCGGTCGCGCGGGCGGTCTGCTGAAGTCGAGTGCCGTGATGGCCGCGGGCACGATGGTGTCCCGCCTCACGGGCTTCATCCGCTCCGCGATGATCGTCTCGGCGCTGGGTCTGGCGATGCTCGGCGACACGTTCCAGATCGCCTACCAGCTGCCGACGATGATCTACATCCTGACCGTCGGCGGCGGCCTCAACTCGGTCTTCGTGCCGCAGCTCGTCCGCGCGATGAAGGAGGACGACGACGGCGGCGAGGCCTACGCCAACCGCCTGCTGACCCTGGTCATGGTCGCCCTGGCGGCGCTCACCGCGCTCGCGATGTTCGCGGCGCCGCTCCTGGTCCGCATGCTGTCGAACCCGATCGCCAGTGACCCCGAGGCCAACGAGGTCGCGGTCACCTTCACCCGCTACTTCCTGCCCTCGATCTTCTTCATGGGCCTGCACGTGGTGATGGGGCAGATCCTCAACGCCCGCGGCCGGTTCGGCGCGATGATGTGGACCCCGGTCCTCAACAACATCGTCATCATCGTGACCCTGGGCATGTTCATCTGGGTCTACGGCACCGCCGGTGACTCCGGCATGAACGTCACGAACATCCCGCAGGAGGGCCAGCGGCTGCTCGGCATCGGCATCCTGCTCGGCCTCGTGGTGCAGGCCCTGGCGATGATTCCGTACCTGCGGGAGACCGGGTTCCGGCTGCGGCTGCGCTTCGACTGGAAGGGCCACGGCCTCGGCAAGGCCGCGATGCTCGCCAAGTGGACCATCCTCTTCGTCCTCGCCAACCAGGCCGGCGCGCTCGTCGTCACCCAGCTCGCCACGGCCTCGTCGGTTCCCGGCATCGCCGGCACCGGCTTCAGCGCGTACGCCAACGCCCAGCTCATCTGGGGCCTGCCGCAGGCCATCATCACAGTGTCCCTGATGGCCGCCCTGCTGCCGCGCATCTCCCGCTCGGCCGCCGAGGACGACGCGGGCGCCGTCCGCGACGACATCTCCCAGGGCCTGCGCACCACGGCCGTCGCCATCGTGCCGATCGCCTTCGGTTTCCTCTCCCTCGGCATCCCGATGTGCACGCTGATCTTCGGCTCCTCGGGCACCACCGCCGCCACCAACATGGGCTTCATGCTGATGGCCTTCGGCCTCGGCCTGATCCCCTACTCGGTGCAGTACGTGGTGCTGCGCGCCTTCTACGCCTACGAGGACACCCGGACGCCCTTCTACAACACGGTCATCGTGGCGGCGGTCAACGCCGGGGCGTCGGTGCTGTGTTACCTCGTGATCCCCGCCCGCTGGGCCGTGGTCGGCATGGCCGCCGCGTACGGCCTGGCCTACGCGATCGGCGTCGGTGTCGCCTGGAACCGGCTGCGCAAGCGGCTGGGCGGCGACCTGGACGGCGCCCGCGTCATGCGGACGTACGCCAGGCTGTGCATCGCGTCGGTCCCGGCCGCGCTGCTCAGCGGCGCCGCCTGCTACGGCATGGGTCACTCGCTCGGCCAGGGCGTGCTGGGGTCGTTCGCCGCGCTGCTGACCGGCGGTGCGGTCCTGCTGGGAGTGTTCTTCGTCGCCGCCCGCCGCATGCGCATCGAGGAGGTCAACTCGCTGGTCGGCATGGTCCGCGGGCGCCTGGGTCGATGAGGCGGTACGGGGTAGGCGCACAACCATCGTCCGCCACCGTGTGTCGTGCATAGCGGCGGACTGTGGGCACAATTGGTGTCGGCGTCGGACGGCGCGCAACGGGTGTCGACCGGCGCGCATGGGATGGGGAGGCAGGAACGACGGTGGCGGATCGGAGCACAGCTGCCGTCGACGTGGCAGACGACAGCGGCGAGCAGTCGCTGACCGCGGAGGCGGACCAGTCCACGGCCGACGGGGTGGCCAACAACCGGGAGCGGGTCACGGACAGCGACGAGGCACAGGGGGGCATCGGGGCAGCGGATTCCGTGCAGGCCTCACCGCCCGAACTGCACAGCGGTCACAAACTCGCCAGACGGTACCGCCTCGAGGAGTGCGTCACCCGTCTGGACGGATTCAGCAGCTGGCGTGCCGTCGACGAGAAGCTCCGGCGCGCCGTCGGCGTCCACATCCTGCCGGCGGACCACTCCCGTGCCCGCTCGGTCCTGGCCGCGGCCCGTTCCTCCGCCCTGCTCGGCGATCCCCGCTTCGTCCAGGTGCTGGACGCCGTCGAGGAGAACGACCTCGTCTACGTCGTTCACGAGTGGCTCCCCGACGCCACCGAACTGACCACGCTCCTCGCCTACGGCCCGCTGGAGGTCTACGAGGCCTACCAGATGGTCAGCCAGGTGTCGGCCGCCATGGCCGCCGCCCACCGCGAAGGCCTCGCCCATCTGCGCCTGAACCCCAACGCCGTGCTGCGGACGTCCACCGGCCAGTGGCGCATCCGCGGCCTCGCCGTGAACGCCGCACTGCGCGGCGTCAGCTCCCACACCCCGCAGCGCACCGACACCGAGGCGATCGGCGCCCTGCTGTACGCGGCACTCACCCAGCGCTGGCCGTACGAGAGCGACGCCTACGGCCTGTCCGGTCTGCCGAAGGACATCGGTCTCATCCCACCGGACCAGGTGCGGGCCGGCGTCCACCGCGGGCTGTCCGAGCTGGCCATGCGGGCGCTCGCCAACGACGGCGCCACCGCGTCCCGCCACGAGTCCCCCTGCACCACGCCCGAGGAGCTGGTGAAGGCGATCAGCGAGATGCCGCGCATCCGCCCGCCGGAGCCCGCGTTCACCGCCCTGCCGGACTACCAGCGCACGACGTACCAGCAGGGCACGTACGGCCGTCAGACGCCGCTTCCGGGCAGCGTCCAGGCCGTCCCGGCGCCGCCGCTGCAGAGCCGCACCGGAAAGGCCTTGAAGTGGGCCGTCTCCGCGCTCCTCATCGCCGCCCTGGGCCTCGGCAGCTGGCAGCTCGCCGACGCGCTCATGGAGCAGGGCAAGTCCGACGACCCGAACCGGACGCGGACGACGGAAAACGACAAGGGCAGCAAGGGCCCCGAGCCCGCCAAGCCGATCACGGTCCAGGGCGCCCAGGAGTACGTCGCCAAGGGCGAGGCCCAGGCACCCGCGGACGTCGTCAGCACCTACGACGGCGACAGCTCGACGTACTGGCGTACCAAGCGCTATCACGAGGGCCCGACGCTCGCGCCCTACAAGCCGGGCGTGGGCATCGTCTACGATCTCGGCTCGGCGAAGGACGTCTCGGCGGCGTCGATAGGGCTCCGGTACGCCGGTGACCACACGACCGTGCAGCTCTACGCCACCGACGCGCTGTCCCCCTCGACGGGCCTCGACGGGATGAAGGGGATCGGCACCGCCACCACCAGCGGCACGTCCCTCACCGTCAAGGCGGCGAAGTCCGTGAAGACGCGGTACGTCCTGCTGTGGGTCACGGCGGTGCCGAGCGCACCCGCCGACGGCTACAGCAGCGCCGGCTACAAGCAGGCCATCACCGACGTGCAGTTCAAGGGCTGACGGTTTCCGTACCGCACCAGGGGAGGGGGCCCGATGGATGACACCGCGTACGGTGACGTCAGCGATCAGGACCTCCTGGCACGCCATGTGGAGGGCGACTCCGACGCCTTCGGCGAACTCGTACGGCGTCACCGCGACCGGCTGTGGGCGGTGGCGCTGAGAACGCTCGGAGACCGCGAGGAGGCCGCCGACGCGGTCCAGGACGCCCTGGTCTCCGCCTACCGCGCCGCCCACACCTTCCGGGGCCAGGCGGCCGTCACCACGTGGCTGCACCGCATCACGGTGAACGCCTGCCTCGACCGCGCCCGCAAGGCGGCCTCCCGCAAGACCGCGCCGGTGGACGACACCGAGCGCCTGGAGACTCTGCTGGAGCCGCACGAGGCGGCCTCGGAGCCCGCCGAGCGCAACGATCTGCACCGCCAGCTCATCGAGGCCCTGGGCACGCTGCCTCCCGACCAGCGAGCCGCGCTCGTCCTCGTCGACATGCAGGGCTACCCGGTCGCCGAGGCGGCCCGCGTCCTCGACGTGCCGAACGGCACGGTGAAAAGCCGGTGCGCCCGCGGCAGGGCGAAGCTGCTGCCGCTGCTCACCCATCTCCGCCCGGGATCCGACGCCGACGACGACCCGGGCGGGGAACGGAACCGGACTCAGGGGACATCCGTCCCACCCGCAGCGGGAACGCATGGATCGGGCCCGCCGACGGGTACAGGACCGAGCGACTCAGCTGCAGTGAAGGGCGGAGGTGGGCGAGCGTGACATCGACGGACACGGCCGGGCACCCGGACGTCGCGGAGATCTCCGACCTCACCGAAGGCCTGCTCCCGCCCGCACGGACCGCAGACATACGGCAGCACCTGGACGCGTGCGACCTGTGCGCGGACGTCCACGCGTCGCTGGAGGAGATCCGGGGTCTGCTCGGCACCCTGCCCGGCCCCACCCACATGCCTGCCGATGTCGCGGGCCGCATCGATGCCGCCCTCGCGGCGGAGGCCCTCCTCAACGCCACCGCTCCGGACCCCGCCGAGACGCCCGCCGCGGCCACCCTGGCCCGGCCCGGGGTGTCGTACTCTCCGGGCGAGCCGTCGCACGGGCCCACTGACCAGACCTCGGACGCCGACGAGCCCGGCCATGTTTCACGTGAAACAACCCCAGCGGCGGACCGCCCCGCCGGACGTGCCCGCGCCACCACCACCGGCCCCGGCCGCAAGAACCGCAAGCGGGCCGGACGCCGCAGAATCGCCGTCCTCGGGGCTGTCTTCACCGTCGCCGCCCTGGGGCTCGGCTCGGTGCTGCTGTCGGCACTGGACGACGGCAAGCAGTCCGATGAAACGGCGCAGGGCCGGCAGTCCGCCTCCGCGGACACCTTCTCCGAGGGCAATCTGGAGAGCCAGGTCACGGCTCTGCTCGCCAAGAGCGAGCCCAAGGACCGCGGGCCCCGGACACCGAACAGCCCCGGCGCGGAATCCGTCCCGGACGGCAATGAACCGAAGGTCCTGAAGGAGCCCGCGGTCCCGGCCTGCGTGCGCGAGGGCATCGGACGCAACGACACGGCACTGGCCGCCGAAGAGGGCACCTTCCGGGGCGGCGAGGCGATGCTCGTGGTGCTGCCCGACCCTTCGGACGCCACCCGGGTCACCGCCTACGTCGTCGAAGCGACCTGCGTGGCCCAGCCGTCGGCCTCCGCCACGGCGAAGGTGCTCCTGAAGGAGACCTACCCGCGTTCCTGAGCCTCTGGGCTCCGTCTCGGGGTTGCCCCGCCACAACGGGAATGCGCGCCCCTTAGGATCCGTTGGGTGGGGTGAGAGTTCTGAGGAAGGCTCCCACCGGACCTAACGACGCAGTCCAGAGACGAGGAACAAGCCGTGAGCGACGTCCGAAACGTGATCATCATCGGCTCCGGGCCCGCCGGTTACACGGCGGCGCTCTACACCGCACGCGCGTCGCTGAAGCCCTTGGTGTTCGAGGGTGCCGTCACCGCAGGTGGCGCCCTGATGAACACCACCGAGGTCGAGAACTTCCCGGGCTTCCAGGAAGGCATCATGGGCCCCGAGCTCATGGACAACATGCGGGCCCAGGCCGAGCGCTTCGGCGCCGAACTCGTCCCGGACGACATCGTCTCCGTCGACCTCGCCGGTGAGATCAAGACCGTCACGGACACCGCCGGAACCGTCCACAAGGCGAAGGCCGTCATCGTCGCCACCGGCTCCCAGCACCGCAAGCTCGGGCTGCCGAACGAGGACGCCCTCTCGGGCCGCGGCGTCTCCTGGTGCGCCACCTGTGACGGCTTCTTCTTCAAGGACCAGGACATCGCCGTGGTCGGTGGCGGCGACACCGCGATGGAGGAGGCCACGTTCCTCTCCCGGTTCGCCAAGTCCGTGACCATCGTCCACCGCCGTGACACCCTGCGCGCCTCCAAGGCGATGCAGGAGCGCGCCTTCGCCGATCCGAAGATCACGTTCATCTGGGACAGCGAGGTCGCCGAGATCCAGGGCGACCCGAAGCTCTCGGGCCTGAAGCTGCGCAACCTCAAGACCGGTGAGCTGTCCGACCTCGCGGTCACGGGCCTGTTCATCGCGATCGGCCACGACCCGCGTACGGAACTCTTCAAGGGTCAACTGGAGCTGGACGAGGAGGGCTATCTGATGGTCGAAGCCCCCTCGACCCGTACGAACATGACCGGTGTCTTCGCCGCCGGTGACGTGGTCGACCACACCTACCGTCAGGCGATCACCGCGGCCGGCACCGGTTGTGCAGCCGCCCTCGACGCCGAGCGCTTCCTCGCCGCTCTCGCGGACGAGGAGCCGGCGGAGCCCGAGAAGACCGCTGTCTGACCCTCTCTACCCCACCCCGCGCACCAACCAGTTAAGGAGCCCAGCCGTGGCCGGCACCCTGAAGAATGTGACTGACGACTCCTTCGAGCAGGACGTCCTCAAGAGCGACAAGCCCGTCCTGGTGGACTTCTGGGCCGCTTGGTGCGGTCCGTGCCGCCAGATCGCTCCGTCCCTCGAGGCCATCGCCGCCGAGTACGGCGACAAGATCGAGGTCGTCAAGCTCAACATCGACGAGAACCCGGGTACGGCCGCCAAGTACGGCGTCATGTCCATCCCGACCCTGAACGTCTACCAGGGTGGCGAGGTCGCCAAGACCATCGTCGGTGCGAAGCCGAAGGCCGCCATCGTGCGCGACCTTGAGGACTTCATCGCCGAGTGACGCCGCTGAGGCGCCCGAAGCGCTCGCGGAGGCGATGTTTCACGTGAAACACGAGGGGGCCGACCCGAAAAGGTCGGCCCTCTCGCATGCCCGGTGTCGTCGGGCGGCTCCTCATGACGGGTGCCGTCAGAGCGGCTTGTTGCGAGGAGTGCCGTCACAGTGGCCTGAGCGCCGGCTCCTTCTGCACGGCGCCGAGGAGCCGGTCGATCGCCAGCTCCACGTCTTCCTTCCAGGACAGCGTCGACCGCAGCTCCAGTCTCAGCCGCGGATACGTGGGATGCGGCCGGACGGTCTTGAAGCCCACCGCCAGCAGATGATCGGCGGGCAGCACACACGCCGGTTCCGTCCAGCGGGCGTCCCCGAACGCCTCGATCGCCTTGAAGCCCCGCCGCAGAAGATCCTTGGCGACCGTCTGGACCATCACCCGGCCGAGTCCCTGCCCCTGGTAGCCCGGCACGATGAACGCGGTCATCAGCTGCACCGCGTCGGGGGAGACAGGGCTCGTGGGGAACGCCGTAGAGCGCGGGACGTAGGCGGGGGGAGCGTAGAGGACAAAGCCCACGGGCACATCGTCGACGTAGACGACCCGGCCGCAGGATCCCCAGTCCAGCAGGACGGCGGAGATCCAGGCCTCCTTCTCCAGCGCGGGTGTGCCTGCCTTTACCGCTGCTTCACCGCTGACGGGGTCCAGCTCCCAGAAGACACATGTGCGGCAGCGCTGGGGAAGGTCTTGAAGGTTGTCCAGCGTGAGCGGTACGAGCCGACGCCCCATGAAGGCTGTTCCTCGCTTCCTTCGCCCGCGGCCACACGGGCTGCTGTCAGAGCACTCCGTTCCTTGAGCAGGCCGCCAAGGAACCCGCCGACCACGCCGAGCCCCAGGCCCGCACTCACCAGTCCGGTGCGACTCATCGTTCGCATGGCCCCTGCCTCCCTCCAGACGTCTTGCCAGGTGGATGCGCCATACCCGATCGCATCGTATCCACGATGCGTTTGCGTCGAAACCGGCAGAAAGCAAAAGGCGGACCGCATTCCGGTACACACCGGACGCGGCCCGCCCTGTCGGCCGACGGAGCGGATGCACCGCTGCGTCGGCCAGCGGCTCAGTACTCCGTGTCCTCGGAGTCGTCCTCCGTCAGTCCCTTCTGCAGGACCGGCCCCTCGCCGGGGGCGAGCGAACTGAGGATCCGCTCAAGGTCCTCCATCGAGGCGAACTCGACGGTGATCTTGCCCTTCTTCTGGCCCAGGTCGACCTTCACCCGCGTCTCGAAACGGTCCGAGAGGCGCGTGGCGAGTTCGCTCAACGCCGGGGAGACCCGGGCACCGGCCCGCGGCCCCTTGGCCCGCTGAGGCTTCTGCGGACGGGACCCCATCAGGGTCACGATCTCCTCGACGGCCCGCACCGACAGCCCTTCGGCCACGATCCGGTGGGCGAGGCGGTCCTGCTCCTCCGAGTCCTCCACGGAGAGCAGCGCACGCGCATGCCCGGCGGAGAGCACCCCGGCGGCGACCCGGCGCTGAACCGCCGGAGACAGCTTCAGCAGACGCAGGGTGTTCGAGACCTGCGGGCGGGAACGGCCGATGCGATCCGCCAGCTGGTCGTGCGTGCAGTTGAAGTCCCTCAGCAACTGGTCGTAGGCGGCTGCCTCTTCCAGCGGGTTCAGCTGGGCCCGGTGCAGGTTCTCCAGGAGCGCGTCCAAGAGGAGCTTCTCGTCCTCCGTGGCCCGCACGATCGCCGGGATCGCCTCCAGACCGGCCTCACGGCAGGCCCTCCAGCGGCGCTCACCCATGATGAGTTCGTAGCGCCCGGGACCCGTCTGGCGTACGACGACGGGCTGGAGGAGGCCGACCTCCTTGATGGAGGTGACGAGTTCCTGCAGCGCGTCCTCGTCGAAAACCTCACGCGGCTGGCGCGGGTTCGGCGTGATCGCGTCGAGCGGAAGCTCGGCAAAGTGCGCGCCCACGGGGGCCGCGGGCATATCCGCCCTCGCGGCCGACTCCTCTGTTTCACGTGAAACAGGCGGCTGGGGCAGCGTCGCCACCTTGGCCGCGGCCACGCCACGCTCGGACGTCAGAACCGGCACACCGGTGGGCGACGAGGAAGCGGTGCCCCCCACCACGGCCGGAGCCACCGTCTTCTCTGTCGGGGCAGCAGGGATCAGCGCGCCAAGGCCACGGCCCAACCCCCTCCGTCGCTCGCTCACTGAATCCCCTCCACCAGGTTCGGATCATTCTCTGCGCCGACGTGGGCGTTCGACGCGTCATAGCTGACGCCAACGCCCCGCAGCGCGATTTCCCGTGCGGCCTCAAGATAGGAGAGGGCACCGCTCGATCCAGGATCGTAGGTCAGCACCGTCTGCCCGTAGCTCGGCGCCTCGGAAATACGGACCGAGCGCGGGATGCTCGTCCGCAGTACCTCGTCGCCGAAGTGGTTGCGCACCTCGTCCGCGACCTGCGACGCGAGTCGCGTCCGGCCGTCGTACATGGTGAGCAGGATGGTCGACACATGCAGTGTGGGGTTGAGGTGCCCCCGCACCAGATCGACGTTGCGCAGCAGTTGGCCCAGGCCCTCCAGCGCGTAGTACTCGCACTGGATGGGGATGAGGACCTCCTGGCCCGCGACCAACGCGTTCACCGTGAGCAGGCCGAGCGAGGGCGGGCAGTCGATGAGGACGTAGTCCAGCGGCTGCTCATACGCCTGGATCGCACGCTCCAGCCGGCTTTCCCGCGCCACCAGGGACACCAGCTCGATCTCCGCACCGGCGAGATCGATCGTGGCGGGGGCGCAGAAGAGTCCCTCGACATCGGGGACCGGTTGGACGACCTCAGAAAGGGGCTTGCTGTCGATCAGCACGTCGTAGATCGACGGCACTTCGGCGTGATGGTCGATACCCAGGGCTGTGGACGCGTTGCCCTGAGGGTCGAGGTCGATCACCAGGACACGGCCGCCGTGCAGAGCCAGGGATGCGGCAAGGTTGACGGTCGTCGTCGTCTTGCCCACACCGCCCTTCTGGTTGGCGACCACGATGATCCGGGTCTGCTCGGGCCGTGGCAGGCCCTCGCCGGCGCGGCCCAGAGCTTCCACCGCCAGTTGGGCAGCACGACCGATGGGAGTGTCGTCCATTGGAGGCGGTGTTTCACGTGAAACATCCGCCCCCATCGACTCGGTACGGGGACCGGGGACCGGATCGGTCATCGGTCCCGCGATATTGGCGTCGGACCGCAAGGATTCACTCTCCTCGACTTCAGGCTCGCGATGAACAGAGCCTCCCATGCCTTCAGGGTCGGGAACCAGTGAGGCCTGGCGTTCTGTGGAAAAACCCACCTCTGTGGACAACTCCGTGACCTGTTCGGGGGACGGAGCCTCGTCAGTAGCGGAGTTTTCCTCACGGGACCCCAAGGATCCCAGAGGCTTCCGGTCTCGGGGTTCGGCCGCAGCGCGGCCTCGACTGATGATGCCGTGCAACAGTGAGCGACGTTTCACGTGAAACACGATGCACAGCAGCCGAGACCGGATGGCCGCGACACTCCGAGTTATATGGGTTTGGCAGCTTGTGTGGAGTAGGGAGTCAGCCGCGACGGCGGCGCGCACGTCCCGTCCGGGCGGCCTTGGCCCGCTTGGCGGCGAAGCGCACACCGCCCGGACTCTCGCCGACCTCGACCCGCACCACGGTCGACATCGGGTCGACCACGCCCTCACCGACATGGAGGATCGACGTCTCCACGGCACCGAGCTTGCTCAGTGCCGTGGCCGCGCTCTTGAGTTCCTCCTCGGCGGTGTCGCCCTTGAGTGCGAGCATCTCCCCGTACGGGCGCAGCAGCGGAATGCCCCAGGTGGCCAGGCGGTCCAGCGGCGCCACGGCGCGTGCCGTCACCACATGAACCGGCGGGAGCTTGCCCATGACCTCCTCGGCACGTCCGCGCACCACGGTCACATGGTCCAGGCCGAGCAGTTCCACGACCTCGGTGAGGAAGTTGGTGCGCCGCAGCAGCGGCTCCAGGAGCGTGATCTTGAGATCCTCCCGGACCAGCGCGAGGGGAATCCCCGGCAGGCCGGCGCCAGAGCCGACGTCGCACACCGTCACCGCCTCCGGCACGACCTCCGAGAGCACCGCGCAGTTCAGCAGGTGCCGCTCCCACAGCCGGGGCACTTCACGGGGGCCGATGAGCCCTCGCTGCACACCCGCCTCGGCGAGCAGCTCCGCGTAGCGGACCGCGTCGGCGTACCGATCGCCGAACACCTCACGCGCCTGCTCGGGAACAGGGGGAAGCTCCGCTGCCTCCGTCACGGGGACCGTCCTTCCGTACGGTGTCGGCACGGACGCCGACACCAGAACCACCAGAACTATCAGGCTGACAAAGTTCGGCCCCGCCTGCGCAACAGACGGGGCCGGAGGAGAGGGAGACCGGTCAGGCGGGAAGCACGACGACGAAACGCTGCGGCTCCTCGCCCTCGGACTCGCTGCGCAGGCCGGCGGCCTTGACCGCGTCGTGCACGACCTTGCGCTCGAACGGAGTCATCGGGTTCAGCCTCACGGGCTCGCCGCTGTTCTTGACGTCGGCGACGGCCTTGGCGCCCAGCTCGGACAGCTCGGCACGCTTGCGGGCCCGGTATTCCGCGATGTCCAGCATCAGCCGGCTGCGGTCACCGGTCTCCCGGTGCACGGCCAGACGCGTCAGCTCCTGGAGAGCTTCCAGGACCTCGCCGTCCCGGCCGACCAGCTTCTGCAGATCACGGCTGCCCGTGTCGCTGACGATCGAGACGGAGGCACGGTCGGCCTCGACGTCCATGTCGATGTCACCGTCGAGGTCGGCGATGTCGAGCAGACCCTCCAGATAGTCCGCAGCGATCTCGCCCTCCTGCTCCAGGCGGGAGAGGGTGTCTGCGCCCTCGGCAGCGGCGGAGGTGGTGCCTTCCGTCACGGATGGACTCCTTCTTACTTCTTGGACGGGGACTTGGGCCGCTGCGGACCCTTGCGCTGACCGGACTGGGCCTTGCTGCGGCCGCTGGAGCCGGCCTTCTTCGCACCGCCGGCGGGCTTGGCGCCACCCGCGGGCTTGGCGTCCTCAGGGGTCTCGGACTTGGTCAGCGACGTCTTCGCCTCGGCCTCGGCTGCCGCCTTGGCCGCCTGCCGCTGGGCCTTGGTCTGCCGCTTGGGCTGCTGACGCCGGGGCGTGGCGCCGACCGGCGTGCCGTCCTCGGTCTCGGCGACGGCCACGGCCTCGCTCTTCACGACGCTGCCGTCGGGCTGGGCCGCCAGGCCCGCCTTGCTCAGGCCGTTGATGAACTTCCGCTCGTACTCGTTGCGGTCGCGGCCCTTGGCGACGATGGTCTTGACGATGGCGCGCTCGCTGCGCCGACGAACCTTGCCGTGGTGCGTGACGTGCTTGTGGAGGCGCTCCAGGTAGGCGGCCTGGGCCTTGGAACCCGGGGTCGGGTTGTTGTGGATGACGTACATCTGCTGGCCCATCGTCCACAGGTTCGTGGTCAGCCAGTAGACGAGGACACCGACCGGGAAGTTGATGCCGAAGACCGCGAACATGATCGGGAAGATGTACATCAGCATCTTCTGCTGCTGCATGAAGGGCGTCTTCACCGTGGTGTCGACGTTCTTCGTCATCAGCTGGCGCTGCGTGTAGAACTGCGACAGCGACATCAGGATGATCATGACGGCGGTGACGATCCGGACGTCGGTGAGCGAGGAGCCAAGCGCCTCGACCTTCGACGAGCTGTCCGTGAACTTCACCGCGAGCGGGGCCCCGACGATGTGGGCCTTCTGCGCGCTCTCGAGAAGACGCTCGTTGATCACGCCGACGGTGTCGTTCGACGCGATGCTGTTGAGCACGTGGTACAGAGCGAAGAAGAACGGCGACTGCGCCAGGATGGGAAGGCACGAGGAGAGCGGGTTGGTGCCCGTCTCCTTGTACAGCTTCATCATCTCTTCGGACTGGCGCTGCCGGTCGTTCTTGTAGCGCTCCTGGATCTTCTTCATCTCCGGCTGGAGCGTCTGCATGGCGCGCGTCGCCTTGATCTGCTTCACGAAGAGCGGGATCAGGCAGATGCGGATCAGGATCACCAGGGACACGATCGACAGGCCCCAGGCCCACCCGCTGTCGGCGCCGAAGAGGGCGCCGTACACCTTGTGGAACTGGACGATGACCCAGGAGACCGGTGTCGTGATGAAGCTGAAGAGGCTGGCAATCGTGTCCACTAATCATGCTCCTTGCGCATGGGACGAGGTCTCTGCGGCCGGGCTCGAGGGAGCCTGTCCCTCGGTGGCCGGTTCGGCGGCGGAGTGCCCGCCCTTGCGTGCCCGCCAGGCGTCACGCAGCACTTCGTGCCACCGAGGACGCCTGCGCGGCGGAACATGGTCCACCCCGCCGAGCGACCACGGGTTGCACCGCAGGATGCGCCAGGCGGTGAGGGCCGTTCCCTTGATCGCACCGTGCCGGTCGATGGCCGTGTAGCCGTAGTGGGAACACGACGGGTAGTACTTGCAGACCGGCCCCAGCAGCGGACTGATCGTCCACTGGTACAGCTTGATCAGAGCCAGCAGCGGGTACTTCATCGCGCGCCCCCTCCCAGCAGCCGCTGCAGCGCGGCGTCCAGGTCTCGGGCCAGCTGTGCATGGTCAGCGTCACCCGCACCGGGCAGCGCTCGTACGACTACCAGGCTACCGGGGGGAAACAGGTCGACCCGGTCGCGCATCAGATGGCGAAGCCTGCGCTTCACCTTGTTGCGCACCACCGCGCCGCCCACGGCCTTGCTCACGACGAAACCCGCACGCGTCGGGGGAGCACTCTCCCCAGGCGCGTGCGGGTCCGTGGCACCGCTACGAAAGTGGACGACGAGGCTCGGGCGACCGGCCCTGCGACCTCGTCGTACCGCGGTCGCGAAGTCCTCGCGCCGCCTCAGCCGGTTCTCGGTGGGCAGCACGACGTCATGACCTGACCGGGATCAGGCGGACAGACGGGCGCGACCCTTGCTACGGCGGGACGCGAGAATCGCGCGGCCGGCACGGGTGCGCATACGCAGCCGGAAGCCGTGGGTCTTCGCGCGACGACGGTTGTTCGGCTGGAAGGTGCGCTTGCTCACTCGGGGGCTCCAGTAAGAATTCGATGTTTGGCGGTGCCGTCCTGGCTGTCACCGTGCGCCCACGAGTAGCTCGCGTTACGCCCGTGTGCACCGCTTACCGATCACCGTGCGTGATCTGTGCCCATCGGAGGCAGGCGGCAGCAGCCATCGACAACTCGACCTGGTTACGGTACGCGCGGCTGCGCCATTCGGTCAAACCAAGGGTCATGGCGAGACACTGTCCACAGCCTGGGGACAACAACTTGAACCGTACCCGCCGCCCTGACTACCGTGACTGGACTCCGAATCGTTCCCTTGTCGCCTGCCCCAGCGGGTCTGCTCCCGCGCACCCGCCCGAATGACATCCCGACCCGGTCCGCGAACCACACGTTCGAGGGACCTCGTGAGAGAGCGTGCCCTGTGGCTGACGTACCTGCCGATCTTGCCGCAGTGTGGCCACGCGTATTGGAGCAGCTACTCGGCGAGGGCCGTGGTCAGGGTGTGGAGGCGAAGGACGAACACTGGATCCGGCGCTGCCAGCCGCTCGCGCTGGTCGCCGACACCGCACTGCTCGCCGTACCGAACGAATTCGCCAAGGGCGTGCTCGAGGGGCGCCTCGCGCCGGTCGTCAGCGAGACGCTGAGCCGCGAGTGCGGCCGGCCGATCCGCATCGCGATCACCGTCGACGACTCCGCCGGCGAGCCCCCGGCCCCGCCCCGCCAGCAGCAGCGGTACGACGAACCCGAGCCGCCCTCGGGCGGTGGCCAGGGCCGCGACGGCTACGACCAGGGCGGCCGGGACAGCCGCGAGCGCGACGGCTACGAGGGATACGGCCGTCACCGCGCCGAGCCGCACCAGGGCCCGTCCGGCGACCAGCTGCCGACCGCCCGGCCGACGTACCCGTCGGAGTACCAGCGTCCCGAGCCCGGCTCCTGGCCGCGTCCCTCGCAGGACGACTACGGCTGGCAGCAGCAGCGGCTCGGCTTCCCCGAGCGCGACCCCTACGCGTCACCGTCGCAGGACGCGTACGGCTCCTCGCAGGACGGCTACGGCACCCACGGCCACGACGCCTACGGCGCGCCGTCCCAGGACGGGTACGGCCCGTCCTCCCAGGACTCCTACGGCGCTCCCTCGCACTCCCAGGACCCCTACGGCCCCCCGTCGCACGAGTACCGCCCGCAGCCCAGGGACCGCGGGGGCTACGACGGGCAGCGCGGCGAGTACGAGCAGTCGCGCGGCGACTACGAGCCGCGCGACGCCCGCCGCGAGCTGCCCGAGCCGGGGCCCGGCTCGGGGCACGTGCACCGCGGCGGCCCCGTCGGCCCGAACCTGCCGACCACCGGCGCGCCCGGCCCGCTGGCCGCGCAGCCCGCGCCGGCGACCGGCCCCGGTGAGCCGACCGCGCGGCTGAACCCGAAGTACCTCTTCGACACGTTCGTCATCGGCGCCTCGAACCGGTTCGCGCACGCGGCGGCGGTGGCCGTCGCCGAGGCACCGGCGAAGGCGTACAACCCCCTGTTCATCTACGGCGAGTCGGGGCTCGGCAAGACGCACCTGCTGCACGCGATCGGGCACTACGCGCGCAGCCTCTACCCGGGCACGCGCGTGCGGTACGTGAGCTCGGAGGAGTTCACCAACGAGTTCATCAACTCCATCCGCGACGGCAAGGGCGACAGCTTCCGCAAGCGGTACCGCGAGATGGACATCCTGCTCGTCGACGACATCCAGTTCCTGGCGGACAAGGAGTCGACGCAGGAGGAGTTCTTCCACACCTTCAACACACTGCACAACGCCAACAAGCAGATCGTGCTCTCCAGCGACCGGCCGCCCAAGCAGCTGGTCACCCTGGAGGACCGGCTGCGCAACCGCTTCGAGTGGGGTCTGATCACCGACGTCCAGCCGCCCGAGCTGGAGACGCGCATCGCGATCCTGCGGAAGAAGGCGGTCCAGGAACAGCTCAACGCCCCGCCGGAGGTACTGGAGTTCATCGCCTCCCGGATCTCGCGGAACATCCGTGAGCTGGAGGGCGCGCTGATCCGGGTGACGGCGTTCGCGTCGCTCAACCGGCAGCCGGTGGACCTCGGGCTGACGGAGATCGTCCTCAAGGACCTGATGCCCGGCGGCGAGGACTCGGCGCCCGAGATCACCTCGACGGCGATCATGGGCGCGACCGCCGACTACTTCGGGCTCACGGTCGAGGACCTCTGCGGCACCTCGCGCGGGCGGGCGCTGGTGACGGCCCGCCAGATCGCCATGTACCTGTGCCGGGAGCTGACGGATCTGTCGCTGCCGAAGATCGGCGCGCTGTTCGGCGGCCGGGACCACACGACGGTCATGCACGCGGACCGCAAGATCCGCAATCTGATGGCCGAGCGGCGCTCCATCTACAACCAGGTGACGGAGCTGACGAACCGCATCAAGGCGGGCTGACCGCAGCACGGTTACAGCCTTCGAGGCGCCCCTGGAGGAGATCCGGGGGCGCCTTTCTCGTGCCCTGGCGGTTCCTGCCGGCCTCCCGGCGGCACCGGCGCGGGTCTCGCCGGCACTGGCGCAGGTCTCGGCGCCGTAACCCCCTGTTCGAATAGCTGCCGGGTTACGGTCTCCCTCCACAGATTCGGCGACTTTTTCGCGTCCACATGCTGGGGACCGGGAAGTTGTCCCGATCTTGTCCACAGCGCACGGTGGTGAAAGATGATCAGGCCAGGTCACCTGCCTGTGGATCGGTGGACGGAGGATCTCCACAGCTTGTGGACAAGGAGTTGGTCCACAGGCTGTGCACAAAGTTGTCCACGGGCAACCCACAGGATGCGGCCGGTTGTCCCCAGCGATCCGGGGTTTCTCCACATGCCTGTCCACTGTTCGGCAACGTGACGCGCCTCCTCACCGGGTCGAGTGAAAGGCGTCACACAAAGGTGCCGGGTTGGGCTGTGGGAAAGGTGGGTAAACCTGGGGACGGCCCTGGGGAGAACTCGCCCGGTCCTGTGCATGGGGTGTGCAGAACTTTCTGTTCTCCACAGAAGCCCCTGGTTGTCCACCGCCTCCGCCCACAGGACCAGTGGACAAAATTGTGGGCCTGAGCTGGGAAAACGGGGTTATCCACGGTATCCACAGGCCCTACTACTACTCCCGACCATAGAGAGCCAGGAATTCGTTTCGAAGCGGGTCCTGTGCACAACTCGCCGTCTCGAGCCCGGCTGCCCGTCGGTACGACTTGACCCCGAGGGGCACCTACTGTCAGTGCCGTGCGTCAGACTGGTCCCGGTGTCCCTCCCTTCCCCGGGGCCGACGACACCGAGACAGCGACGAAGGCGAAGCAGGGCGAGAACGCCGGCAACAGCAGGAGGCGGCTTAGGTGAAGATCCGGGTGGAACGCGACGTACTCGCGGAGGCAGTGGCCTGGGCGGCGCGCAGCCTCCCGGCCCGTCCGCCGGCGCCTGTCCTCGCCGGCCTGCTCCTGAAGGCCGAGGACGGGGCGCTGAGCCTGTCCAGCTTCGACTACGAGGTCTCGGCGCGGGTGTCCGTGGAGGCGGAGGTCGAGGAGGACGGCACGGTGCTCGTCTCCGGCCGCCTGCTCGCCGACATCTCGCGCGCCCTTCCCAACCGGCCGGTGGAGATTTCCACAGACGGTGTACGGGCGACGGTGGTGTGCGGCTCCTCGCGGTTCACCCTCCACACCCTGCCTGTGGAGGAGTACCCGGCGCTGCCGCAGATGCCGAACGCGACGGGCACGGTCCCCGGCGAGGTCTTCTCGTCGGCCGTGCAGCAGGTCGCCATCGCCGCCGGCCGCGACGACACACTGCCCGTGCTGACCGGTGTGCGCATCGAGATCGAGGGCGACACGGTGACACTGGCGTCCACCGACCGTTACCGCTTCGCGGTCCGCGAGTTCCTGTGGAAGCCGGAGAACCCTGAGGCGTCCGCGGTCGCCCTGGTGCCCGCCAAGACGCTGCTGGACACGGCCAAGGCGCTGACCAGCGGGGACCAGGTGACGCTGGCGCTGTCCGGCTCGGGCGCCGGTGAGGGCCTGATCGGTTTCGAGGGCGCCGGCCGGCGCACCACGACGCGCCTGCTGGAGGGCGACCTCCCGAAGTACCGCACGCTGTTCCCGACGGAGTTCAACAGCGTCGCCGTCATCGAGACCGCCCCCTTCGTGGAGGCCGTCAAGCGCGTGTCGCTGGTCGCCGAGCGCAACACCCCGGTGCGGCTCAGCTTCGAGCAGGGCGTGCTGATCCTGGAGGCCGGCTCCAGCGACGACGCACAGGCTGTGGAAAGGGTCGACGCCCAGCTGGAGGGCGACGACATCTCGATCGCCTTCAACCCGACGTTCCTGCTGGACGGCCTGAGCGCGATCGACTCCCCGGTGGCCCAGCTGTCGTTCACGACGTCCACGAAGCCCGCGCTGCTCAGCGGCAAGCCGGCGCTGGACGCCGAGGCGGACGAGGCCTACAAGTACCTGATCATGCCGGTGCGCCTGAGCGGCTGACGACGGTCCCGGCCGGTTGTCCACAGCGCCCCCGGGCCCGGTGGACAACCGCGTCGGCGGGCGAAGCCGCAGGTCGGGGCGACGTATGAGCGCGTATGCCCACAGGTGTGCGTCACCGTCCGGGTTTAGGCTCGGACAGGCACGCAAGTGCCGTAACGCCACCTCGCACCCTTAAGGAACGCAACTGATGGAGCTCGGTCTCGTCGGCCTCGGCAAGATGGGCGGCAACATGCGCGAGCGGATCCGCCGCGCGGGCCACACCGTCGTCGGATACGACCGCAACCCGGACCTCGCCGATGTCCACAGCCTCGAAGAGCTGGTGGGCAAGCTCAAGGGTCCGCGCGTGGTCTGGGTGATGGTCCCGGCCGGCGAAGCCACCCAGTCCACGATCGACGAGCTCGCCGAGCTGCTCGAGCCCGGCGACGTGGTCGTGGACGGCGGCAACTCCCGCTGGACGGACGACGAGAAGCACGCCGAGGAGCTGGCCGCCAAGGGCATCGGCTTCGTCGACTGCGGCGTCTCAGGCGGCGTCTGGGGCCTGGAGAACGGCTACGCGCTGATGTACGGCGGCGACCCGGAGAACGTCGCCAAGGTGCAGCCGGTCTTCGACGCACTCAAGCCGGAGGGCGACTTCGGCTCGGTGCACGCCGGCAGGGTCGGCGCGGGCCACTTCGCCAAGATGGTCCACAACGGCATCGAGTACGCCATGATGCAGGCCTACGCCGAAGGCTGGGAGCTGCTGGAGAAGGTCGACCCGGTGACCGACGTCCGGGAGGTCTTCCGCTCCTGGCAGGAGGGCACCGTCATCCGCTCCTGGCTGCTCGACCTCGCGGTCAACGCCCTGGACGAGGACGAGCACCTGGACGGGCTCCGGGGTTATGCACAGGACTCCGGCGAGGGACGCTGGACCGTGGAGGCCGCGATCGACAACGCGGTCCCGCTGCCGGCGATCACCGCGTCGCTGTTCGCGCGGTTCGCCTCCCGTCAGGAGGACTCGCCGCAGATGAAGATGATCGCGGCGCTGCGCAACCAGTTCGGCGGCCACGCGGTCGAGAAGAAGTAATCCACAGGGCCGCTCCAGCGGTCCACAACGCCGGGGGAGGTCGGCGAACGACCATGCACGTCACGCATCTGTCGCTTGCCGACTTCCGCTCCTACCCCCGGGTCGAGGTCCCGCTCGACCCGGGCGTGACCGCGTTCGTCGGACCGAACGGCCAGGGCAAGACGAACCTCGTCGAGGCGGTCGGCTATCTCGCCACCCTCGGCAGCCACCGCGTCTCCTCCGACGCGCCGCTGGTCCGCATGGGCGCCGACCGCGCGATCATCCGTGCCCAGGTCCGCCAGGGCGAGCGGCAGCAACTGGTCGAGCTGGAGCTGAACCCCGGCCGGGCCAACCGCGCCCGCATCAACAGATCCACGCAGGTCAGACCGCGTGACGTGCTCGGCATTGTGCGGACCGTGCTGTTCGCGCCCGAGGACCTCGCCCTGGTCAAGGGCGACCCCGGCGAGCGCCGCCGCTTCCTGGACGAGCTGATCACGGCACGCTCACCGCGCATGGCGGGCGTCCGCTCCGACTACGACCGCGTGCTCAGGCAGCGCAACACCCTGCTGAAGTCGGCCGCGCTGGCCCGGCGGCACGGCGGACGCACCATGGACCTGTCCACCCTCGACGTGTGGGACCAGCACCTGGCGCGCGTGGGCGCCGAACTGCTCGCCCAGCGCCTCGACCTGATCGCCGCGATCCAGCCGCTCGCCGACAAGGCGTACGAGCAACTGGCCCCCGGCGGCGGCCCGGTCGCCCTGGAGTACAAGCCGTCCGCGCCGGGCGAGGCACACACGCGTGACGACCTCTACGAGCAGCTGACGGCGGCGCTCGCCGAGGCACGCAAGCAGGAGATCGAGCGGGGCGTCACGCTGGTCGGCCCGCACCGGGACGACCTGCTGCTCAAGCTCGGCCAGCTGCCCGCCAAGGGCTACGCCTCGCACGGCGAGTCCTGGTCCTACGCGCTCGCCCTGCGGCTGGCCTCCTACGACCTGCTGCGCGCCGAGGGCAACGAGCCGGTGCTCGTCCTGGACGACGTGTTCGCCGAGTTGGACACCCGCCGCCGCGAGCGCCTGGCCGAGCTGGTCGCGCCCGGCGAGCAGGTGCTGGTGACCGCCGCGGTCGACGACGACGTACCGGACGTCCTGGCCGGGGCGCGGTTCGCGGTGGCCGAGGGGAACGTGGAGCGCGTATGAGCGAGAACGCGCCCGACAGCACTCCGGAGAAGGCACCCGCGAAGCAGCCCGGGGGCACGGCCGAGCCGTCGGGCGTCGATCTCGCGCGCGTGGCGCTGCGGGCGGCGAAGGAGGCGGCACGCGCGCGTGGCGACGCGGCCCGGCAGAAGAAGCAGGCGCACCGCGTCGGTCTGCGCTCGGGCGCGCGCGCCGACGGCCGCGATCCGATGGCGCTCGGCGCGGCCATCAACCGGCTGATCACCGAGCGGGGCTGGGAGGCCCCTGCCGCGGTGGGCGGCGTGATGGGCCGCTGGCCGCAGATCGTCGGCGAGGACGTCGCCAAGCACTGCGTGCCGGAGAAGTACGACGAGGACGAGCGGGTCCTGGTCGTGCGCTGCGACTCGACGGCCTGGGCGACGAACCTGCGGCTGCTCGCGCCGACCCTGGTGGCCCGGCTCAACGAGGACCTGGGCCACGGCACCGTGCGTCTGATCAAGGTCAACGGCCCCGGTGGCGGCGCCCGTCGCTACGGTCCCCTGCGCGCCCCGGGCAGCACGGGACCCGGCGACACCTATGGGTGACAGAGATCACATTCACGTCGCCGAGGTGCCTCTTTCGCCGCCCTCGGCGGGCTCCGCTATGCAATCGCACGCGGTTGCGAATCCCGACCTGACTTCCAAGTAGCCAAGGGTTGACACCCGGAAGCGCTGAGTGCCGTTGTGAGCCTCTTGGAGCCCCCATCCGCATATCGGGAGTCGGGCGAGTCCGGTTCAGGGCGGCACATGAGGTCTCAGGGACCGGCAAACCCCCATCAGTGTCAGTGCTACCGGTAGACTGGAAGACAATCCCGCCCCCATCGTGGGGACTGTCCGGGAAAAGCTGAGCAACGCTGATCAAGGGCTTACCAACGCAACATGCCGCAGCCGCTCCGGCAACCCTCCAGGAGCTTGGCTCGTGCTGTGCCAGAAAGGGCGCTTCGTGGCCGATTCCGGCAACCCCAACGAGAACATCCCGTCCACCGACACCGGCGTGAACGACGCGGCGAGCACCTCGAACGGCGAGACCGCGGCCTCGTACGACGCCAGTGCCATCACCGTCCTCGAGGGTCTGGACGCGGTCCGCAAGCGACCCGGTATGTACATCGGCTCGACCGGTGAACGCGGACTGCACCACCTCGTGCAGGAGGTCGTCGACAACTCCGTCGACGAGGCGCTGGCCGGCCACGCGGACACCATCGACGTGACGATCCTCGCCGACGGCGGCGTCCGCGTCGTCGACAACGGCCGTGGCATCCCGGTGGACATGCACCCCATCGAGAAGAAGCCGGCCGTCGAGGTCGTCCTGACGGTGCTGCACGCGGGGGGCAAGTTCGGCGGCGGCGGCTACGCGGTCTCCGGCGGTCTGCACGGCGTGGGTGTCTCCGTCGTGAACGCCCTGTCGACCAAGGTCTCCGTCGAGATCAAGCGCGACGGCTACCGCTGGACGCAGGACTACAAGATGGGCGTCCCGACCGCCCCGCTCGCGAAGCACGAGGCGGTCGAGGACTCCGGCACGACGGTCACCTTCTGGGCCGACCCGGACATCTTCGAAACCACCGAGTACTCCTTCGAGACGCTGGCGCGGCGCTTCCAGGAGATGGCCTTCCTCAACAAGGGCCTGACGATCAACCTCACCGACGAGCGCGAGTCCGCGAAGGCCGTGACCGGTGCCGACGAGGCCGGTGCGGACGAGAAGGACGAGGTCAAGACCGTCACGTACCACTACGAGGGCGGCATCGTCGACTTCGTGAAGTACCTGAACTCCCGCAAGGGGGAGCTGGTGCACCCCTCGGTCATCGACATCGAGGCCGAGGACAGGGATCGGCTGCTCTCCCTCGAAGTCGCGATGCAGTGGAACAGCGGCTACAGCGAGGGCGTGTACTCCTTCGCCAACACCATCCACACGCACGAGGGCGGCACGCACGAAGAGGGCTTCCGCTCGGCGCTCACCAACCTGATCAACAAGTACGCGCGCGAGAAGAAGCTGCTGCGCGAGAAGGACGACAACCTCACGGGTGACGACATCCGCGAGGGGCTGACCGCGATCATCTCGGTCAAGCTGGGCGAGCCGCAGTTCGAGGGCCAGACCAAGACCAAGCTGGGCAACACCGAGGCGAAGACGTTCGTCCAGAAGGTCGTCTACGAGCACCTCAACGACTGGCTCGACCGCAACCCGAACGAGGCCGCGGACATCGTCCGCAAGGGCATCCAGGCGGCCACCGCGCGCGTGGCGGCCCGCAAGGCGCGCGACCTGACCCGCCGCAAGGGCCTGCTGGAGTCGGCGTCCCTGCCGGGCAAGCTGTCCGACTGCCAGTCGAACGACCCCACCAAGTGCGAGATCTTCATCGTCGAGGGCGACTCCGCCGGCGGCTCGGCCAAGTCCGGCCGCAACCCGCAGTACCAGGCGATCCTCCCGATCCGCGGCAAGATCCTCAACGTCGAGAAGGCGCGCATCGACCGCATCCTGCAGAACCAGGAGATCCAGGCGATGATCTCCGCGTTCGGCACGGGCGTGCACGAGGACTTCGACATCGGGAGGCTCCGCTACCACAAGATCATCCTGATGGCGGACGCCGACGTCGACGGCCAGCACATCAACACCCTGCTGCTGACCTTCCTGTTCCGCTTCATGCGGCCGCTGGTCGAGGCCGGCCACGTGTACCTGTCCCGTCCGCCGCTCTACAAGATCAAGTGGGGCAAGGACGACTTCGAGTACGCGTACTCCGACCGCGAGCGCGACGCGCTGATCGAGATGGGCCGCAACGCCGGCAAGCGCATCCGCGAGGACTCGGTGCAGCGCTTCAAGGGTCTCGGCGAGATGAACGCCGAGGAGCTGCGCATCACTACCATGGACCAGGAGCACCGCGTCCTCGGCCAGGTCACCCTCGACGACGCCGCCCAGGCCGACGACCTGTTCTCGGTCCTGATGGGCGAGGACGTCGAGGCCCGCCGCGCGTTCATCCAGCGCAACGCCAAGGACGTTCGCTTCCTCGACATCTGAGTCGGTCTCAGCTGACCGCACCAGGAAGGACCCATCCCAGCAATGACCGACGAGAACACTCCCGTGACGACTCCCGAGGGTGACGCCCTGGCCATGCGCGTCGAGCCCGTCGGGCTCGAGACGGAGATGCAGCGCTCGTACCTCGACTACGCGATGTCCGTCATCGTCTCGCGCGCGCTGCCCGACGTCCGCGACGGCCTCAAGCCCGTGCACCGCCGCGTGCTGTACGCGATGTACGACGGCGGCTACCGCCCCGAGCGCGGCTTCTACAAGTGCGCCCGCGTCGTCGGCGACGTCATGGGCAACTACCACCCGCACGGCGACTCCTCGATCTACGACGCGCTGGTCCGCCTCGCGCAGCCGTGGTCGATGCGGATGCCGCTGGTCGACTCCAACGGCAACTTCGGCTCCCCGGGCAACGACCCGGCGGCGGCCATGCGGTACACCGAGTGCAAGATGGCGCCGCTGTCGATGGAGATGGTCCGCGACATCGACGAGGAGACCGTCGACTTCACGGACAACTACGACGGCCGCTCCCAGGAGCCGACCGTCCTGCCGGCCCGCTTCCCGAACCTGCTGATCAACGGCTCCGCCGGTATCGCGGTCGGCATGGCGACCAACATCCCGCCGCACAACCTGCGCGAGGTCGCCGCCGGCGCCCAGTGGTACCTGGAGCACCCCGAGGCCTCGCACGAGGAGCTGCTGGACGCCCTCATCGAGCGCATCAAGGGCCCGGACTTCCCGACCGGCGCCCTCGTCGTCGGCCGACGGGGCATCGAGGAGGCGTACCGCACCGGCCGCGGCTCCATCACGATGCGCGCGGTGGTCGAGGTCGAGGAGATCCAGAACCGCCAGTGCCTGGTGGTCACGGAGCTGCCGTACCAGACCAACCCGGACAACCTGGCGCAGAAGATCGCCGACCTGGTGAAGGACGGCAAGATCGGCGGCATCGCCGACGTCCGCGACGAGACGTCGTCCCGGACGGGCCAGCGCCTGGTCATCGTCCTGAAGCGGGACGCGGTCGCCAAGGTCGTGCTGAACAACCTCTACAAGCACACCGACCTGCAGAGCAACTTCGGCGCCAACATGCTGGCCCTGGTCGACGGCGTGCCGCGCACGCTGTCGCTGGACGCGTTCATCCGCCACTGGGTGACGCACCAGATCGAGGTCATCGTCCGCCGTACGAGGTTCCGCCTGCGCAAGGCCGAGGAGCGCGCGCACATCCTGCGCGGCCTGCTGAAGGCCCTGGACGCCATCGACGAGGTCATCGCGCTGATCCGGCGCAGCGACACCGTCGACATCGCGCGCGGCGGCCTGATGGATCTCCTGGAGATCGACGAGATCCAGGCCAACGCCATCCTCGAGATGCAGCTGCGCCGGCTGGCCGCCCTGGAGCGCCAGAAGATCGTCCAGGAGCACGACGAACTCCAGGCGAAGATCCGCGAGTACAACGAGATCCTGTCCTCCCCGGTCCGCCAGCGCGGCATCGTCAGCGAGGAGCTCGCCGCGATCGTCGAGAAGTACGGCGACGACCGCAAGACGAAGCTGATCCCGTACGAGGGCGACATGTCCATCGAGGACCTGATCGCCGAAGAGGACATCGTCGTCACGGTCACGCGCGGCGGCTACATCAAGCGCACCAAGACGGACGACTACCGCGCCCAGAAGCGCGGAGGCAAGGGCGTGCGCGGCGCGAAGCTGAAGGAAGACGACATCGTCGACCACTTCTTCGTGTCCACCACGCACCACTGGCTGTTGTTCTTCACGAACAAGGGCCGCGTCTACCGCGCGAAGGCCTACGAGCTTCCCGACGCCGGCCGTGACGCGCGCGGGCAGCACGTGGCGAACCTGCTCGCCTTCCAGCCGGACGAGGCCATCGCCGAGATCCTCGCCATCCGCGACTACAACGCCGCCCCGTACCTGGTGCTCGCCACCAAGGGCGGCCTGGTGAAGAAGACGCCGCTGAAGGACTACGACTCCCCGCGCTCCGGTGGCGTGATCGCCATCAACCTCCGCGAGCGGGAGGACGGCAGCGACGACGAACTGATCGGAGCCGAACTCGTCTCGTCCGACGACGATCTGCTGCTGATCAGCAAGAAGGCGCAGTCGATCAGGTTCACCGCGACGGACGACACGCTGCGCCCCATGGGGCGTGCGACCTCGGGTGTCAAGGGCATGAGTTTCCGCGAGGGCGACGAACTGCTCTCGATGAATGTTGTCCGGCCCGGTACGTTCGTGTTCACTGCCACTGACGGCGGGTACGCGAAGCGGACCGCCGTCGACGAGTACCGCGTCCAGGGTCGCGGCGGCCTCGGCATCAAGGCCGCCAAGATCGTCGAGGACCGCGGTTCTCTCGTCGGCGCGCTGGTGGTCGAGGAGACCGACGAGATCCTCGCCATCACGCTGTCGGGCGGTGTGATTCGCACGCGGGTCAACGAGATCAGGGAGACGGGCCGTGACACCATGGGCGTCCAACTGATCAATCTGGGCAAGCGCGACGCCGTGGTCGGTGTCGCTCGCAACGCCGAGGCGGGGCGCGAGGCGGAGGAGGTCGACGGCGACGTGGCCGTCGACGAGCCCGCCGAGGACGCCCCCGCCGGTGGTACGGACGAGGGTGAGGCGCCCTCGGACGAGTAGGACGAGGAGTGAGTCAGCGTGAGCGGAGCCACGGGCGCCGGACCGGCCG
This sequence comes from Streptomyces sp. NPDC051207, assembly GCF_040682395.1. Classification (NCBI taxonomy): domain Bacteria; kingdom Bacillati; phylum Actinomycetota; class Actinomycetes; order Kitasatosporales; family Streptomycetaceae; genus Streptomyces; species Streptomyces sp. NPDC051207. Next base: position 53,510 of record NZ_JBFBAX010000025.1, on the reverse strand, counting down.
GTACCAGTACGGGGACGGACGGCGGCGGCCGTGGCTCCGCCGCGCAGGCACAGGACTCGCACACCACTCAGTTGAAGGCCATCAAGTCCCCCGCGACCGACCCGCAGTCGCCCGACACGCATGGATCCCAGGGGGGAGCTGTGACGGACACCCGAGGCCCGCAGACCCAGCACCACGCCGCCGGCGCGGGCCCGGCCGCTTCGGGGGCCCAGCCGGAGGCCGGCGTGCAGCCCGCGTCGCCGCTCCCGGGGGAGCGGCAGCCGCAGCAGCACAGCGGCCCCTACCACCCGCCGCAGGCCTACCCCACGCAGGGTGGCCAGACCGGCGCGGTACGCCGCCCGCGCACCGGGGCGCGCACCACTCCCCGGGTCCGCAAGGCCCGCCTGCGGGTGGCCAAGGCCGACCCGTGGTCGGTGATGAAGGTCAGCTTCCTGCTCTCCATCGCCCTCGGCATCTGCACGATCGTCGCGGCGGCGGTGCTGTGGATGGTCATGGACGCGATGGGCGTCTTCTCGACGGTCGGCGGCACGATCTCCGAGGCGACCGGCTCGAACGAGTCGAACGGCTTCGACCTGCAGGCGTTCCTGTCCCTGCCGAACGTGCTGCTCTTCTCGTCGATCATCGCGGTCATCGACGTCGTCCTCGCCACGGCTCTCGCCACGCTCGGCGCGTTCATCTACAACCTCTCCGCGGCCTTCGTGGGCGGCGTGGAACTGACGCTGGCCGAGGACGAGTGACGGACGGCTGACGAGGGCGGGCGGCCCCCGGACAACCGATTTTGGGACTGCCCACCTCGTGCGCTAATCTTCAGGGGTCAGCGCGCGGGACACACACCGCAGAGCGCGGCGGGGCTATAGCTCAGTTGGTTAGAGCGCATCCCTGATAAGGATGAGGCCACAGGTTCAAATCCTGTTAGCCCCACCAGCGAAAAGACCCCCAGTCGATACCGGCTGGGGGTCTTTGACATCCATGGCTGACATCAGCCGATGAGTGGATCTTCCAAAAGCTCGGCGAGCATGCCGACCGCTTCCCGCTCACTGTCGCCTACCACGTGCGTGTAGACGTCCATGGTCATGCTGATCTGGCTGTGCCGGAGGATCGCCTGAGCGACCTTGGGGTGCACCTTCAGGAAGGCGAGCAGAGTCCCGCAGGTGTGCCGAGCGAGGCGGACCGTGATCCGTCGCACACCGGCCCGCTTGACGAGCCGGTCGAAGGTGCGGGAGAAGCCCACCGGGTCGATCATGCCGCCGTGCTCGGCCGAGAAGATCAGGTCATGGTCCGGCTCCTGCGACCAGTGCTCACCAGCGATCTTCCGTTCCAGCTCTTGCAGCTCCCGACGTTCTTCCAGGGCGCGGGCGCAGAACTCCGGGAGCGGCAGCACGGCCTGTGAGGACTCCGTCTTGAGGTCCTTGAGGACCAGGCCCACGCCCTTGACCCGCTGCACCTGCTTGACCGGGGTGAAGTGGCCGTCCTCGAAGTCGATGTCCTGCCAGCGCAGCCCGAGCACTTCGCTGCGGCGGAGGCCGAGGACCAGGACGAGGACGCAGGCCGCGTAGAGCCGGTGGGCACGCACCGAGCGCAGGAAGGCGATGGCTTCCCGAGCGTTCCACGCCGTGCCCCTGTCCTTGTTGACCTTGGGCATGTCGACCAGCAGGGCGACGTTCCGAGTGACCAGTTCCTCGCGCATGGCCCGGTTGAGGGCGTTGCGGAGCACGCGCAGGACCTCAAAGCGGGCCGAGGCGCCGACCTTCTCCCGCGCCAGCGTGGCCATGAAGGCCCGGATCTGTGCCGGGGTGAGCTTGACCAGCGGCTTCTTGCCGAGATGCGGCAGCAGGTACAGCCGCACCTTGGACTCGTACTTCACATACGTGTTGTGCTCGCGCTCCGGAGCGACGATGTGCTCCAGCCAGTAGGCCAGCCACTCGCCGAGCGTCCAGGACCGGGACGGCACCGGGATGCCGTTGCGCTCTTGGTCCTGGAGCTTGCCGAGCTTCTCGTTGGCTTCGTCCCACGTTCGGCCGTACACGTACTTACGCACCCGGTTGCCGTCCGTGTCGGTCACGTAGGCGGCGCCCTGGTAGCGACCATCGGACCGCTTGGTGATCGTGCCGCCGCCGTTGGGCCGACGCTTCGCCATCAGGCAGCCTCCCCGATCTGGCCGGCGATGAAGTCGCGGAGCGCGTGGTCCGGGATACGGCGGCATCCGTCGACCTTGATGGACACGAGGCGGTGCGTACGGATCAGGTCGTAGACCTTGGTTCGGCCCACCTTCAGCCGCGCCATGACCTCGGGCACGGTTAGCAGCTCGGGGGTGGCGGTGGTCATGTTGCGGCTCCTTCCAGGTCGAGCAGGGCGGGTAGTTCCTCGCGTGCGATCTCACGGTTGTGCTGGATGTCGCGGCGGATGTTGGCGGCGAGCCAGGATTCGCCGGGGGTGTGGCCGTGGCCGGCGTAGGCCCAGTGGGCGAGGGTGAGCGTGGTTGCCTCCTCATCGTCGGGGTCGGGCAGGCCGAGGGCGGCGCGTTGCTGGGCGGCGCGGTAGTCGGCGCGGACCTGGCGGAGAGCGCCGAGAGTGGTGGAGTAGTGGCGGGACTTGGTGGAGAAGTGGCCGCGGAAGCCGAGCATGTGTGCCCAGTCGCGCAGCTTCCGGTCCGGGTAGAGCGCGTGCAGGTCGAGGCATGCGGCGATGAGCCGGGCCGGGTGGTCGGGGACGCCGAGCAGGGCGAGGGCTTCCTTGTTGCCGATGCGGCGGTCGACGGTGCCGGTGGTCTCAGCCGCTTTGGTGGCGTACTTGGCGACGTAGGAGGCGACGGCCTGTTCGGTGATCTCTTCGCCGTCTCCAAAAGCCCGGATCGGGCGGACATCGAGCTGGGTGCCCCACCGCAGCGTGCGGGCAGGCTGGTCTCTGGCGGCGGGGACGTCGACTTCCACGCGGGCGGCGGCGGCCCGGATCGCGTCGGTGAGCAGGTCGACGGTGGCCCAGGCCGGCGGCGGATCGTCGGGTCCGCCGGGGCCGTCGAAGCGGATCACGGCATGGAAGTGGACGGCGCCGCGCTTCTGGTACTCGGCGACCTTGCCGAAGGACACGCGGGAGGCTTCACGGGCAGCCTTCTGCGTGAGCCCGGCCCGTTTGGCGATCTCGCGGCGCAGGTAGATCGTGAAGTAGCGCCACAGCTCTGAGGCGTGATTGTTCCACAGCACCGCGCCCGCGTAGTCGTACGTCTCCGGGTCGATCGGGGTGCCCAGCTCGGGGGCGTCCTCGCTGTGGCGGGCCCCGCAGCGGCAGGGCCGGTTGTCGGGCCGGTTGTGGACCGGGCCGAACGAAGGCGCGGTGAGGGTGGCGAACACCCGCGGGTGATCCCGGATCGTCTCGGGGGTGCCCTTGGCGGGGTCGCCGACGAGGCCGGCGCGGATGAGGTGGTAGGTGTCGCCCGCGTAGGTCCAGGCGCAGGCGGGGCAGCGGGAGGCCCGCCGGTTGCCGCAGGCCACACGGAGGACGCCGCCGGGTTCGATGTCGGTGGAGTACCGGTGCAGGACGTGGCGGGTTTCCTTGTCCCGGACGACGACGGAGCCTTGCAGGCGGATCGGGTCGGTGCAGCCGCCGGTACGGCGGATCTGGTCCTGGATGCGGTCGAAGCCGGTGGACCCGGCCAGCCTCAGCACGTCGGCGAGGGTGGCCGGGTCCAGGCCCGCCACGGTGGCGGCGTCGGTCACGCGGTCACCTTCCGATCCGGATGACGCTAGCGGGAGCGGTGTGGCCGGTGCCCTTGCAGGTGGGGCAGGTGACGTGGAGGGTGGCGCGGGTGCCGTCGCGGTGGCGGGTGCCGGTGGTGATGGCGACGACGGGGAAGCCGTCGCAGGCGCGGCAGACGCGCGGGGTCCGGGCGTGCTGGGGCATCATGAGGTTTCCCTTTCGGGTCCGTTGGATCTGGAATGGGTGCAGGCGCCCGGAGCGGCGGAAGTTTGGTGACCGAAGCCGCTCCGGGGGCCGTTCAGTTGTGGACGTTGCGCCTTCCGTGGCCCTTGGCCGCGTACATGTCGGCGTCGGCGTGGGACAGGGCGTCGGTGAGTGCGGCGACCGGCAGGTCGGTGCGGTGGCAGAAGCCGACGGAGGCGGAGACCGGCAGCAGGCGCCCGTCATGGGCGACGGGCCGGGCGAGGGCCGTTTGCAGCGCGGTCGTGCCGGGGGTGTGGGCGGGGTCGGTGACGATGGCGGCGAACTCGTCTCCGCCGAGGCGGGCGGCGATGCCGTGGCGTCCGCACCAGTCGCGCAGTCGGCGGGCGGTCGCGGCGAGGACGGCGTCACCGGCTGCGTGGCCGTGCGTGTCGTTGGTGGCCTTGAAGTCGTCCAGGTCGATCAGGACGACCAGCGCGGCCGGGTGCCGGGTGAGCAGGTGTTCGGCGCGGGCGGTCCATCCGGCGCGGGTGTGCAGTCCGGTCAGCGGGTCGCGGCGGGCGGTGGCCAGACGGCGCAGGAGCAGTCCGCCGTGGACGGCCCAGCCGAGGGCCGGTAATGCGGCAGCGATCACGGTTTCCATGGCTCACCGTCCCTTGTGCAGGTCGTTGACGAGCAGGCGCAGGACGACGGCGACCAGGGCGACGGACACGCCGGTGATGGCGACCGCGAGGAGCATGGAGACCAGGACCGCGCCGACGACCAGGACCACGGCGCCACCGCCGGCGGCGAGGGCGAGTGCGCTGCCGGGGGTGAGCTGAACCGTGGGCCGGGCCGAGACTGGGGCCGGGGCGACAGGTGCCGGCGGCGGGGCCGGGGTGCCCGGGGTGATGATGGTCGGCTCGACGGCGACCGCGGGCGGGGTGGCCCTGCCGGTGGGCTGGGGCATGGACGGGAGCTTGGGCCGGAACATGAGCAGGTCTCCTTACTTGACGACGGTGGTGAGGGCGGGGGCCAGGATGCTGTCGGCGAGGAGGTAGCCGCCCAGGAGGAGCACGGCCACGAGCCACCACGGCGGGCGGATGAGCTTGACTCCGAGGAAGCCGACGGCGAGCAGGGCGAGCCAGAGCGGAACGTCCATGACGCGGGGTCCTCCTATGCCTTGCAGCGGTGGGTACGGGCGGCGAGTTCGGCGCCGGCGCGGTCTCGGTAGTCGGCGGAGAAGCCACAGCCGGGGGCGGTGCAGGCGGCGGTGTGCCGGCCACGGCCCCGGCCGTCGTAGTACGTGGCGACCTGCACGGGACCGATGCGGACGCGGTCGCGGAAGCGGCGGTAGACGGCCATGGGGTCAGCCCTCCTGTCGGAGGCTGGGGCCGGGGAACTCGGCGAGGATGCGGGTGGCGGTGTCGGCGTCCGGGGTGCGGTCGGCGGCTTCCTCGGCGAGCAGCCGGGCCAGGGTGGGGCGGCCGGTGACGGCCATCTCGCGGGCGGCGTCGATGAAGTCGGCGGGGTGGTCGAAGGACCGGGACATGAGGCGAACTCCTTTCCGATCAGGTGAGTTGGAGTTGTTCGGCGATGGCGTCGACCATCGGGGCGGGCAGACCGAGCCGGGCCGACAGGGCGTCAGCGGGCATCGGTGTGCCGGTCGAGGCACGGTGTGCGTCGGCGATCTTCCGGGCGTGGTCGAGCAGCGCAGCCGGGACGACCGGCGCGGGGGTTGGGACGGGCGGCGGTGGGGCTGGTGTGAGTTCCGGCGCGGATGGCGCGGGCGGAGCGGGGTCGGGGTCGTCGGTGCGGTGCATCTCGACTTCCGACGCGGCCCGTTCGTCGTCCACGGGCTGTGCCGGGGTGGCCGGTTCGGCGGGGGTGTGGACCAGGAGGGTTCCGCCGAGGAAGGCCAGCGCGGGCCAGCCGGCGACGAGGATGCGCAGCCAGGCGGGCACCTGGTCGAGGTCGAGGAGTCCGGCGGTCGCGACGTTCGCGCCGAGCGAGGCAGCCAGGGCGATGAAGAACCAGGTCCAGGCCGAGCGGTCCCGCCGGGCGGTGCGCAGTCGGCGCCAGGCGGCGACCAGGAGCAGGTCGACCGAGACCGGGTAGGCCCAGGCTTTCCAGCCGGTCTGTCCGGCGGCGGCGGCGAGGTCGTGCAGGTGGGCGAAGGACAGCGCACCGGCGATGACGGCTTGGACGAGTACGGCGTCCAGGCGGATCGAGCGGAGCATGGGGCACCTCCCTTCGAGGGGGTGTCGGGCCGGGGGGCGGGCGAGAAGCAGGTGTCCGGCCGCCCGCCCTGGGCGGTATCAGTCGGTGACCGGGCGGGGCTTGACCAGCGACGGACCGGTCTCCGGCGCCTCGGCGGGCACGTAAGGGCGGAACGGTTCGAGGGCGGGAAGGTCTGGGACCAGGTGGGCGAACTTCCGGCAGACCGCGACGACATCCGCGCGGGAGGTGTTCGGGGTGCGGATCTTCGACCAGCCGCCCGTGGAGTCCGCCGCTACAGCCGTGCCGGGGCGTTCCATCGGGATCAGGCTCGCGACCGGCACCGCATCCGGGGCGACGTCGGCCAGGCCCATTTCCGCGGTCTGCTTGTCGTTGACGCGGTGCACCACGCGGCCGGTTAGCTGGGCACGGAGCATGGTGGCGCCTTTGCCCAGGTCGGAGCCGAAGCGCTGCCCGCAGATTTCCAGGTGGATGCCGACCGCACGGGCCATCTGCGCCAGCCGGATCAACGCGGTCACGATCTTCTCGCGGCGTTCCTCATCCTTCTTCGAGGAGATCAGGAACAGTTCCGCCACCTCGTCCACCAGGACCACGACCGGCACCGGACGGGAATCTGCGGGCAGCTCCCACACGTCGGAGACACCGTGCCGGCTCAGCAGGTCGAAGCGGTCTTCCATCTCCGCCACCAGCACCGCGAGCAGCGAGGCGGCGTCATCGGGGGTGGTGACCAGCGCCGACAGCCGGGGCGCGAATGCCCTCTGTTCGACACCGCGCTTGCAGTCGATGCCGACCAGCGCCACCGGCAGTTGCGCCAGTCCTTTGATCAGGTTGCGCAGGTACATCGACTTGCCCGAGTGGTTCGCGCCCAGGGTGAGCGCCATGGGGGCCTTGCGGTAGTCCCGCTCGAAGGCGGTCCCGTCCTCCCGCAGCGCCACCGGCACCACCAGATCGTGAGGGGCGGCCTTGCGCGGCATGCGCACCCGGCGCAGCACGTCATAGCCGGTCATGCGCAGTTCCACGAACCCGGGCTTGGTCTCCACCACGGTCACGGAGTGCACGCCCCAGGCATGCCGCAGCCGCTCCGAGGAGGCGACCACGTCGGCGGGCTCCAACCCGGCCGGCAGCCGCAGCGTGACCCGCAGGCCGGTCGAACTGGGACGCACCCGGCGGATCTTCGGCGGGACCGGCTGCACTTCACGGCGAGCGACGTTGCGAGTCATGAACGCCCGCAGGCCGGACGGCTGCACCGTCAACCCGCACACGTCCATCGTGGACCGGTAGGAGAAGGTGAACCGGCTCCAGGCGAGCGGCATCCCGGCCAGCGACCAGTACACCCGCGGAGCCCGGACCTTGGCGTAACCGAGGCCGCCAGCACCCGCTAACGCCCCCGTGGCCTCCAGCCACATCATCAGGTCGGCCATGGTCAGGCCGCCGCCGTGAGCGCGACCGCGCGGAACGAGATCCCGTGCCGCTTCTGGCCGTTGAACTCGTTCTCCCAGTCCCGCGCCTTCAGCCCGACGACCCGGACCGGCATGCCCGGCATCAGGCCCTCCGGGATACCCGTCTCCGGGACGGTCACCTGGTAGAGGTTGCCCTCACCTTCGTCCGAGACCAGCAGGCCCACGGTCGACAGGCCTGCACCGGTCTCCCGGTCCAAGGCCCGCTCTCCGGTCTTCTTGTTCGCCATCTTCGGTTCCGGCGCCGTCGCCACGAACACCACGGCGGTCGAGAGGTCGATCTTGAAGGACGGCATCAGTACTCCCAGCGTTGATGTCGGAGCAGCCCGATAGGGCCGCGTAATGCTCGCTGTCCTAGGACTGCGAGCCGCTGAGAGAGATAGTGCACCGCAGTCCTAGGACTGTCAACAGTCCTAGGACTATGTTTCACTGGACCTTGTCGAGAGGGGTTCGAGATGGCGCCCAAGTGGCGGGAGCTGGCAGACAAGCTGGCCGAGCAAATCAGAAGGGGTGATTACGCCCCCGGCCAGCGACTGCCGCACATCAGAGAGCTTGTCGAGGCAGGCGAAGGCTCCAAGACCACCGTGCATGCCGCCTACAAGGCGCTGGAAGCCGAAGGTCTGGTCACCTCGTCGCGCGGCCACGGCACGGTCGTGCGCCAGCAAGTCCCCCTTAAACGCTTGGGCATCGCCCGGTACGACAAGGCCAAGTGGCGGGACGGCGACGAGGTCGCCTTCATCGCGGACCGCGTGGCTTCGGGGCGGGGGTACCGCCCGAACGAGCAGACCCAGACGGTCAGTCGCGTCGTGGCGCCACCGGAGGCGGCAGCCGCACACGGGCTGCCGGAAGGCGCCGAGGTCTACGCCCGCGCGCGACTGGTCAAGGAAGGGGACCAGCCGACCCACACGCTGACCAGCTATTACCGGCCCGAGCACGTGGAAGGTACGCGACTGGTGGACCCCACGCCGGGGCCCGCCGGCCGAGGCGGTGGATTTCGCGTGCTGTACGACGCGGGTTACGAGATCGATCACATGAAGGAGCGACTGTTCGCCCGTGCCGCCACACCGGACGAGGTGAAGCAGCTCCAGCTGCTGCCGGGCGAACCGGTCGTCGAGCTGCATCGGACGACCTACACGGCCGACGGCACCGTCGTGGAGTTCGCCATCGGGGTACACGCGGCATCGCGCTTCGCATGGGAGTACGACTTCAAGGTGCCCGACTCGGCGAAGGGCAGGGAACGTCAGCAGTGATCTCGACGCAGGATTGGGCAGACGCCCGGCGCGTGTGGGAGTACCACCAGATGGGCCACTCACCCCGGCCGTGCTCGGTTGCCATCGGACTCGGCAGCCACGACCTGGGCGTGGCCGACACGGCAGTGGACCTGTACAAGCGCGGCATGGCCCCGCTGCTCTTGTTCACCGGTGCCACCAGCCCCACGACGCGGGAGCGCATGCCCCGCGGTGAAGCCGTCCACTACCGGGAACGGGCACTGGAGCTCGGTGTCCCCAGTACGGCCGTTCTCGTGGAGCCGCGAGCCCGCAACACCGGCGAGAACATCCGCTTTTCGCGAGAGCTGTTGGAAGAGGGGGGGATCGAGGTGTCCTCGGTACTCCTGATCAGCAAGCCGTATGAGGAGCGGCGAGCGTACGCCACCGCGCGCAAGCTCTGGCCCGAAGTCGAGGTCGTCAGCGCTTCCACTCCTATGACGCTCGACCAGTACGTCGACTCCATCGGCGATGCCCGCCTGGTGATCGACATGCTGGTCGGTGCGCTTCAACGACTGATGATCTACCCCGAGCAGGGATTCATGATCAGCCAACCGGTACCCGCCGGCGTGCGCGAGGCATACGAGCGCCTGTGCCAAGCCGGATTCACGAGCCGACTCCTGACCACCGACACGCCTTCGGCTTGACCCGGGCAAGAGCGAGAGCTGTTACAGGTTTCTCTACCTCATCAAGCCCCGGCTGCGCTCCGCTCCGCCGGGCGCGCTTCCCGGCTCCGCTCCGGGCGACGCTCCTGCCTTCGGCCCGCTCCGCCCGCGCTGCGCCGACGCGCGCCCACATGTGGATAGGGCCGGAAGCCATGAGACGATCACCGCATAAGACGGGACGCGGTCAAAGACGATGCCTCCGGCGGGGGATCGGCCGGCACCGGGATGGAGGGGGCGCCGTCGCCGACCGCGGTTCCGTAGAGAGCGTGCGTGGGGTGCTCCCATCCCGACCACCGTCGACCCAGGCAGAGCCGAGCAGACGCGGCCCAGGGCGTCCAGGTCGTTCGTACAGTGGCGCGCTCCACCTGGACGCCCTGAACCACGCCCGCTCCACGGTGTGTGGGTCGACGGCGGACGGGATGGGAGCAGGGGTGAGTGGTGGAAAAGGCAGCTTTTGGGCTGATCGCAGTGAGTGAGCTTGGTCACGTGCAATTGGTACATAAGACATATAGGCCATGTGACACGGGATTATCGCACGCGATACGCGACGGATTTGTCAGTGGTCTGTGTTATGCGCGCGAGTCTCCGCAGGTCAGTGGTCTGGAGCGCGGTACCTCAAGTTGACCCTGGTTAGCCCTAGTTCATCTCGTGTGCGGTGCCGTGTACAAGACGAGGTCTTGGTGGTGAGGGGCGCCTACTGTCACGTGCGTGCCATACCGTTGGACTACCAACACCGAAGGGCGCGCCCGCCTTTGGGAAGAGGAACCGGGCGCGCCCTTCTGACAACCAAGGAGGACGTATGCCCATCCTGGGCTTCGGCGGACTGCCGGTGCTTGACACCCACCTGCTTGACACTGTCGCATGTGGCAGTCGCAGTATCAAGAAAATCATGATCCCGCTGGCCGTGGTCTTGGTGTGCGTGATCAATGGCGACACGATGACTGGTGTTCTGCGCCAGGCCACTTGGCTCGTGGTTGCGGTAATCGTTCTGATCACCGTGCAGGTGATTGCCTTGCACCTCCCGCAGCTACGTGTCAAGCCTGCCGATGCGCCTGACATCAACGGCTGACACCAACAGCCGCGTGCAGCGCCGTATCGCGGCGGACCACGGCGACCAGTACTAGGTATCTATGCTGCCGCGTGCCAAGTCTGTTGGGCCGCCATGATCGACCTGATAAGGATGAGGCCACAGGTTCAAATCCTGTTAGCCCCACAGCAGCAGATCGCATGGAGCGGGCGTTTCCCCTGGTGGGGAGCGCCCGCTCTTGTTGTGTGCGTTTCCGGTCAACCGTCGACCGCCTGCCGAGCCGTATCGACCCGGGGGGACCCCTGGCGGCTCGACCTGTACGCCGCGTTCGACGGGAGACGCGGGCAGCGCGAAGGCCCGGCGGCTGGTGTCAGCCGTCGGGCCTTCGTGTCGTGGCGGTGCTGTACGCAAAGCGCCGGAACTGCTGGGTCGGTCAAAGGGAGGGCTGGGGCGGCACGTGCGGGACGTGCCGGCGGGCTCAGCGCTGGAGCGGGATCTCGTGGGCGAGGGGTTCCTCGGAGGCCGTGCCGGGAGCACAGGAACTCGTGGCCGCCTCGGACGCGTCCGGGTGGTGGCGGCAGCTGGGGGACTTGCCGTGGGCCTCGGCATGGATGCGCTGCTTCATCGTGGGGGGCAGGGCGCGGGCGAGTGTGCCCGACCAGGGGGAGGCCGTTCGTGCCGCCGGCTGCGCGGTGCTCCGGCCGGTGTCGCTCTCACTGTTGCTGTTGCGCGTGGTCTCGGTCTGCTGTACGGCCGCCGAGGCGGTCGTGCCGGCGAGTCCGAGCGCCGCGAACAGCGCGAGGAAGGCGGTGACGATGGCGGTCCACAGCTTCATGACCTTGATGCGGGCCATGGCCCCTCACTTTCGGGTCGGGCGATTTGCGTACTTTCCTCATGATGTGTATGAGCGTCGCGAAGTGGTGGACCTGCGCCCGTGGCGCGGCGATGTTCAGATGAACACCACTCGGATGGGTGCAAGAGGCAGAAAGAGGGGAAAATGAGGAGGAAAGCACACAAGTGTCACCGTCCGTGGAGGTGTGATCACCTTCCGATCGGAGTGGAGTCCTCCCCTTCTTCTGCTGTGCGCCGGGCGGGAGTTGAGGGCCGACACAGGTCACCGATCGGTATCGGTCGGTGTGTATAGTCGGGCGCCAGAAGTCCCCTACGTCAAGGAAAGACGAGGTCGCGCGGTGAAGAAGCTTCTCCTGGTCGCACTGGCCGCCATCGGCGGGCTCCTCGTGTACCGCCAGATCCAGGCGGATCGCGCCGAGCAGGATCTGTGGACGGAGGCGACTGACTCCGTGCCCACGGGTTCGTGAGCATCGACTTTCGCTCCTGAACAGACCCCGGCCGTCGTAGCGGTCGGGGTTTTGTGTGTCCGGGAGGCCCGCATGCCCGGGATGCCCGGTGGATGCCCGGGGGCGGGCGGGGCAGGATGGGCCGCGGCCAGGTCCCGGAGGCCGGGTTCGGGTGTCGGTGAGGGTGGGGGCGAGTGATGGGTCGGCGTACGGCGCAGTGGTGGCGCTCGGGAGCGTGGCGCGGTCGTCCCCCGGCACGGCGTGCCGTCTCGCTGGGTGCCGTCGTCGCCGTGCTGTGCGCCTGCGCCGTGCTGCCCGCCCCCTCCGCGCTGGCCGCCGTGGACGGGTACGACTTCGCCGACGGCGCCCGGCGGGTCGACGGCGCGGACAGTCCCGCCGACGCCGAGCGTCTCCTGCCCGGCACGACGTACCGCAGCTCCCTGCCCAGCGGTGGCAAGGTCTACTACCGCCTCGAACTCGACGCCGCCTCCAGTACGTACGTCGCCGCCACGGCCGTACCCCGCCCCGGCGCTTCGATCGCCGTCGTGGACGGGATCAAGGTGTCCGTCCAGGACACCGAGGGACGCTCCTGCTCCTTCGACAGCGCGAGCTTCGGCGCCGCCCGCAGCCCGCACCCGATCGCCGCCTGGGGAATGCGCGAGATCTCCCCGGGGAAACCCCTGTGCCAGGAGGCCGGCACCTACCACGTCTCCGTCGAGCGCATCGAACCGGCGGACACCTCACCGGACACCTGGGACCTGGAGCTCACCGTCGCGTCCGAGCCGCGCCCGGCGCAGACCGGCGCGACGAGCCCGCCCGGCGCCTGGGACTCCGCCTCGCCGGAGCCGGTCGAGGGCCGGGCCGTACGCCGTCAGGGCGGCGCGGGCTTCGACACCGCCGCCTCCGTCGGGCAGGGTGTCTGGCGCGCCAGCATCGCGCCCGGCGGAACGCTGTTCTACAAGGTGCCCGTGGACTGGGGCCAGCAGCTGTCCGCCACCGCCGAGCTGGGCGGCGCGAAAGGGGGCGGCGGTTACGCCGTCAGCGCTCTGGACCTGTCCCTCTACAACCCGGCGCGCGGCCACGTGCAGGACACCGCCGTCGGCTACGACGGCACCCGGAAGGCGACCAGCCTCGCCCCGCTGCCACCGGTCGGGTACGCCAACCGCTTCGCCCCCACCGAGCAGGTGAACACCGTGCGGTTCGCCGGCTTCTACTACCTCGTCGTGCACCTCGCGGAAGAGGTGGCCGACGGGTTCGGCACGGGGCCGTTCGCGCTGACGCTGCGCGTGCGGGTGGGCGGGGCCGCGCAGTCCGGGCCCGACTACGCGGGGGAGTCGAAGCCGCGCGGCCTCTTCGAGGTCACGGAACAGGACCGGCAGGCCGCGGTCGAGGGCGGCACCGGCGGCGACCTTGCCATGACGGCACTCGCCGCGGGCGGCATCGGCACCGGGAGCGCCCTGCTGCTGGGGCTCGGGGTGTGGACGGTCGCGGCGCGTCGCCGAGCCGCGCCCTGAGGGTCAGGCTCAGATGCGGGCCAGGGCCCAGAAGCCGACGGCGTAGCAGGCCAGCGCCAGGAGAAGGACCGGGATGACGACCCTGGCCGGTGGGCCGGGACGCCGGGGGCGCGCGGCGCGGTGCCTCGGTACGGGCGGCGGTCCTTGGTGCTCCTGCGTCGTGTACGAGGCTGTTGAGGCGTCGGTGCGTTCCGGGGGCCGGTGCGTCTGGGCGCCATGGGGTGAGAGGCCCGCCGCGGCGTAGTCGGGCTGGGGGGACGGGGCGGCGTACGGATGTGCGGGCGGCTGCTGAAGGTGGCCCAGTGCGTGTGTCGCCTCGCGCGGGGAGACGTGGGGTGGATGGGGAGCAGCGGGTGGGCCCGGTGCGGCTGCCGTGGTGGCCGTGGCCCGCGGGGGCGGCAGAGGGAAGCTGCCCGTGTCGGACATGGAGGGTGGTTGCGGAGCCGAAGGCGGATTCTCGGGCTCGGGTGTGTCCGCAACCCGCGGCCTGGGCGCGGACGTCCGGGGCTCGGGCGTATCCACAGCAGGTGCGTCTGCCGCAGAGGGAGCCGCAGAAGGGCCCGCGGCGACGGCTCGGGCGCCCGGATTCGACGCCGTACCCGCGGACGCTTCCTGTACGGCTGCGGATTCCGTGCCTCCGGTGCTCCCGGTGCCGCCGGGGCCCTGGCGGGGATCGCCCGCAGCGGCGGCTGCCACCGGCGACGACGGCTCCCGGGAGGCTCCCGGACCGCCGCCCGGCACCACCACCCCCGGTGCGCGTCGGAGCGGGCCGTCCGGACCGAACCCCGGTGGCAGCGGCCCGACTTGGTCGAAGATCTCGATCAGCTCGTCGTCGGGGCCGGGCTCCGGCAGCAGCTCGGCAGCCGCGGCGAGCGCCTTGCGCGCCCCCGTCGCCGTACGGAACCGCGCCTCGGGGTCCGGTTGCAGCAGCGTGGCCACCACCTGCCACAGCGGCTCCGGAATGCCCTGGGGCGCGCCCGGCGTCCCGTGCTCCGCGAAGTACTGCACGAGCGCCTTCGCGTCCGGCTTGGCGCCCTCCAGCAGGTACAGGGCGACCAGGCCCACGGCGAACAGGTCGGCGGGGAAGTCCGGCTCGGAGCCCATCATCTGCTCGGGCGCGAGATAACCCGGCGTCCCCACCACGAGGTGCGTCTCGGTCAGGCGCGGCTCGCCCAGCCGTATCGCGATGCCGAAGTCGGACAGCCGGAGCCTCGGCCGGGAGGTGCCGGTCGCCTCCAGCAGCACGTTGGCGGGCTTGATGTCGCGGTGCACGACGCCCTCCGCGTGCACGGCGGCCAGGCCCGACAGCAGCTGGTCGAGCAGGGTGCAGACGAAGGCCGGCGGCAGCGGCCCGTAGTCGCCGATCAGGTGGACCAGCGAACCGCCGGTGACCAGGTCCATGGTGAACAGGACCTTGTCGTCGTCGGCGGCCCAGCTGGCGGGCGCGAGTACATGCGGGTGGTCGATGCGCAGCGCCTGCTCGCGGACGAACCGCAGCAGGGAGTGCGCGTCGCTCTGCTGGAGCACCTTGGCCGCCACGTACCGGCGGCGGCGGTGGTCCCAGGCGCGCCACACGGCGCCGACGCCGCCCCGTCCGATCGGGTCGGCCAGCTCGTACCGGCCGGCGAAGACCTCACCCATGGCTGTGCGTCGCTCCTCCCCCTGCGGCTTCCCCGGTTCCCCCGGAGTCAGGAACCGGATTCCCGGAACCGGATTTCCCGGAATCCGATCCCTCCCCACGCCCTCGTGCCCCCCGTCGTCCGCCGACATCCGGCGTCCCGGCTGCCGACCCCCTTCGGCCGCCGGGCGGCGGAGTCAGCTCTGGTGGGACTGGTAGTGCGCGACGGCGTCCGAGGTGCGGCCGGCGCCGTACACCCGCAGGAACTCCGCCAGCTCCGGGTGGGTCGGGGAGAGGGTGTCCGCCGCGTCGATGATGTCGCCCGCCGCCGCGACCGAACGCAGCAGCGACTGGATCTCGCGGACCACGCGCTTGACCGTGGGCGCACCCGAAGTGCTGGTCGTCTGCGTGGTGTTGCTGAGCACAGAGCCCCCCTGTGACTTCTTGATCTCCTCCATGCGCTCCGTGGCCTCGGCCGCACTCACGTCACCGTTGGCGACCTGTCCCGCCAAGTCCTGCAGCAGCTGCACCCGTTGAACCACGGCGGGATTGCCGATCTTCGCCCGCTGACCGCTCATCAGCTGCGACAGCATCGGCGCCGACAGTCCCAGAACCCCCGCGAGACGAGCCTGGTTGAGACCAAGATCGTCGATGAGCTTGCGGAAGAGCGTCCCCAGTGGCTCCCCGTACCAGTTCCGCTGCAGTTCCCGCGCTCTGGCGGTGGCTTCCTGCTGTGCGGCGTCCATTGCGTCTCCCCATCGCTTCCCCAAAGACCCCGGTTCGCTGTAGCGAACCACGCGTGCATCCTACGGAGAGTGGTGGGGCATAGGGACCCCCTCATTTGCGAGATCCCGGGCCCGACCCGGTACTCTGGACTGCGGCGTCGGCCGGTATGAACGTCCTCCGGCCGGACGCTTGTTTTCCGGGGGCCTTAGCTCAGTTGGTAGAGCGCTGTCTTTGCATGGCAGATGTCAGGGGTTCGACTCCCCTAGGCTCCACAGAGAAACGCCCTCCGACCTGCGGATATGCGGGCCGGAGGGCGTTTTTGCGCCCAAGTTCGCCAGGCCGGCGCGATGCCGCCTGCGCGGTTTCACGTGAAACATCGCCGTGGGGCGGGAAACCCGTACGGCCTGCGTACGGTCTCCCCGCCCCACGGCGATGATCTGAACGGCGATGCGCCCCTGCCCGGGACAGGCTCAGCGCTGGTCGTCGCGGTCCGCGCCCTCCTGCTCGGCCTCCTTGGCTTCCACCTCGGGATCGAGCGCGGCCGTCGAGCCGCTGCCGTCCACCGAGGTCAGCCGGCCGGACTCCGGAACCTCCGTCGCCGCGGGCGGTTCCACCAGCCAGTCCGGGTTGGCCTGCTTGTCCCACCACTTCCAGGCCGCGAAGGCACCACCGGCCAGGACGCCCAGTACCACCAGCGTCCTGGTCGTCCGGCCGGCCCGCGCCCGCCGCTCCTGCTTGCGGACCAGCTTCTGGATGTCCTTCGCCGAGACCTGGCCGCGCAGCGCGGCCAGTGCCGCCGCACTGCGCGCGGCGGCCTCGTCCTTGACGGGAGTGGCGGCGGCCACTGCCTGCTCGATCTTCGGCCGGGAGTACACGGCCGCCTGCTGGGCGGCCTTGCGCGTACGGACGGCGGCTTCGTGGGCGGCCTGGTCGACCTTCGGCGGCACATGCGTACGGGCCTGCTCCAGACGCGGTGCCACATGGACGCCGTACTGGGCGCGGGCCTGTTCGGCGGCCAGCGTCACCTTGGGCGCAAGCCGTACGCGGGCCTCGTATGCGTAGTGCGCGGCCCTGTCCTTGGCCGTGTCGGCGTAGGGCGCCACCACTTCCGCGGCGTGCAGCACGCTGTCCTTCGCCGAACCGGTCGCGGCGCGCACGCTGTCGATGCGGGTCACGGGTTCCTCCTCCTCGGTGGCGTACGGTATTTCGACTTTCCACCCTTTTACGGATCATGCCTGTTGGAGCAGTACCGGGCATGCGAGGACGGGCATCCGGGTCACGGGCCCCGTCGGCCGGAACCGGACGGGATCTGGGGGTGACCACCAGTCGATCTTGCGGAAGAGCGGATCAATACGGACAACGGGAGCCTGTCGTCGACAATGCCACGGATCGCCGGTTCCCGCCCGTGTCCCGTGGCCGCTTGGCCGGATTTCCGCATGTGAGACGGGGCGCACCGGCCTCGGTACCCATCTGCCGGGCGACGAGGGGCGCCGGGCGTGCGAGGATCGGGGAGTCACAAGAAGACAACGGAAGGCAGATCGTGGCTGAGCAGCTTTACGCCACCCTGAAGACCAATCACGGCGACATCGACGTCCGGCTCCTGCCGAACCACGCCCCCCAGACGGTGCGGAACTTCGTGGAACTCGCCAAGGGCGAGCGGGAGTGGACGCACCCCGCCACGGGCGAGAAGTCCACCAGGAAGCTCTACGACGGCACGGTCTTCCACCGGGTGATCAGTGGCTTCATGATTCAGGGCGGTGACCCGCTGGGCAACGGCACCGGCGGCCCCGGCTACCAGTTCGAGGACGAGTTCCACCCGGACCTGTCCTTCGACAAGCCCTACCTGCTGGCGATGGCCAACGCCGGTCCGGGCACCAACGGCTCGCAGTTCTTCCTCACCGTCGCCCCGGCGACGTGGCTGAACCGCAAGCACACCATCTTCGGTGAGATCGTCGACGGGGCCAGCCAGAAGGTGGTCGACTCCATCGCCATGACGCAGACCAACCCGCGCACCGACCGTCCGCTCAAGGACGTGGTCATCGAATCGGTCGTGATCGAGACCAGCCAGGGCTGAGCAGCGGTCCCGGGCAGGGCAGGACGGCCCGGAGGGAACCAAACGCCCCGCTCATCCGTAAGGATGGGCGGGGCGGTGCTTTCCCCACGTCGGGATTTTCCCGCGTGGAGGTTTCCCCGTCCCGGGCTTTCCTGCGCGGGGTATCCCGCGCCCGAACGTCCCGCACCGAGACCCGCACCCGGGTTTCCCGCACCGCGTCTTTCCCGCGACGACGACTGAGGGGATTTCAATGGACCAGGCGCCAGGCAGCCCGAAGGGCCCGGAGGACACCGGTCCGACGGACGCCCGGAGCCTGCCCACCTGCTACCGCCACCCGGAGCGCGAGACCGGCGTCCGCTGCACCCGCTGCGACCGCCCGATCTGCCCCGACTGCATGATCGACGCCTCGGTCGGCTTCCAGTGCCCCGAGTGCGTCCGGAGCGGTTCCGGAACCGGACACCCACCGGGCGCCTCCCGGCCCCGCACCCTCGCCGGCGGCACCGTCACCGCCGACCGCCGCCTGCTGACCAAGATCCTCCTCGGGATCAACGTCGCGGTGTTCATCGCGGTACACGCCTGGTCGGGGCTCAGGTACGACCTGATGCTCATCGGCGCCTGGCCGCCCGCGCCGTTCAGCCCCACCGAGGGAGTCGCCGGGGGCGAGTGGTACCGCATGGTGACGGCGATGTTCACGCACGAGGCCCCGTGGCACCTCGCGTTCAACATGCTCAGCCTGTGGTGGCTCGGCAGCCCGCTGGAAGCGGCCCTCGGCCGGACCCGCTACCTCGCGCTGTACCTGATCTCGGGACTGGCGGGCAGCGCCCTCACCTACCTGGTCGCCGCGCCGACCACGGCCTCGCTCGGCGCGTCCGGCGCGATCTTCGGTCTGTTCGGCGCGACCGCCGTCCTCATGCGGCGCCTCGACCAGGACATGCGCCCGGTACTCGCCCTGCTGGCCATCAACCTGATCATCACCTTCGGGTGGAGCAACATCGCCTGGCAGGCACACATCGGCGGACTGGTCGCCGGTGTCGTCATCGGTTACGCCATGGTGCACGCCCCGCGTGAGCGGCGGTCCCCGGTGCAGTTCGGCAGCTGCGCGCTGATGCTGCTCGTGGTCGTCGCCGTGACGCTTCTGAGAACGATGCAGCTCACCTGAGCGGAGCAACGCCCCGGCTGTGCGGTCACTGTTATCCACAGCGTGTGGCGGATCTTGTGCACACTGTGCGGGAACACTTGTGCCCCCTGTAGCTGACGCGTGTTTCCGCAGGTCAGCCAGGGGGCGAACAAGCTTTCGGTTGCTGGTGGGGCAGTCACACCGGCGTCAACCCCCGATGAGTTATCCACAGATCGTCGTTCTTTTCCCCACTGTGGAAAACAGCTGTGGATAACTCACTGGACAGCTCCGGGCGGAGCTGTGTTCACGCGAAAGCGACCACGCCTTCTTCCACTGCTTCCACGCGGCGGAGAGGCTACTTCCACTGCGTGGAGACGCCGAATCCGGCGGCGATGAACCCGAAGCCCACGACGATGTTCCAGTTGTCGAGCTTGTCGATGGGCAGCGAGCCGTCGGTGACGTAGAAGACGACGATCCAGGCCAGCCCGATGAGGAACAGGGCGAGCATGACGGGCGCGACCCAGGAGCGGTTGGTCAGCTTGATGGTGGCCGCCTGCTTCGCGGGCGGCGGCGTGTAGTCGGCCTTCTTGCGGATACGTGACTTCGGCACGAGGGTCTCTCCTGTCGATGCGCTGCGTGGCCGCGCAGGTACTGGGTCGGGCTCGGGGCGGCTTGCAGGGGACTCTGAGCGCTCCCCCGGGCGTCCGTTAGCGTAGTGCTTCCGCGGCGCCGAAGGAGATAAGGGTACGTTGAGCAATTCTGCCGACTCCCCCGGGACGGGATCCAGCCCCGGCGGCCGACGTCTCCGGCCGGTCCGGGTGCTCACCGTGGCCGTCTTCGCTCTCGCGGGGCTCATCTTCTTCACCAGTTTCAACACCGCCAAAGGCACCAATATCCGCACGGACACGTCCTTGCTCAAGCTGTCCGACCTGATTCAGGAACGCAGCCGCAAGAACGGCGAACTGGACGAGTCCAACGCGGCCCTGCGCGACGAGATGGAAGCGCTCGCCGAGCGCGACAACGGCAGCACGGCGGCGGAGGAGAAGAAGCTCGCGGAACTGGAGAAGAGCGCCGGCACGCAGAAGCTCACGGGCGAGGCGATCTCGGTCACGCTCAATGACGCCCCGCCGGACGCCACCGCCCGGCTCCCCGGCTATCCCGAGCCGCAGCCCGACTACCTCGTCATCCACCAGCAGGACCTCCAGGCCGTGGTGAACGCGCTGTGGCAGGGCGGCGCCAAGGGCATCAAGGTCATGGACCAGCGGCTGATCTCCACCAGTGCGGTGCGCTGCGTCGGCAACACCCTGATCCTCCAGGGCCGGGTCTACTCACCGCCGTACAAGATCACGGCCGTCGGTGATCCGGAGCGGCTGAAGAAGGCGCTGTCGGCGTCCCCGGCGATCCAGAACTACATGGTGTACGTCAACGTCTACGGCCTCGGCTGGAAGGTCGAGGAGCACGACGAGGTCACGCTGCCCGGCTACTCGGGCGCGGTGGACCTGCACTACGCCGAGCCCGTCGGCTGACCGGAACGCTCCCTGTGGACAACCGGAAACCCCGGCCGCCGCGCCGTTAGTCTGTTTGCTGTACGGCGTGAGTCTGGTGCCGTGGCGCGACGGAAGGGACGGCATGTACGGCTGGATCTGGCGGCATCTGCCGGGGAACGTGTGGGTGAGGGCGCTGCTCTCGCTCGTCCTGACCGTGGCCGTGGTCTACGTGCTGTTCGAGTACGTCTTCCCCTGGGCGGAGCCACTGCTTCCCTTCAACGATGTGACGGTGGACAACCAGTGAGCGCACGCATTCTCGTCGTCGACAACTACGACAGCTTCGTCTTCAACCTGGTCCAGTACCTGTACCAGCTGGGCGCCGAGTGCGAGGTCCTGCGCAACGACGAGGTGGCGACCGCGCACGCGCAGGACGGCTTCGACGGCGTCCTGCTGTCGCCGGGACCGGGCGCTCCCGAACAGGCCGGGGTCTGCGTCGACATGGTGCGGCACTGCGCGGCGACCGGCGTGCCCGTCTTCGGCGTCTGCCTCGGCATGCAGTCGATGCAGGTGGCGTACGGCGGGGTGGTGGACCGGGCGCCGGAACTGCTGCACGGCAAGACCTCGCTCGTCGAGCACGAGGGCCGGGGCGTCTTCGCGGGCCTGCCCACGCCCTTCACGGCGACGCGCTACCACTCGCTGGCCGCCGAGCCCGCGACGGTGCCCGCCGAACTGGAGGTCACGGCCCGCACCCGGGACGGGATCGTCATGGGCCTGCGCCACCGCGAACTGCCCGTCGAGGGCGTGCAGTTCCATCCGGAGTCGGTGCTCACCGAGCACGGCCACCGGATGCTGGCCAACTGGCTGGCGGAGTGCGGGGACCAGGGCGCGGTGGCGAGGTCTGCGGGGCTCGCCCCGGTGGTGGGCAGGGCCACGGCGTGACCGCGCTGCGCCCCGAGCGAGAGTCCGGCGCCTCGTACGGGCAGGAGCCGTACGAGGCGCGGGGCGCGCTCGGGGACTGGCCTCGCGCCGATCAGGGGCAGGCACAGCAGCCGCACGGAGCCGACCGGGGGCAGCCGCAGGCGCCTTACGAAGCGGATCACGGGCGGGCGCGGGCGCCGTACGGTCAGGGGGGCGCGTACCGGCAGCCACACGAGACCCCGGCGCACCACGGCACATCGCCCCACGAGCCGCAGCCGCAGCCGCAGCCGGGCCCGCCGCCGGACTTGTCGCGCCGGGAGCCGTCGTACGAGCCGCCGTCGTACGAGCCGCTGCCGTACGAACCTCCCGCGGACGACGAGACGGTGGCGCTGCGGGTGGCCGAACCGCAGGGAGGCGCGGGCGGGCCCGGAGGCTCCGTGTCCGCATCTGCGGCCCCGGTGGCCACCGCGGGAGCCGGCCCGGCGAGCGGGGGCCGCGCGGCCCGCAGGAAGGCCGCCAAGCGGCGGCACGGGCGTCATGGCGCCGGAGGCCGCGCCGGCTCGGCGGGCGCACGGAGCGGGGATTCCGGGCAGGAGGCCCCCGCCGCCCCGCTGTCCCGGATGGAGGCCCGCAGGCAGGCGCGGGCGCGCAGGCCCAGCCCGGCGGTGGTCGCGAGCCGGGTGATCGGCGAGGTCTTCATCACCACGGGCGTGCTCATGCTGCTGTTCGTCACCTACCAGCTGTGGTGGACGAACGTCCGGGCGCAGGCGCAGGCCGGCAAGGAGGCCAGCGACCTCCAGGACGACTGGGCGAAGGGCGAGCGGAGCCCGGGCGCCTTCGAGCCGGGGCAGGGTTTCGCGCTGCTGCACATTCCGCGGCTGGACGTGGTGGTACCGATAGCCGAGGGCATCGACAGCAAGGGCGTCCTCGACCGGGGCATGGTCGGCCACTACGCCGAGGGTGCGCTGAAGACCGCGATGCCGGACGACAAGACCGGCAACTTCGGGCTGGCGGGGCACCGCAACACGCACGGGGAGCCGTTCCGGTACATCAACCGGCTGGAGCCGGGCGATCCGATCGTCGTAGAGACACAGAACAAGTACTTCGTCTACAAGATGGCGTCGATGCTGCCGGTGACGTCACCGAGCAACGTGAGCGTCCTCGATCCCGTGCCGAGGGGGTCGGGCTTCACCGGGCCCGGCCGCTACATCACGCTCACGACGTGCACACCGGAGTTCACCAGCAAGTACCGGCTGATCGTCTGGGGCAAGATGGTCGAGGAACGGCCGCGCAGCAAGGGCAAGCCGGATGCGCTCGTCAATTAAGGGCAGATGAAACGTGGCAGCGACCACCGACGGCACCGAAGAGCACACCGACGCGCTCCAGTCGCCCCCCGCACCGGCACGCCGCCGCGGCACGGGCCCGCTGGCCACGGCCGTCGGCCTCCTCGGCGAACTTCTGATCACGGCGGGCCTGGTGCTGGGCCTGTTCGTCGTCTACTCCCTGTGGTGGACGAACGTCGTCGCGGACCGCGAGGCCGACAAGCAGGGCGACAGGGTCCGTGACAGCTGGGCGAAGGACTCCGGGCCCGGCGCGCTGGACACCAGGGCCGGCATCGGCTTCCTGCACGTCCCCGAGATGACCGAGGACGAGATCCTCGTCGAGAAGGGCACGACGTCCAAGATCCTCAACGACGGCGTCGCCGGCTACTACACGGACCCGGTCAAGGCGGCCCTGCCCATGTCGGGCAAGAAGGGCAACTTCTCCCTCGCCGCCCACCGGGACGGCCACGGCGCGAAGTTCCACGACATCGACAAGCTCGAGAAGGGCGACGCGATCGTCTTCGAGACGAAGGACAAGTGGTACGTCTACAAGGTCTACGGCATCCTCCCCGAGACCTCGAAGTACAACGTCAAGGTCCTCTCCCCGATCCCCGAGGAGTCGGGCAGGAAGAAGGCCGGCCACTACATCACCCTGACGACCTGCACCCCGGTCTACACGAGCCGCTACCGCTACGTGGTGTGGGGCGAGCTGGACCGCGTGGAACAGGTCAACGCGGAACGGACTCCGCCGAGGGAACTGCGCTGACGCGCACCGCACGACACGACGGAGCCCTGGCACGGCGGGGCCCTGACACGACGGAGCCCCGGCACCGGGAAGGTGCCGGGACTCCGTCACGCGACGGGCGGGCGGGTCAGTCGTCGCCGGTGATGCCGCCGAAGAGGCCACCGCCGCCGTTGTTGCCGCCACCGTTGTTGTTGTTCCCGCCGTCGCCCTGACCGGCGGTCACGAGGTCGACCTTGCTGCCCTTGGGGACCGTGGTGCCCTGGCCGGGGTTCGAGACGAGGACGATGGCGTTGTCGTCACCGGGGCCGGTGATGTTGCCCACCTGCAGACCCGCGTCCTGGATCGCCTTCCTGGCGTCCTTGACGGACTGGCCCTGGACGGTGGGGACCTGGGTCTGCGGGGTCTCCTTGGCCTTGCCGATCTGGATCGTCACCGTGGAGTTCTTGTCGACCGAGGAACCGGCCTCCGGCGTGGTCGCGACGACCTTGCCGACCAGGGCGGGGTCGTCGGTCTCCACCTCGGTGCAGGTGCCCCTCAGGTCGTTGGCCTGCATCTGGGCCACCGCCTCGTCGCACGACTTGCGGGCGACGTCCGGCACCGTGGCCTTCGCCTCTTCCTTGGCGATCGTCAGGGTGATCGTGGAGCCCTTCTCCACCTCGGTGCCCTTGATCGGGTCCTGGTCGAGGACGGTGCCCGGGTCCTCGCTGGACTCGCGGGTCTCCGTCTCGACCGTCAGCTCGTAGTCGTCGCCCTCCAGCTTGTCCTTGGCCTCATCGAGGCTCAGGCCGATCACGCTGGGGACCGCGACCTTCGGCGACCCGGTGGACACCACCAGGTTCACCGTGGACTGCTTGTCGACCTTGGTGCCCGCCACCGGGTTCTGCGAGCAGATCTTGCCCTTGCTCTGGTCCTCGCAGGGCTCGGAGGCGAAGGAGACCTTGAGATCGACGTTGAGGGCCAGCTTCTCGGCGCCGGCCTTCGTCTCGCCGATGAAGTTCGGGGCCGCCACCTGGTCGTTGCCCGTGTCGTTGCCCGAGAACGCCCACTTGCCGATCAGGATGGCGCCGACCAGGACGAGTACGCCCGCCACGACCAGCAGGATCGTCGAGGTGTTCGACTTCTTCTGGCGGCGCCGGTCGGGGCGGTCGTCGTAGCCGTAGCCGCCGTCGTCCGGGTTCATCGGCGGCAGCATCGACGTGGCGCCGCCGCCGGCGTCCGCGCGCAGGGCCGTCGTCGGCTGGTCGTCGGGGTATCCGGCGTAGCCCGCCGCACCCATCGCCGCCGTGGCCGCGACGGGCTGGCCGTCGAGGCAGGCCTCGATGTCGGCGCGCATCTCGTCGGCGGACTGGTAGCGGTAGTCGGGGTCCTTGACCAGCGCCTTCATCACGATCGCGTCCATCTCGGGCGTGATCTCCGGGTCGAAGACGCTCGGCGTCTGTGGCTCCTCCCGCACGTGCTGGTAGGCGACCGCGACCGGGGAGTCCCCGACGAAGGGCGGGCGGACCGTCAGCAGCTCGTAGAGCAGGCAGCCGGTCGAGTACAGGTCGGACCGTGCGTCGACCTGCTCGCCCTTGGCCTGCTCCGGCGACAGGTACTGCGCGGTGCCGATGACGGCGGCCGTCTGCGTCATCGTCATGCCGGAGTCGCCCATGGCGCGGGCGATGCCGAAGTCCATCACCTTGACCTGGCCGTTGCGCGTCAGCATGACGTTCGCCGGCTTGATGTCGCGGTGCACGATGCCGTTGCGGTGGGCGTACTCCAGGCCCTGGAGGATGCCGACGGTCATCTCCATGGCGCGCTCGGGCAGCAGCTTGCGGCCGCTGTGCAGCAGCTCGCGGAGCGTGGATCCGTCGACGTATTCCATGACGATGTACGGGATCGAGACCCCGTCGATGTAGTCCTCGCCCGTGTCGTAGACCGCCACGATCGCGGGATGGTTGAGCGAGGCGGCCGACTGGGCCTCCCGGCGGAACCGGGCCTGGAAGGACGGGTCGCGTGCGAGGTCCGCGCGAAGCGTCTTCACCGCCACGGTGCGGCCGAGGCGGGTGTCATGCCCGAGGTAGACCTCCGCCATGCCACCGCGGCCGAGCACCTGGCCCAGCTCGTACCGGCCGCCGAGGCGACGCGGCTCTTCCATAGCTACCTACCAGCCCTCTCCGTCGGTCCCGGCCGGCACGTCCTGTGCGGCCGGAGGCTGCCGTCCGGGCCTACCGTACCCGGCTCGTTTTGTATGACCTGGCCGAGCCCGTCAGCCGATACCGGACCGGTACCGCAACGTGCACCGATGTGAAGCAGACGTGAGCGGGCTCACTCCCGGTTGCCGACGACCGCCTCCATCACCTGCTTGGCGATCGGCGCCGCGAGGCCACCGCCGGAGATGTCGTCACGGACGGCGTTGTCGTCCTCGATGACGACGGCCACGGCGACCGGCGAGCTGCCGTCGTCGAGCTTGGCGTAGGAGATGAACCACGCGTAGGGGTTCTCGCTGTTCTCGACACCGTGCTGGGCGGTACCGGTCTTGCCGCCCACGGTGACGCCGTCGATCTTCGCGTTGGTTCCCGTGCCCTTCTCGACCACGGTCTCCATCATCGACTGGAGCTTCTGCGCGTTGTCCGGCGACAGCGGCTTGCTCATCTCCTCGGGGTCCGTCTTCTCGATGACGTCGAGGCTCGGGGCCTGCAGCTCGTCGACCATGTAGGGCTTCATCAGCGTGCCGTTGTTGGCGACGGCCGAGGCGACCATGGCCATCTGCAGCGGGGTGGCCGCCGTGTTGAACTGGCCGATCGAGGACAGCGCGGTCTGCGACTTGTTCATGTCGTCGGAGAACACCGACGCGCTGGAGCGGATCGGCGTGAACTGCTCCTCGGTGAAACCGAACTCCTTCGCCGTCTCCAGCATCTTGTCGTTGCCGAGGTCGGCGCCGATCTTGCCGAAGACGGTGTTGCAGGACACCCGCAGCGCCTCACGCAGCGTGGCGTTCTTGCAGGGGAGGTTGCCGTCGTTCTTCAGCTCGGTCGTGGTGCCCGGCATCACCCACGGCAGCGGGGTGTCGGTCTTCGCGTCCGGGTCCGTGTAGAGCCCGTGCTCCAGCGCGGCGGCCGCGGTGACGACCTTGAACGTGGAGCCGGGCGGGTAGACCTCGCGCAACGCCCGGTTCAGCATCGGGTCGTCGGGGTTGTTCTTCTTCTGCAGCTTCTTCCACGCCTCGGCGTCGGAGGCGTCGTCGCCCGCGATCGTCGACGGGTCGTACGACGGGTAGGACGCCAGCGCCAGGATCTTGCCGGTGGACGGCTCCAGCGCCACCACGGCACCCTTGCCGCCCTGCCGCTTCAGGCCGTTGTACGCGGCCTTCTGCGCGGCGGCGCTGAGGGTGGTGACGACGTTGCCGCCCTCCTTGTTCTTGCCGGTCAGCATGTCGAGGGTGTTGCGGAAGAACAGCCGGTCGTCGTTGCCGGTGAGGATGCCGTCCTCGATGGACTCCAGCTGGTTGGCGCCGAAGGCCTGCGAGACGAAGCCGGTGACGGGCGCCCACATGGGGCCGTCCTTGTACGTGCGCTTGTACTTGAAGTCGCCCGACGTGGTGGCGTGCCCGGTGATCGGGTCGCCGCCGACGATGATGTCGCCGCGCGGCGAGGCGTACCGCTCGATGGCGACGCGGCGGTTGTGCTCGTCCGTCCTGAGCTCGTCCGCCTTCACGTACTGGAGCCAGTTGTCGCGGATGAGCAGGGTGAGGACGAGGAGGCCGCAGAAGATCGCGATCCGGCGCAGGGGCTTGTTCATGACGGGCGGACCACCTGGGTCATCTCGGCGTCGGGGTTGGCGGCGGGGGCGGGCGCCGGCCGGCGCGCGGTGTCGCTGATGCGCAACAGGATGCCGACGAGAGCCCAGTTGGCGATGACGGAGGAACCTCCGGACGCCAGGAACGGCATGGTCATGCCGGTCAGCGGGATCAGGCCCATGACACCGCCGGCGACCACGAACACCTGGAGTGCGAACGCGCCGGACAGGCCGATGGCGAGCAGCTTGCCGAACGGGTCGCGGGCGGCGAGGGCGGTGCGCACGCCGCGCTCCACGAGCAACGCGTACAGCAGCAGGAGCGCCATGACACCGGCGAGGCCCAGCTCCTCGCCGAAGGTGGCGAGGATGAAGTCGGAGTTGGCGGCGAACCGGATGAGGTCCGAGTGGCCCTGGCCCCAGCCGGTGCCGAGGGTGCCGCCCGAACCGAAGGCCCACAGGGCCTGCATGGCCTGCTCGGAGTGGCCGCCGACACCCGCGCGGCTGAGCGTGTACTCGCGCATCGGGTCGAGCCAGGCGTCGACGCGCTGCTGGATGTGCGGCTCGAAGCTGGCCACGCCGACGGCGCCGACCGCGGACATCAGCAGACCGAACACGATCCAGCTGGTCCGCTCGGTGGCGACGTACAGCATGATCACGAACATGCCGAAGAACAGCAGCGACGTGCCGAGGTCGGTCTCGAAGACCAGGATGAGGATCGAGATCGCCCACACGACGAGGATCGGGCCGAGGTCGCGGCCGCGCGGCAGGTACAGGCCCATGAAGCGGCGGCTGGCGAGCGCGAGCGCGTCCCGCTTGAGCATCAGGTAGCCGGCGAAGAAGACCGCGAGCACGATTTTCGCGAACTCACCGGGCTGGATGGAGAACCCGGCGACGGAGATCCAGATCTTCGCGCCGTAGAGGTCCTTGCCGAGGCCCGGCACCAGCGGCAGCAGCAGCAGGACCAGCGCGCCCAGCATGGAGATGTAGGTGTAGCGCTGCAGGACGCGGTGGTCCTTGAGGAAGATCAGCACCACGGTGAACAGGGCGATGCCCATCGCCGTGTAGAGCAGCTGGCGCGGAGCCGCGGAGCCGGCCTGATCGATCGACCGGAGCAGCTCGGACTGGTCGAGCCGCCAGATGGCGACGAGCCCGAGCCCGTTCAGCAGGGTCGCCAGCGGCAGCATCAGCGGGTCCGCGTACGGCGCGAACTTCCGTACGACGAGATGGCCGACGCCGGCCATCAGACCGAGGCCGAGGCCGTAGCTCAGCAGACCGGCGGGCACCTCGTCATTGATCGCCAGCCCCACATTGGCGTAAGCGAAAACCGGGATCACCACAGCGAACACCAGCAGCGCGAGCTCGGTGTTGCGGCGGCTCGGGGCGCCGATCGAGCCGATCGTGGACGTGTGGTGCGTCGGCGAGTTCGTTGGACTGCTCATCGTGTGACAGGGCCTCTCACGGCTTGCCTATTGCTTGCTGCACAGCGAGACGACCTTCTGCTCTTCCTCCGAGAGGCTCGGGCCGGGCGTGGGCTTCGGGGTCGCCTTGGCCGAGGGCGACGGTGACGTCGTCGGCGACGCCGAGGGGCTCGGGGTCACCGCGGCCTTGGACGTGAGGGACGTGCGGCTGGTTCCCAGCGTGCCGCCGGCCTCGCCCGTGCTCGCGTTGTTCTCGCTCTCCGCGGCGCGCCGCTCCGCCTCCTTCTTGCACGCGGAAGCCTGCACCGAGAGTTCCTCGATCTTCGCCCGGGCGTTCTCCAGGTCGCCCTCGGCGATGGTCGCCCTGACCTGCTTCTGCTGGTACGGCGGCAGGTACTTGAGTTCGATCTCGGGGTGGTCCTTCTCCACGTCCGACAGCGAGACCCAGGCCAGGTCCTGGCTGATGCCGCGGTACAGCGCGACGTGCTCGTCGTGGGCGCCGACGTAGTACTGCGTCTGCGTCCAGCGCCAGCCGGCGTACATGCCGCCGCCCACCACGGCGAGCGCGAGCGCGCCGTAGAGGGATCGCTTCAGCCACTTGCGGTTCTTGCGGGGCTTGACGAAGTCGTCGTCGCCGTAGTCCCCGAAGGACGCGGCGGGGATGTAGCCGGTGGTGTCGCCGCTGCCGGGCGGGCCGAACTCGCCGCCGCCCTGCCCGCCGCCCTGGCGGCCGAGGTGCGCGGCGCGGCCGGCGGGGGTCTGCATGATGCCGTTGTCGTGCAGCTGGTGCTGGTTCTCGGCGACCGCGCCGACCACCACCGGCGTGTCGGACAGCTGCCCGGCGAGGGTGTCGCCCGTGTCCAGGTCGAGGACGTCGGCGACGATCACGGTGATGTTGTCGGGTCCGCCGCCGCGCAGCGCGAGCTGGATCAGCTCCTGCACGGTCTCCTGCGGGCCCTGGTAGCTGGCGAGGGTGTCCTCCAGCGTCTGGTGGGACACGACGCCGGACAGGCCGTCGGAGCAGATCAGGTACCGGTCGCCGGCCCGCACCTCGCGGATGGACAGGTCGGGCTCGACGTGGTCGCCGCTGCCGAGGGCCCGCATCAGCAGGGAGCGCTGGGGGTGGGTGGTGGCCTCTTCCTCGGTGATGCGGCCCTCGTCGACGAGGCGCTGCACCCAGGTGTGGTCCTGCGTGATCTGCGTCAGCACACCGTCGCGCAGCAGGTACGCGCGCGAGTCGCCGACGTGCACGAGGCCGAGCCGCTGCCCGGTCCACAGCAGGGCGGTCAGGGTCGTGCCCATGCCCTCCAGCTGGGGGTCCTCCTCGACCATGGAGCGCAGCTGGTCGTTGGCGCGCTGTACGGCCGTGCCGAGCGAGGTGAGGATGTCGGAGCCGGGCACGTCGTCGTCGAGCGCGACGATGGTGGAGATCGCTTCGGAGGAGGCGACCTCGCCGGCCGCGGCGCCGCCCATGCCGTCGGCGATGGCGAGCAGGCGCGGGCCCGCGTAACCGGAGTCCTCGTTGCCCTCCCGGATCATGCCCTTGTGCGATCCGGCGGCGAAGCGCAGTGACAGACTCATGCGCACCTCACCCGTCGGCTCGGGGTACATCCGCACGATGCCCACCCTCCGGTCGGGAGCGCGCCGGTGCCCGGGGTGCCGGGCGCCGCTGCGTGCTCGCTCCGCTCGCGCTCATTCATGACGTAGCACTACTTCCGCAGCTCGATGACGGTCTTGCCGATGCGGATCGGCGCGCCCAGCGCGATCGGTGTGGGGGTCGTCAGCCGGGTCCGGTCCAGGTACGTGCCGTTGGTGGAGCCCAGGTCCTCGACGATCCACTGGCCGTCGCGGTCCGGATAGATCCTGGCATGGCGGCTGGAGGCGTAGTCGTCGTCCAGCACGATCGTGCTGTCGTGCGCCCGGCCCAGGGTGATGGTCTGGCCCTGGAGCGCCACGGTGGTGCCGGTGAGGGTGCCCTCGGTCACCACCAGCTTGGTGGGGGCGTTGCGGCGCTGGCGGCCGCCGCCCTGCTGACCGCGCTGCTGCGGAGGCGCGGCCTGTCGTGCGGCCTGCTGGGGCCGCGCGGCTTCCCGGCGGGCGCCCCGCTGGGTGACGCGCGTACCGAACAGGTCGCTGCGGATGACCTGCACGGCCACGATCACGAACAGCCACAGTACGGCCAGAAAACCCAGCCGCATGACCGTGAGGGTCAGCTCTGACATTGCCCCCGGATCACCCTTCGGCTTGCCTGTAGATAACGGTGGTGCTGCCCACGACGATCCGTGAGCCGTCGCGGAGCGTAGCGCGGGTGGTGTGCTGCCCGTCCACCACGATGCCGTTGGTGGACCCGAGATCCTGGATCGTCGAGGGCGTTCCGGTCCGGATCTCGCAGTGCCGGCGGGAGACGCCGGGGTCGTCGATCCGCACGTCGGCGTCGGTGCTGCGACCGAGCACGAGCGTCGCGCGGGAGATCTGGTGGCGGGTGCCGTTGATCTCGATCCAGTGGCGGGTGCGCGTGCCGGGCGGCACCGCACCGGGACGCGGGGCGGCGGCGGGCTGCGGGTAGCCGTAGCCGCCGGGGCGGCCGGCGCCGGGTGGTGGCGCGGCCGGCATGGGAGGGGCACCCGCGGGCTGGGGGCCGGGCGGCGGATACCCGTAGCCGCCGGCCGCCGCGGGCCGTCCGGCGGCCGGGGCCGGTGCCTGCTGGCTGCTGGAGGACGCGAGCGTGCGGCTGCGCACCCGGTACAGGCCCGTGTCGAGGTCGTCGGCCTTCTCCAGGTGGACCTTGATGGGGCCCATGAACGTGTAGCGCTGCTGCTTGGCGTAGTCGCGCACCATGCCGGCGAGTTCGTCGCCGAGCTGGCCGGAGTACGGGCTGAGCCGCTCGAAGTCGGGGGCGCTCAGCTCCACGATGAAGTCGTTGGGTACGACCGTCCGGTCGCGGTTCCAGATCGTCGCGTTGTTGTCGCACTCCCGCTGGAGTGCTCCCGCGATCTCCACGGGCTGCACCTCGGACTTGAACACCTTGGCGAAGGTGCCGTTGACCAGACCTTCGAGACGCTGCTCGAACTTCTTCAGGACTCCCATGGGGCACCTCCTCCGCCGTTGCCGTCCTGTGTGCTGCGCTGGGTACTGCCGTGCCGTCCCGTCCCGCGGTCCGGCGTGACCACCTGGTACTGCTTACTGATCGTATCCACGCGCCGGTGAATCGGCTGGTTCCCCCTGTCCGCCCTGTCAACGGTGTCGACGCCTGACGAGGTTCCCTGCGGGGCCCTTCTCCGAACCCGTCGGGCAGCATGCGTGCGCGGGTAGTCCTGCCCAGGATCGTAGAGGGGGCCGTGGACCAGTGTCCCGCACCTCGCTGTGCTCCCCGACCGGCTCCTGCGCAGATGTCCGGGACCGGTACGAGGTTGATACGTGAACCGGTACCGGTTGGTACGCCCGGGGCTCGTGGGGTGTCGCGGGAGAGCGGCGGGGAGGGTGGACCCGCTGACGGGGGCCCTTTGCCGGGCGGGGCGGGCCGCTCCTCGCGGGAGAGAAGGGATGTGAATCCACTCCCGGCAGCGTGCTAATGTTCTGGGTGTCGGAAGGCGCCGGGCCCGAAAGGGCGGGGCCGGACGACACACCCAATGCGCGGGTGGCGGAATAGGCAGACGCGCTGGATTCAGGTTCCAGTGCCCGCAAGGGCGTGGGGGTTCAACTCCCCCCTCGCGCACACTGGAGCACCGACGAAAGTGCTCTAGCTGCACCGACGGAATGGGTGGCATCGTGATGGCGATGCCGCCCATTCCTGTTTCTGCGGTGTGATGTCTGTCTCTGGGCACGGTGAAGCGGACCGTCGGTGGCTGAGGGCCGCTGGCGGTCCGCGTTCGTGTGTGGATCTTGCTTGAGTAGCTCTCGGGACGTGCCCTGTGTGAGGAAGATCTCAGCGCTGGGTGATGTGGCCCTTGGGGGTCCACGTGCCCAGAGGCTTGGTCCTGCGGCGGCGAGTGGGTCGTCGGCGGGGCCGTTCGCCGCCCAGGGCGATGGCGTCGGCCCAGGAGGCGAGTTTGCGGCGGTTGGCGTGGGCGAGCTGGAAGGCCAGGAGGAGGGTCTGGGCCGCGATGCCGCGGATGCGGCGGGTGCCGGCGTCTTCGAGGCGTTCCTGGAGGCGGTCCTTGGCGAAGCCGTTGATGCCTTCGACGCTGTTGCGGAGCCGGAAGTAGACCCGTTGCCAGGCTTCGGAGCCGTACTGGAGGGGCTGCCAGAGGTTGGCGCCGGCTTCCGGGGGCACGGTGACGGTGCGCTGGACGCAGCACGCCGGTGAGCCGGCCGGGTTCGGGGCGGGGTCGACGAGGGGCAGGTGGATGCCTCGGCCGAGCGTGCGGGGCTTGAGGGAGCACTGCGCGCGGTTGGCCTCTGCCGGGCACATCACGCGGCGGTGGCCTTCGGCGTCGGGCCGTTGCTTGGGCATGAACACGTAGTTCGCGCGGGCGCGGATGCGGTCGATCCAGGTCTGCTTGTCGATCTTCTTGGCAAGGAGGTCCTTGGTGGCGTCCTTGAGGGGCTGGGGCATGGACGGGCAGTACCAGTTGCCCTCGACGAGTTCGGCTCCGGCGAAGCCGGTCTGGACGCCGAGTCGGTCGGAGGCGTAGTCGTAGACGGGCTCGTAGCCCATGGCTCGGATGGGGAGTTGGAAGTTCTCCGGCTTCTGGCCGTTGTAGGCGCGGTCACCGGCCAGGTAACCGCGGGGGGAAGCGGTCGTCGACGTGCTGGAGAGCCTCGACGGCGACCTGGCCGGGGCGGTGGCTTGGCTTGTCGACGGAGAAGGCCACGATCAGGGCGGGCACCACGTCGGGGTTGGCGGAACCGTCGGGCAACGGGGCGCCGTGGTGCTCGGGGTCGCGGGCGACGACGAGGGAGGCGTCGTAGCCGAAGAGGCGCTTCTTGATCCTCTCGGTCTTCTTCTGTCCGCTGGTCTTCTGCCTGCCTCCGGCTGACTCGGCGGGGGTGAGGTCGGCCAGGGCGAGGGGGTCCTGGTGGCGGGTGGTGCGGACGTACCAGCCGGCGTCGGGGTCGGTAGAGGTGACGGGGCTGTGGGGAGGCAGCCCTTTGGCATAGGTGCCGATGGCGGTGGCGTCGAGGCTGACCGAGCCGTCCCAGTGCTCTTCCAGCAGGGGCAGGGCCTCGCGCAGGGACATGCCGAGGATCATGTTGGACACGCGCAGCAGGCGGGCGCGCTTGCGGGCGAGTGCCTGCGGGTCGGCCTTGGCCAGGACTTTTTCGGCGTGGCGGCGGGCCAGGCGGTGGTTCTTCGGCAGCGGGGACGGGTCGATGGCCTTGAGGATGCTGTGCAGGCGGCGGCGGACCACGGCGTAGGCCGCTTCGAAGCCCCGGTCGTGGTCCGGGTAGCGGTGAAGACAGAGCTGTTCGCGCATCGCGCCGGAGAGGGAGAAATACAGCAGGTTGGTGACAGTGGTGAAGGTGACGACTCCGCTGTTGCGCTGGGCGGCCAGGGCCATGCCGACCAGCAAAGCTTCCAGAGAGAGTGTGCAGCGGCGGCCCTTGACGTTGGCGATGAGCGGTTCGATCTCCTCGACCAGACCGGAGGCGGCCACCTCGTCGTAGAGGCGGCGGACTTCCTGATCGGGGATGACGGGGCGCTGGGCACGCAGACGGGTGATGAGGGTGTGGCGGGCGAGGCGGCGGTTCACCTGTCAGAACTCCTTCAGCGCGGCGGCGGCCTGTTCGGGCGAGAGGTTGCGGACGTGGGGGAGGATCCGGTCGACGGAGCGCAGGGTCGTCAGGCCCGCGGCGGCCATCAGGGTGGGCAGGTGCATGCGGGCCTCGACGGCGTCGACGAGCCAGGTGGCACGGGTCCGGCCCATGACCAGGCGGGATGTGCCGGGCGGTTCCTTGGCGCGGGCGAGGAAGTTGGTGACGGTGTTGGTGCCGCGTGCGTGGCTGCTCGGCCGGAAGAGATAGCGGGCCTGGCCGGGTCTGCCGGCCCACTCCGCGGCCTCCGTGAGGACGTCGGCCCAGGCGACACGGCACAGCACCACGCGGGCGCGGGCACCGCGGACGGCCACGGCCACGGCTCCGTTCGAGGCTTCCCGGACGTCATGGGTGCGCAGCGGGATGATCTCGGGTGAGTCCAGAGCGCAGCCGAAGCCGACGGAGAGCAGGGTCAGCAGGCCGTAGCGCAGCTCTTCGGTCGGCTGAGCGCGCGCGGAGGCGTACAGCTGAGCCTGCTCGGAACGGCTGTAGGGGCGCGAGGAGTCCGAGCCGGAGTACGTGGCCGGCTCACCGGTGACCAGGTCCGGTCCGAGCAGGGCACGGCGGAGGGTGTTCAGGCGGCAGCGGCGGTTGGAGCGCGAGGCGTCCCCCAGGTGCAGACAGCCGGTGGCCAGGTACCACTCGATCGCCTCCTGAGTCAGTAGGTGCTCGGCCTTGGTCGGGCGCCCGCAGGCGTCGGCATACGTTGCGGCGTGGGCGAGCGCGCCGAGCCAGTCGCGGGCCTGCTTGGGAGTGGCCGGCTTGGCCTGGGCCACGGCGCGGCGGCAGTCGCCCCCGATGCGCTCCCAGACAGGGCTTGGGAGGGCGGGCCGGTACTGCTCGATCGCGTTCACCGTGACTCTCCACCAGGAAAGGACCCCGGGAGGGGTGCTGTTCCAATAGCATGCCGTGGAGGTAGCGGATGCTGTCATGCCTGGAGGTCCGGATGGGCGACACTCTTCGACGTGCCCCAGGGAGACAAGCGACGCCTCAAGCCTTTCGAGTACGTTGTCGAAGGCATCTGGCCGCACGCTGTGCTCGATGACCACCATGGGGCCCGAGTGGCGCAGGAAGTGGCCGTGCGGCTGCGTCGGCTGATGGACGCCAGGGGGTGGTCGGTCGCCGAGGCGTCCCGGCGCAGTGGGGTGTCACGGATGACGATTGTGCAGGTGCTGGACGGGGCGGTGTGGTGCGACCTGCTGACGATCGCGAACTTGGAGAAGGCGCTGGAGGCGGACCTGTGGCCCGGCCGTGAGCCGGGCAATCCTCCGTGATGAATTCGCATGGGCATTCGGCTTTCCGAAAGAGGGCAGGGGAAATTGGCCGAATGCCGGACACGCCCGGGCGGGGCCGGGTAATGTCGGAGACGGCCTGTACAGGGTCATGACCGTCGCCGCGGCCCCAGGTGCAACTGGGTCCTTCAAGCGGCGGCGGTCTTTTTTACGGCTGTGATGTGTGCAGGGGCAGAGGGATGAGTCAGGCGAATCTCCAGTTCATGCGCGGGCGGTAGTAGACGTGGCGGTCGTCCTCTCGGCTGATGCGCTCCAGAGCGCCGCACACGACGAGGGCCCGCAGGCAATTACGGAGGCTCTTCCTCTCCCGGGGATCTGCGGGAATGCCCAGCACCTGGGCCAGGTCGCCGCTCCCCCAGGGAAGGTCGGGGCGGGAGGCGATGACGGTCAGGACCTCCTGCTGCTTCTTGCTGCGGATGATTACCTCGGTCGGCCGAGAGGGCTCCGGCTCTGCCGTGACCGGCGTGCTGTCCTCGGCTGCCGTCTGCGGCTCCTGGTCGAGGGTCGGCGGGCTGGGCACCACACGCAGCGTGACCTGCGGGCCCGGTTGGCCGGGGACGATGCCGTGTTTCTGGGCGTGTGCACGCATCGCCCGCAGCCGCGGACCGACCCCCTGCAGGCTCCGCGCCTCCTCGCGCAGAGCGACCATCGCCTCACGCTTCTCATTTACCTCGCGCAGTGCCGTGCTCAGCTGGTCGATGGTCGTGTCGCATTCAGCGATGAGGGTGTCGTACTGACGGACCACGTGCTCCGCTTCGTCGGCGGAGTCACTCGGGTGACTGGCAAACGTCTCCTGGTACGTCATGTGGACCAAGGTAGGGCGAATGCGAGTTGGTTGTCTGCGCTTTGGCTGGCGAGATAGCCAAGTTGACGAAAGTAAGCCTTGCGGCGAGGCTTTTCCTCGGCAGCACGTTCGCTGTTCGCTTTCTTGTCTGGCTGATGTGAGGCTGTCGGTATCCATGTATCTGGCCCGGATCGGCAGATGAAGCCTCGTTGTCCTTACGAAGTTGGCCCGGCGACCACAGATGTTTCGGGAAGGCTGATTTCCTCAACCGGCTGCGGTGGAGGCTTTGTCACACACGTGGAGGCTGCAGCCCGGCCAGGAGTGGGGCGGTCAGTTTTTCGGAGCCGTCCTTGATGGCCCGGACAGCCGCGCTCCGCAGCAGGAACGCCAGTCGGCCCGCATTGCCTCCCGTGCGCTCGTGAAGAAGATCGGCCAGGCCGGGCAGTGTGCCGTCGGCATGCGCGCGCAGGCGCAGCGCTGCTTCGGCTGCGGAGAGGACCTGCTGCCAGTCTTCGCCGAGTGGCATGTCGGACAGGTGGACAGGCACCAGTCGGCGGTGCGGGGCGTTGGTTGCCCTGGCAGCCAGGGACTCTGGGTCGCCGATGCCGGCGAAGACGAAGGTCGCGGGGAGCCGGTCGCACAGATAGTCCACGACATCGGCCACGGTCGACGCGGACCAGCCCGGGCTGTGCAGGTGGTGGGCCTCGTCGATGAGGACCAGGTCGGTGCCGGCGTCCGCCATGGCTGTAGCCACGCGGTCCGTCAGCGCAGCGGTGGTGGGCGACCCCCGCAGGGCCACGCCGAGGGACCGGGCCAGCTCGACCAGGAGCAGGCGGGGCGATGTCGCGGGCGGCAGTCGCACGTAGAGCCCCGCCGTGGTCGTCCCAGCCGTCGGCTCGTCGCCCTGCCGGTCGTCTGGTGCGGTGCAACGCCGCCAGAACTCCTGCATGGCGGTGGTCTTGCCGGTGCCGGACGGGCCGTGCAGCAGCAGGCCGTAACGGGCCCCGTCCGCATGCTGGTTGAGGAGCCGCACGTCCTCGATCCGGTCCACGGCAAAGCCGACTTCAGGCACGCTGAGCGGGAGTTGAGCGTGATAGGCCAGGCGTACCTCAGGCGCCTCATGCGCATGGATCTGCTGAGCCGCGGGCAGACGCGGCATGCCGGTCCGCTCGACGACTCCTCTTGCCGCGGCCGGTCCAGTGGCCTGGACGAAGGTGACAGCGCCCACGGGGCTGCTGGCCATCGCGGGAGCCGCACTGCCGCACGCGTTGATCTGCTCGGCGCGGGCAGGGGGAATGGAAGGCCGGGAAGTGGGTCGGATACGGGATGGTGCGGCAGGGACCACGAGCCACTCGTCCTCGTCGGCCCGAAGCCACACCTGCCGTAGGTCGTATGGATCCCAACGAACCTGCAACGGCTGGCGACCGCCGTGCGGCGACACCAGGCGACGCATCGGATGCAGCGCCGGCGCATCGTAGAAGTGCCCGCCCAAACGCACTCCGCCGGGACCGACCACCCTCCAGCAGGAATTGAGGAGATGCAGAAATTCCTCTGGCGGTATGGGAGTTGGGACCCGTCCGGTATGGGCTGTCAGTTCCTCGTACCGTTCCAGCGGTGTCTGCGGGAATCCGGCACGGGTCGGGAGGGGGGTGTGCAGCCAGCAGTCCTCCACCCAGGTGTCCAGTAGTTCCTGCACCCGCTCGATGGGCCATCCCGCCGCACGTGCAGGCTGGCCGGCGGGAGAGAAGAGGTAGGCGGCGAACCGCCCCGCCGCGGTGGCTGTGACGTGCTCGACGCGGCCGCGCTCATGCGTGGGTGCCTGACGCGCGTACTGCACGCGGACGCCGCTGCGCGCGCATGCGGCGCGCAGGGCACCCATACCGGGGGCAGAAGCGTGATCGACGACGAGCGTGCGCGGACGGATCACTGGCGGACTGCTCACCGGAGGGTACGGAGGTGCAGGGCCGGGCGCGGTCGACGGCGGTGTGATCCAGTTGGTCCGTTGGTCGGCGGGGACGCACATCCTGGCCAGCAGCGCCGGTCCGTACACCGTGCGCTCATGGGCGTCGCCGACGACGGCCGTCAGCAGCACACCGCTGGCCTCGTCCAGCGCGAACAGCACGCGCAGCCGCGGCTCTCCGTGGGGCTGATCGCCGAGAGCCGGGACCGGCACGACGTACAGGTGGACGCGCTCACCCACCTGGGTGAGCGTTGTCGTGGCGCTCTGTGGCGGACGGCCGTCGAGCTCCGCGCACAGTCTGCGCAGGGCGGACCGAGACGGCACGGAGACCTCGCCGTCGGCGAGCGGAGCGGCGAGCCGATCCAGCAGTCGCGCCCGCACCCGTTCAGCACTCAGTCGGCCAGGGCGGGGTTGCGAATGGATGATCTCGCGCACGGCGTCGACCACCCGGGGATCGAGTCGGACCCCTGGCGCCTCACGCCGTCCGGCCCGCCCGTCCACCAGCCCGGCCAGCCCCAACGTCTCGTAGCGCTGCCGCTTGCGTCGCACCGTCCGCGCCGACGTGCCGCGCATGCCTGATTCCGTCAACTCTCGGGCCTTGGCCTCCTCCCGCTCCGCCAGCGAGCGGTGAGCAGGGTCGAACGCGGGACGGGGCTGCGTACCAGGCGGTGCGTCCGGGGTGAGCCCGGTCAGCACCTCGACGACATGCCTCTGCCACCACCGCGCCCGCCCCAGCGCATCACCCGACGGCAGCTCGTCGCTCCCAGCGGGCGCGTCCCCGTCTTGAAGTACCTCCCCATGGCAGCCACGCAGCAGCGCCACCAGATCCATCTGACGGGTGACACCGGAGGAGTCCACCAGGGTCAGCCGTCGGCCCTGCAACTCGCCCACGGTGTAGACCCGTCCGTCCAACCGGACCCGGTCACCTGTGCCGATCCGGTCGGGCCACGCTGCGTCCATCCGTTCCCCGGTCCGTAGACAAGACCGGCCGAGCGGCACCGAGGTGCGCCCCGCACGCTCACACCGTGCCGGGAACACCTCGGCACTGCTCGCGCCGACCTGGTTTCGCCGTCCAGCGGACCAGATGCGACAAGGCCCTGCACCGGCCCTGCGCATCTGGTCCGCTGGACGCCATAACGGTTCCATCCTGCCCGGCGGCACCCGGATGCCACACCTGTGATGCTATTCCAACCACAGGAGGGGAGGGTGTCCTTGTGACCTTTTTGGCCCTTTCCTGCCCGACGGCGGCCGTTTGCTGGGTTCGCCCGGTCGTCATCGAGTCCACTGCTCGCCGCTTTGTGCTGCTGGCCCCCGGGCAACAGCCCGCCGGTTGCTGGACGGTGCCGTTGGTACCGGTGCCTGCGGGGCAGTCCTATTCCCGGGCCGTCGTCCAGTGGCTGTGCCGTCGGACGGGGCTGCCCGACCTGCGGATCGCGCCGGTCGTCGGCGTCCTTCCAGCCGACGGTGCCCGGCGCCGCACCCAGTACGTCGTCCTGGTGCGACCGGTCGCTGCGGCTTGGACCGACGATGTGTGCGCACGGCTGGAGGCTGGCGCACGCTGGTGGACCTTGGACGAACTGCACGGCAAGGGCGTTGCGGTGGAGCCGGAAACGCTGCCCCTGCTCTTGGAGGGCTATTGGGACGGGTGGTTGCCCGATGGGGAGGTATCGCTCGAGTGAGACCCACCAGGACGTTGCAGTGAAGCAACCGATGTGGCGCTGCAGGAATGAGACGGCTCTTGCCCGTGGCCGACTTGGCGACGACAGCCGAGATCCCGGTACCGAGCCAGCACCAGGCCCGCCGACGGTGGCCGACGACCGCGCGCGTGGTCGCGGGGAGGGCGAGAGCGGTCGGCGACGTCATCGTCGTCACCGGCAAGACCCGCGCGGTGGAGTCGTTCGCCGCCCAGCTGAAGCCCCGTTCGGGGCTACTCGTCCGCGCGATAGAGCTTGAGGTCCCTGTTCACGAAGAGGTGCATGAATCCGCACCGTCAGCAGATCAGCCCGGTCGCCGTCTCGTCGGCCGACGCCGGTGGTCAACAGCCTGGTCGAGGATCATGCCCACGGTGGATCCGTCGGCTGTCCCTGGCGATTGTGGGACTCTGGCCGGCTCCCACGCCGATCTCCGGAGGGTCACGGTCAGCCGCGCCCCTGCCTCACTGGATGACCTGCTGTCTAGGTGCCTCACTCCGGCACCGGCCATTTACCAGGCTCACGATGCCCACACCAGCACGCTCTACCCACTTCCGGACAATCGCCCAAAGTGATGCTTTGGCCAAGTTGCTCCGTAGCTGAAACATGAACTGCCGCCCAGCCTGCGGTTTACGGAGGTCTGCTCAGTGCGGCAATTCGCGACTCTCATCCGAAACGGCTGGATCTGTCCGCGTGATGATTACCGATTCCAGTATCTGGCAAATGTGTTCGATTGCCGCCCCTGTCGACGGCATCCACCCTGATGGGTCGAATATGCCGCTGCCCCCTGCACGCGTCGTCGAGCAGGGGAAACGGCCATGACCATGGGGGACACGTTGGAGATCATGCAGATCGCGGGTGTGGGGGCCGGCGCTCTGGTCGCCGAGATGGCCAGGAGCACATGGGAGTCGATGCGGGCAGGGGTGGCCCGGCTCTTCCGGCGGGGTGGGGAGGAGAGTGCCGCGCAGGAACTGCGGCTCATCGACGCTGCGCGGCAACGGCTCGTCGACAGCTCGGAGAGCGAGCGCGGATCGGTGGAGGACCGGCTTCGGAACGAGCTGATGATCCAGCTGGCGGCGTTTCTGCAGAAGCA
Organism: Streptomyces sp. NPDC051207; assembly: GCF_040682395.1. Lineage (NCBI taxonomy): Bacteria > Bacillati > Actinomycetota > Actinomycetes > Kitasatosporales > Streptomycetaceae > Streptomyces > Streptomyces sp. NPDC051207. The sequence continues at coordinate 12,418 of NZ_JBFBAX010000025.1, read as the reverse complement.
CCCGGATGCGGCACAGGAACTCCAAGACGTGGTCGACCAGGCCAAGGGGGCGAACGACGGCGGTGGGGCGCGGACGAGCGTGCACCACAACACCGACAGCATGGTCGTCATCTCCGGCGGCGACATCAACGCCTCGGGCGGCTTCCACTACCGCGCTCCGGAGCAGAGCCGGTGAATGAGGACAGTTTTTCCGGGCCCGTACCGCCTCCGCCTCCGCTCGCCGCCCCGCCGATGCCTGGCTTCCAAGTGCAGGTCGACGGCAACCAGAACTCGAAGATCATCGTGGCCGCCGGCTCCATCACGATGAAGGACAAGCCGCAGCTGCCGGTGGTCAACATCCCGCAGGCCGAGCTCGACGTCGTACGACGGGCGTGGGTGGAGCTGGATGTGCGCGACCAGCGCGTGCCGACCGCAGAGAAGGCCGTCGCCCGTCTCACCGGGAACGGGCCTCGCCTGGCAGTCGTCACGGGCCCGCCTGGGTATGGCAAGCGAACCGCCGGAATCAAGGCGTTGTGGGAGGTGGCCCAAGGCCAGTCCCTCAAGCTCCAGGAGATCGTGCCCGACTGGGAGAAACCGGGCTCCCCGGACGTCGCCGAGCTGCCTGATGAGCCGGGCACGGGCTACCTGCTGGACGTGGCTGCGGAGATCAGCGCCTGGCAGAATCGGGGCGCTTTCGCTCAGCAACTGGTGAGTTACGCGGGAGAGCTGAGGCTCTCGGGCACGTTCCTCGTTGTGATCGCCGATGAACACGGCTGGCCCGAGGCGGTGGCGGGGGCGGTAGCGGGCGTCGTCGTCCGTGCCACGGCTCGACCGTCCGCGCGTCGCGTGGCCAGGATGCATTTAGAGTACGTGCACCACCAGCCGGGCCGCCTGCACTGGCTGACCGGTGTGCCGTCGGGCACTGGCCTGGCCGGCAAGGCAGCGCAGCAACTGACCGACGGCAGCCGACCTGCGGACGCCGCCGACCTGGCCCGCCAAACTCGCCGCTGCGGAAGACTCCCCGAAGGGTCTCGAGAGAGCCCTGAGCGCCTTCCAGGAGTGGCGCACCGACGTGCGGGACGTCTTCTCCGCGACCGAGAACAATCCGGATGACCGCGCCCTGTTGATCTCCTCTGTCTTCCTCAACGGCAAGGATGCGCTGACTGTTCAGGACGGCGCCCGGGAACTGCTGGGTGAATCACCGAAGGCAGACGTCCGCACGATCCTGACCGGACCGGATCTGACCAGCCGGCTGACCGCGATGGGCGCCGAGGTCACCGGGCGGACGGTGTCCCTGGACCACAAGCCCGGATACGCCCGTGCGGTCCTGCTCCACCTGTGGCAGCAGCGTGCCGACATCCACCCGCACCTGCTGAAGTGGCTGGACACCATCACATCCCCGAAGGGGGCGGGTAGCGACCTGGCTGCCATCAGCGACCTCCTGGTCGAACTGGCCGTCGCCGAGAACGACATCCGGGTCGTCCAGAAGGTCCACGCCTGGATCGACAACGGAGCAGACAGCCCCGAGCACCGTGCACTGATCGCCCGCTTCCTGACCGTCGCCGCGGAGTCGGACACACTGGGCGCCGGGGTCCGGGGTCTATTGCTGGACTCTGCGCAGGAGACTTCGAAAGCCGTCGCAACGGTCGTCGCCCTGGTCTGCCGTGGTGAGTTCGCCGAGCACTACCCGCGCCAGGCCCTCGTCCGCCTGCGGCACATTCTCGACCGGCCCGAGCCGGACGAGGCCGTACGGACGGCGCAGGAGGCGCTGCGGGACATAGCCGCACGCGACGGCCAGCTGCCACGCGTATGGAACACGGTCATCAAGTGGGCTACCGAGAAGAAGCACCTGGCGGGACACCGAGCCTTCCTGTCGCTGCTGGATCCAAGCGTGGATCCGTACGTTCTACAGGTCATGCTGGCCGCGGCCGAGCTGAAGCAAGACGTCAGGGAAGCGCTTGTGGCCGGCTGGAAAGCGGCTCTGGCCGACACCCGCGTCGAAGCGGAATGCCGACAGCTGCTGGCCGCTTGGGCCGAGGTGCGGAAGACGGCGGACGTGCCGACCGAGCTCATGACGGAGATCATCAACCAGGTCGTTCTGGATCACCTGGTCGCCACTCCGGTCTCGGCCCTCATCTTCGGCGAGCCCGGGGTCGCCGACGGCGAGGCGGTCATCGAACTGCGCAAGGACCTCCGGCTGCCCCCGGCGTTGTCGTCTCTTGTCTCCGCCCACGAACACGCTTCGGCCGGGTCCTGACCGATGGCCTCCACAAGATGGTCGCGCCGCCGCGAGCGCAGGGCGGTACGGCGCGGTCTGAGCCGCTTCGAAGTCCGCCTGCGCAGTGCCTGCCCCGGAATCGGCTTCAGCGCCCGGATCACGGCCACGGTGCTCACCGAGCCGCCGTACCCAGGCCCGGTGGAGGAGATCGCGGGGGCGGTGCGCAGCACGCTCAGGGCTGCTGCGGGCAAGGTCTCCAAGACGTGCGACCCAGCCGATCTCGCTTCGGCGCGGGACGTCTGCGGCCAGCATCTCGCCCGGCTGCGTCGGCTGCCCACCGACCCTCCCGTCGAGTTCACGGCCGAGCTGACGCTCGATCTGCTGCCCGACGATCGGGCCGCCGTGGCCGCACTGCTGGCCGCTCAACGTCGGCAGGCCGTTACCGATCTCCTCCGCCGGCAGAAGACCGACGCGCTCGCCGTGGAACTAGCCAACCCAGCGGCCCTGTTGGCGCGATGGATCGAGCGAGACAACGCGGACTTGTCCCAACTCCCCACCCTCGCCGACAAGGTGAGCACGGTAGCCGGGGTGTTCGCCCAGCACCGCCCCGAGGACGAACGGACCGTCGAACACGAAGCCGTCGAAGTGCTGCGCGAGTTCCTCTCCAGCTTCCCCGACCACACCCAGAAACAGATGCTGTACACCCTCCTGGCCGCCGGCATGCACAGCGCCCAGCGACCACACCACGCCGCAAAGGCCCAGGCACTGGTCAACGGGCACGTCGTGGTGGATCCGGCGGGTGAGTCGTGAGGAGGGCGGCAGGTCCGACCCGTGCTTGCGGACGTGGTGGTCCGGTGAGCACGTCCGTGTGGCGGTGGCTGCTTACGCCGTGGACGAGTTGGCGCGCTGGGCGGCTGGCGCGGGCCAGCCGGGGCAACCTCTCGTTCGACGCGGCGTGGCGGCGTACGAGGCTCGAAAAGAACCCGGATGACATGCCCTATCAACAGTACGGCCATCTTCCGGCGGACGGTGGGCTCGACGATCCGACTGCGCGCCTCCGGTGAGTCCGGGGGCGCTCACATCTGCTCCGTATCTGCCTGCTCTGGCTCGGAGCCTGCGTCCCGCTCGCTCAGTGCCTGACAAACGTCGTGCAAGAGGCTGTGAATAAAGAGTCCGAGCAGCTGGTCGACCTCAGGCGGCCATGACCAGGCGTAGGGCGTTGGCACTGGGCTGAGTGCGGGCCAGGAAGTTCCTGGCCCCCTCCGGTCGCGCGCAGTTGATGCCCCGAAATCCGCTGGCCAGGATTCACTACGCGCCACTGCCGGAATCCGTCGCAGCCGAGGTACGCAAGGTCGTCAGCACGTTGAGCTGACGGCACCGGATCAGCCTCTGTCTCTGAGGAGTTCGCCGATTTCGCGGGCCGCGTCGCGGGCCGGGCGGCCGACGCCGATGAGGGTGGCCGAGGCAGGGCCGGTCCAGTCTCCGTAGCCGAGCAGATGCAGACGCGGTTCGTCCACGGCTCGCGTGCCCGCGGTGGCGATGTGGCCGCGAGGGCCGCGCAGGCCCAGGGGCGCCAGGTGCGAGAGGGCCGGACGGAAGCCGGTGCACCAGATGACCGCGTCAGCCGGAGCCCGCGTGCCCTCGGCCCAGGCGACTCCGTCGCGGTCGAGGCGTGTGAACATCGGCGATGCCTTGAGCAGCCCGGCGTCCCGCGCCTCGCGTACGGGCGGTACGGCCACGATGTCGCCGAGCGAGGCGACGCCCCCGGTGTCGGCACGGCCCTCCTCAAGGGCGCGACGGCGGGCGGAGGCCGCGTCGAACAGGGCGCGGCCGTCGATGTCGTCGGCGAGGAAGCGAGGTGGGCGCTGGGTCACCCAGGTCAGCTCGGTGTCGTACGCCAGGTCCGCGGCGATCTGCGCGCCGGAGTTGCCGCCGCCGACCACGACGACGCGCTGTCCGGCGAAGCCGCGCGGATTGCGGTACTCGACGGTGTGCAACTGTCGTCCTCGGAAGTCCGAGCGCCCGGGCACGGCGGGTAGGAAGGGGCGCCACCAGGTGCCGGTGGCGCTGATGACGGCCTGGGCACGCCAGTCGCCCGAGCCGGTCTCGACGCGCAGGAGTCCGCCGTCCCGGTGGACGCCGGAGACGCGGACCGGCCGGTGCACTGGAAGGCCGTACCGGTGCTCGTAGTCGGTGAGGTAGCCGACCACGTGCCGTGCGTCCGGGTAGGCCTCCCCCGCCTGTACGGGCATGGGCCGCCCGGGCAGCGAGGAGTACGCGGCCGGGGAGAACAGGTGCAGCGAGTCCCAGGCGTGTTGCCAGGCGCCGCCCGGCTCGGCCTGGGCGTCGAGGATGACGAAGTCCACGCCGAGGCGGCGCAGGTGGTAGCCGGCGGCGAGCCCGGACTGGCCGCCGCCGACGATCACCACCTGCGTGCGCCGGGCGGCCGTCACGAGGTCCGCACCATGCCAGTGCGGTCCAGGCAGTGCATCAGCTCTCCTGCGGTGCCGCCGTCAGCTGCCGACCGGCGGTGAACTTCCGCCGCCAGGCCAGCGACACGTACACCAGCGCGACCAGGACCGGCACCTCGATCAGGGGCCCGACGACGCCTGACAGGGCCTGGCCGGAGGTCACGCCGAAGGTGGCGATGGCGACCGCGATGGCCAGCTCGAAGTTGTTGCCCGCCGCGGTGAAGGCGAGGGTCGCGGTGCGGTCGTAGGCGAGGCCGATGACCTTGCCGAGGGCGAACGTGCCGAACCACATCACGGCGAAGTACACCAGCAGCGGAAGCGCGATACGGGCGACGTCCAGCGGCTGCGAGGTGATGGTCTTCCCCTGCAGGGCGAAGAGGATGACGATCGTGAAGAGCAGGCCGTACAGGGCCCACGGGCCGATCTTCGGCAGGAAGCTCGACTCGTACTTCTCGCGGCCGAGCTTCTGCTCGCCGACGCGGCGGGTGAGGAAGCCGGCCAGCAGCGGGATGCCGAGGAAGATGACGACGTTCAGGGCGATCTTCCACATGGAGATGTCGAGCTGCTCGCCGTTGCCCAGACCCAGCCAGCCCGGCAGCAGGTCGAGATAGAACCAGCCCAGCACGCCGAACGCCAGCACCTGGAAGACCGAGTTCAGTGCCACGAGCACGGCGGCTGCTTCACGGTCGCCACAGGCGAGGTCGTTCCAGATGATGACCATGGCGATGCAGCGGGCCAGGCCGACGATGATCAGGCCGGTGCGGTACTCGGGCAGGTCCGGCAGGAAGATCCAGGCCAGCGCGAACATGACCGCCGGGCCGACGATCCAGTTGATGACCAGCGACGAGGCCATGAGCCTCTTGTCGCCGGTGACGGCGTCGAGCTTGTCGTAGCGGACCTTGGCCAGCACCGGGTACATCATGATCAGCAGGCCGATGGCGATCGGCAGGGAGATGCCGCCGATCTCGACCTTCGCGAGGGCGTCGTTGAGGCCGGGGATCACACGGCCGAGGCCGAGGCCGATGGCCATGGCGAGCAGGATCCAGACGGCGAGGAAGCGGTCGAGCGTCGACAGCTTCGCGACCACCGATTCTTCGGTGGTCGCGGGTGCTTCAGTGCGGGTCACGGACAGGCCCTCTTGTTGTCGGCGGCATTGCGAGCGGACTCGGCCAGGTCGGCGAACTGGCCGGCGAGCTGGGCGATGACGTCCGGGCGCACCTTGTAGTACGTGTACCGGCCGCACGGCTCCGTCTCGACGACCCCGGCCTCGCGCAGCACTCTCAGGTGGTTGGAGAGGTTGGTCTGACGTGCGCCGGTCTCCTCCACCAGGTGGGTGGTACACAGGGTCTCTCTGGCCAGCAAGGTCACGATCCGGAGCCTGAGCGGGTCGGCCAGAACCCGGATCAGGTCAGTGTCGACTGACGTCATCATGGGCTGATACTCTCACATCAGTGATAGCTGACACCACCGGGTGCTGATGTGAGCCGTGCCCGTTCCTGCGAGACAAGAGAGACCTCTGATGTCCGACAAGCCCTCCGTGCTCTTCGTCTGTGTCCACAACGCTGGCCGCTCCCAGATGGCCGCCGCGTGGCTGAGCCACCTGGCCGGGGACCGCGTCGAGGTCCGCTCCGCCGGTTCCGCGCCCGGCGACCAGGTCAACCCGGCCGCCGTCGAGGCCATGCGTGAGGTCGGAATCGACATCTCCGCCGAGACCCCCAAGATTCTGACCATCGACGCGGTCAAGGAGTCGGACGTCTGCATCACCATGGGCTGCGGCGACACCTGCCCCGTCTTCCCCGGCAAGAAGTACCTCGACTGGCAGCTGGACGACCCGGCCGGCCAGGGCGTCGAGGCCGTGCGGCCGATCCGCGACGAGATCAAGAAGCTGGTCGAGGGCCTGATCGAGGAGATCGCGCCGGAGAAGCCGGAGACCACCGCGTGAGCGAGATCCGGAACGTCATCGTCATCGGCTCCGGACCCGCCGGATACACCGCCGCCCTCTACACCGCCCGTGCCAGCCTCAAGCCGCTCGTCTTCGGTGGCGCCATCTTCGTAGGCGGCTCGCTCACGACGACCACCGAGGTCGAGAACTTCCCCGGCTTTCCCGAGGGCATCGACGGCCCGGATCTCATGCTGAACATGCGGTCGCAGGCCGAGAGGTTCGGCGCCGAGATCGTCGAGGACGATGCCGTCGAAGTCGACCTGAGCGGGGACATCAAGACCGTCACCGACACCGCCGGAACCGTGCACCGGGCGCGGGCCGTGATCGTCGCGACCGGTTCCGGCTACCGCAAGCTCGGCCTGCCGAACGAGGAGGAACTGTCCGGGCGCGGCGTGTCCTGGTGCGCCACCTGCGACGGCTTCTTCTTCCGTGACCGGGACATCGTCGTGGTCGGCGGCGGCGACACCGCGATGGAGGAGGCCACCTTCCTCACCCGCTTCGCTCGCTCGGTCACGGTGGTCCACCGCCGTTCCACCCTGCGCGCCTCCCAGGTCATGCAGAACCGGGCCTTCGCCGACGACAAGATCTCCTTCGCCTTCGACAGCGAGATCGCCGAGATCAAGGAGAAGGACGGCATGCTCGGCGGCGTCGTGCTCCGCGACGTCTTCACCGGCGCCACCAGCGACCTGGACGTCTCCGGCCTGTTCATCGCGATCGGCCACGACCCGCGCACCGAACTGTTCAAAGGCCAGCTGGAGCTGGACGAGGACGGCTACCTCAAGGTGCAGTCCCCGTCCACCCGCACGAACATCCCCGGCGTCTTCGCCGCCGGTGACGTCGTCGACCACACCTACCGCCAGGCCATCACCGCCGCCGGCACCGGATGCGCGGCCGCACTCGACGCCGAGCGGTACCTCGCAGCCCTCGCCGATGCGGGCACGAGCGAGTCCCACACCGAGGACGAGCCGCTCGCGGCCGCCGTCTGACGCCCCACCCGCAGGAGAGAAGCACCCCATGGCTCTCAAGAACGTGACCGAGGACTCCTTCGAGCAGGACGTCCTCAAGAGCGACAAGCCCGTCCTGGTCGACTTCTGGGCCGCCTGGTGCGGCCCGTGCCGCCAGCTGGCGCCTTCCCTGGAGGCGATCGCAGCCGAGCACGGCGACAAGATCGAGATCGTCAAGCTCAACATCGACGAGAACCCGGCCATCGCCGCCCAGTACGGCGTGATGTCCATCCCGACGATGAACGTCTACAAGAGCGGTGAGGTAGTGCAGACCATCGTCGGCGCCAAGCCGAAGGCCGTCTTGGAACGCGAGCTGGCCGCCCACCTCGTCTGACGCGTGGCTACCTGTGCGATTCCCGCGCAGTACTGATCATCAGAGGCTGGTAACCAGGCGCCGGGGCACTCAGCCAGGAGTCGGTAGCTCGATCCGGCCCGGGCGTCAGGCCGCATCCGCAGTCGTCAGGAGCTTGCCCATCGCCGCAAGGACGGACGGCTCGACCCGGTAGTACACCCACGTGCCGCGCCGCTCCGAAGTGAGCAGCCCGGCCTCCTTGAGCTTCTTCAGGTGGTGGGAGACCGTCGGCTGGGAGACGCCGACATCGGAGATGTCGCACACGCACGCCTCGCCGCCCTCGTGCGAGGCCACCGCCGAGAACAGCCGCAGACGCACCGGATCGCCGAGCGCCTTGAACATCCGCGCGGCGGTCTCGGCCTCCTGCGCGGTCATGGGGCGCTCGGTGAGCGGCGGGCAGCACGGCACCACAACCTGGCCGGCGTCAGGCTCCAGCAGCGGCAACACCCTCGCGTTTGACATACGTCTATGTTGACATATGTCGAACCAAGTGGGGGAGGGTGGCAAGCGACATCACGTGCTGGACAGGTGGGCGGCCAGTCTCCGAGCGGCGCGGGCTGCGTCGCGGCCCACACCGCGCAGGGAGTTGGAGGACAGGCTTCGCTGCCATTCCAGGCCGGTGAACGCCAGGCCCGGGCGCACGGAGGACGCGCCGTCGCGGTGCAGCGGATGACCCGTACCGTCGAGGGCGCCGAGCGGTGCAAGGTAGGGCAGGTCCGGGCGGTAGCCGGTGGCGAGCAGGATCGTGTCCACCGCCTCGGCGCTCCCGTCGGCCCAGGTCACTTTGCTGCCCTCGGCGTCGGTGAACAGCTCCCGCCGGTCCGGCGCTCCGTCCGCGACCGCGGCCCGGTAGTGGCCGTCGTCGATGACCAACTGGGTCGGCGGAGTCCGCACCAGGCGGCCGAGCGGGGCGGTGTCGAGGCCGATTCGCTTCAGCCAGAAGTGCAGGTCGCGGCCGAGAATGCGCTGACGCGCGAACTTCACCGGGTGACGGCTGGCGAGCGTCACCTGTGCCACGGCGGCGAGTTCGGCGGCGATCTGCACCGCGGAGTTCCCGGCGCCCACCACGACCACTCGCTGACCGGCGAAGGGCTCGGGGCGTCGGTAGTCGGCGGCGTGCAGCACCGCACCCGTAAACCGCTCCAGGCCAGGCAACCCCGGACGATGCGGGCGGCCGAAGGTGCCGGATGCGGCGACCACCGCCCGGGCCGCCAGGCGCCCGCCGCCCTCCAACTCCACGACGAACCCCGGGCCGTCTGCCCGCACGGCGGTGACGCGGCTGCGGGTGCGGACGTCGGCGTCCAGGCGGGCGGCGTAGGCGGTCAGGTAGGCGATGACCTCGTCCCGGTGCGGGTAGCGGTCCGGATCGCCGCCGGGGAACGGCATCACCGGCAGTGAGCTGTACCGGGCGGGTGAGAACAGGGTGAGGCTGTCGTAGTAGCGCGGCCACGACCCGGCGGCCCGTTCGGACGCCTCCAGGACCACCGGCTGAAGTCTCTCCCGCAGCAGGGCCTGCGCCGCGGCCAGCCCGGACTGACCGCCGCCGATCACCGCTACATCGATGTGCTCCATGAACCATCCTCGCCTGATTCGGTGAATGTCTATGTTGACGCTCATCGAATCAGGTGCCATGCTGGCTGCGCAAGCCATTGACAGATGTCGAAACATGCAGGGAGTCGCCGTGAACGCGCCCGCCACCGCCGAGCTGCCCGTCGTTGTGATCGGAGCCGGACCGACCGGGCTGGCCGCTGCCGCCCACCTCGTCGACCACGGCATCGAGCCCCTGATCCTGGAAGCCGGTCCGGCCGCCGGAGCGGCAGTGCGCGAGTGGGCGCACGTGCGGCTGTTCTCCACCTGGGGCGAGGTCACCGACCCTGCCGCGGAGAAGCTGCTCGCCCCCACCGGCTGGGTCAAGCCGGACCCCGCCACCTACCCCTCGGGCGGTGACTGGGCCAAGCACTACCTTCAGCCACTCGCCGACGTCCTGGGCGAGCGAGTCCGCTTCGGCGCCACCGTCACCGGCGTCTCCCGAGCCGGCCGTGACCGGATCGTCGACGCCGACCGGGAAACCCAGCCCTTCGTCGTGCACCTCAGGAACGCGGACGGCACGGAAGAGCGCGTCTTCGCCCGCGCGGTGATCGACGCCTCCGGCACCTGGACCACACCGAGCCCGGCCGGCGGCAGCGGCCTCCCGGCGCTGGGCGAGAAGGCCGCCGCCGACCACGTCACCTACCGTGTCCCCGACCTCAAGGACCCGGCCATACAGGCCCGTTACGCCGGGAAGCGCACGGCGGTCATCGGCTCGGGCGCCTCCGCCTTCACCGCCCTGGCCTACCTCTCCGACCTCGCCAAGTCCGACGACGGCACCGGGACGCGGGCGGTGTGGATCCTGCGCCGCGGGATCTCGGGCTCCACCTTCGGCGGCGGCACCGCCGACCAGCTTCCCGCCCGAGGCGCCCTGGGCCTCGCGGCGAAGGCCGCCGTCGACGAGGGCTACGCCGATGCCGTCACTGGGTTCCGCACCGAGGCGATCGAGCGCGACGGTGACGGCCGACTCGTGCTGGTGGGCGAGGACGGCCGACGCCTCGATGCCGTGGACGAGGTGATCGTGCTGACCGGCTTCCGTCCCGACCTGTCGTTCCTGTCCGAGGTCCGCCTCAACCTGGACGAGCGCCTCCAGGCGCCGGTCGAGCTCGCACCGCTGATCGACCCCAACCAGCACTCCTGCGGCACCGTGTACCCCCACGGCCACCGCGAGCTGTCCCACCCCGAACAGGGCATCTACCTCGTCGGCATGAAGTCCTACGGCCGCGCGCCGACGTTCCTGGCCATGACCGGCTACGAGCAGGTCCGCTCCGTGGCCGCCGCCATCGCCGGCGACCTGGAGGCCGCCGACCGTGTCGAGCTCACCCTGCCCGAAACCGGGGTCTGCGGCGGCGCCGGACTCTTCGACCAGCCCGACGCCGATGCCGACGCCGGAGGCTGCTGCGCCCCCGCGCCCGCTCTGGTCCAGATCGGCAGCGCCCCGGCGACCGAGCCGACCGCACCCACCGAGCAGGCGTCGGGCGGCGGATGCTGCGGCTCATGACCGACGTCGCCACCAGCGGGGCCGCGACCGGAACAGGGGACCGGTCGCGGCCCCGCGCCGCCCTGCCCGCGCTCTGCGCCACGCAGATCACCAGCTGGGGCATCGTCTACTACGCCTTCCCCGTCCTGAACCCGCAGATCACCGCTGACACCGGCTGGTCCACAGGCGCGACCACGGCCGCCTTCTCCGCGGCACTGCTGGTCTCCGCACTGGCCGGAATCCGCGTGGGGCGCCTGCTCGACCACCGCGGGCCGCGCGCCGTCATGACGCCCGGCTCGGTCCTCGGCGTGCTCAGCCTCGTGATCGTGGCAGCAGCCCCCAACATCGTCGTGTTCGTGGCCGGATGGCTGTGCGCCGGACTCGCCATGGCGTCCACCTTCTACCAGCCCGCCTTCGCGGCCCTCACCCGCTGGTGGGCGCCCGACCACATCCGCGCCATGACCATCGTGACGCTCGCCGGCGGTCTCGCCTCCACGGTCTTCGCCCCCGTGACCGCCGTACTCGCCGACCACACGTCCTGGCGCACGACCTACCTGGTGCTCGCCGCAGTCCTGGCCGTGATCACGATCCCGGCGCATGCCCTCGCCCTGAAGGTTCCCTGGCCTGACGCGCCCCACTCACCCGTAATGGCGGAACAGGCCGCTGAGCGGGCGGAGCGAACGCGCCCGTTCTGGATGCTGGCAGCAGCGCTGACCTTCTCGTCATTCGCGATGTACGCCGTCGTCATTGCTCTGGTGCCGTTGCTTCTCGAACGGGGATACACCACCACCCAGGCGGCCTGGGCCCTCGGCCTCGGCGGTGCCGGACAGACTCTGGGCCGCACTCTGTATGCCGCACTCGCGCGCCACACCCGACCGACCGCCCGCACCACCGCCCTGATCGCGCTCGGCGGTGTCACCACAGCGGCCCTCGCGCTCGTCCCCGGCCCATACGCCCTGCTGGTCGGCCTGTCGATCGCGGCCGGCGCGGTCCGAGGCAACCTCACTCTTCTCCAGGCCACGGCGGTGACCGACCGGTGGGGCACCACGCATTACGGCCGGCTGTCAGGACTCCTCGCCGCTCCCGCCTCGATGGCCGCGGCACTGGCACCGTTCGCCGGAGCCGTGCTCGTCCTGCCCTTGGGCGGCTACTCCCAGATGTTCGGCGTGCTGGCCGTCCTCTCCCTCCTGGCGGCCCTCATCGCCCTGCGTACGACCGTGCGGTCCGGTGACGGCAGCCCTCATGTCTGATCCGGGAAAACTCGTGACCGGTAGTTGCCCCGGGCCCGGCCCAGGCACAGAGAGGCCGCCCTTCCCCTTGCTACGGACGTCCGCACCTTCACGCAGTCCTACGGCTCGCGCGAGCTGGACGCCGCGCTGCTGCTG